>JANOCQ010000319.1:0-72274 GCA_031412255.1 Paracoccaceae bacterium | reverse complement strand
CCTTTCGCCCCCGCTCGTCATCACCGAAGCCGACGCCACGGCGATCCTGACCGCCCTCGACGCGGGCTTCGCGGCGCTATGACCACGGGGTTCTGCTTCGACGAACGCACGCTCTGGCACACCACCGGCGAGGCCGCCCTGTTCCTGAAACCCGGCGGCTGGATCCAGCCCCCCGCCGGTGGCGGTCATGCCGAAAGCCCCGAGACCAAGCGCCGCTTCAAGAACCTTCTTGACGTCTCGGGCCTGTCGCGCCACCTCGCGCTGGAAACCGCTCCGGAAGCGACGGATGACGCTCTACGCCGCATCCATCCCGCCGGCTACCTCACCGAATTCAAGCGCCTGTCCGATGCAGGCGGCGGCATGCTGGGCGAGGAATCTCCCTTCGGCCAAGGCTCCTACGAAATCGCGGCCCTCTCCGCAGGCTTGGCGATCCACGCGATGGACCGGGTCCTCACCGGCCAATGGCAGAACGCCTATTCCCTCTCGCGCCCGCCGGGTCACCACTGCATGCCCGATCATTCCATGGGCTTTTGCCTCCTGGCCAACATCCCCGTCGCCATCGAGGAGATGCGCGCCCGCCACAACCTTGGCAAAGTCGCCGTCATCGACTGGGACGTCCACCACGGCAACGGCACGCAAGCGATCTATTGGGATCGGGCGGACACGCTGACGATCTCGCTGCACCAGAACAACTGCTACCCGACAAACTCAGGCGCGACCCATGAACGCGGCGAGGGCGCGGGGCAGGGGGCGAACCTCAACGTGCCCCTCCTGCCCGGCGGCGGCCACCATAGCTATCTGACGGCGATGGACAGCATCGTCCTGCCCGCACTCCAGCGCTTCAAGCCCGACCTCATCGTGGTCGCCTCGGGCCTCGACGCGAATGCGCTCGACCCCTTGGCGCGGATGCTGGCCCATTCCGACACCTATCGCGCAATGACCGAACGGCTAATGCAGGCCGCCGATACGCTCTGCGGCGGCAGGCTGGTCATGGTCCACGAAGGCGGCTACTCCGAGGCCTACGTCCCGTTCTGCGGCCAGGCGATCATGGAAACCCTGTCGGGCCGGCGCAGCCGGGTGATCGACCCCTTCCTCGACTTCGTGATTCAGCAGCAACCGCCACCCGAGTTCGACGCGTTGGAGGCTGGGCGGCTTGCAGACATGGCTGCGCTCTACGGTCTCTAGCCACCGCCTCCTCGTGCGACTTCGTCTTCTCGTCGGAAGGCGCGCGCCCAGCGTGGAGTGACGAAGTCATCGACGAGCCGCCCCGCCCGTGGCAACGTCCGCCGCAAGGAGCACACCATGTCGATCCCCTTCGCAGGTCCGCAGATCCCGACCCTGGTCCAGCACATCCTGGACCGGATCGACCTTGGCGCGCTCAACCCAGGCGACCTGCTCGACGAAGCGGAACTGTCGCAGACCCACGGCGTCTCGCGCACTCCGGTCCGCGAGGCGATCCTTTATCTCGAAGCGCTGGGCCTCGTCCGCCGCCTGCCGCGCAAGGGCGCCACGATCTTCCGGCCCACGCTGGAGGAGTTTCTGGCGATCCTCGAAGTCCATGCCAAGCTGGAAGGCCAGGCCGCAGGCCTCGCCGCCCGCCGCCTGTCGCGGCACGGGGCCGAGGACCTGGAAGCCGCCGTCCGCGCCTGCGAGGTCAAAGCCGCCCAAAGCCCGACCGACGACCCCGACGGCTATTACCAGCTGAACCTGCGCTTCCACGCCTGTGTCGCGACGGCCTCGGGCAATGGTGTGCTGCTGGAAAGCCTGAAGACCAACGCCCGCCGTCTCCTCGCCTACTACCGCGCCCGCTACCGCTTTCAGGGCGCGATCCCGAAATCTGCCGCCGAGCACCGCGCCATCGCCCGCCTGATCACCGACCGCGATTCCGCCGGGGCCGAGGCGATGATGCAGTCCCATGTCCAGTTCGACCAGGTCACCGCGATGGACCTTCTGGCCGCACTGTCCTAGCCCCGCGCCCGCTCGAAGAACCGCGCGATCCATTCGGCAAAACGCGGACCTTCCGTCGCGAGGGGGAGTGACGCCTCTGCGGCCTCCCGCACCTCCACCGGAAACTTCGGCGCGAACTCCTCGACCAGCGCCGCCAGAAACTCCGGCGTCATTTCCGGATGATATTGGGTGGCAAAGACCCCATCGCCGATCCGGTAGCACGCCGCCGGACAGCCCTCCGTCCGCCCCACGACCTCTGCCCCCTCGGGCAGTACCAGCACCTGCTCGCCATGCGCCGCCGCCAGCCGGAACCGCGCGACCGGCTCCATCCACGGGGCAGGGGCGACAACCTCCGTCTGCGCCGTCCCCAGCACGAACGGCCCCGGATTTGGACCGACCGTCCCCCCCAGCGCTTTGGCGATCGCCTGGTGCCCGAAACACGCCCCCACCAGCGGCTTGCCCGCCGCAAAGGCCTCGCGGATCACCTTGAACAGCCGTTCGATCCACGCATCCTCGTCATGCACCGACGACGGGCTGCCCCCGATCAGGAACCCGTCAAACCCTTGCACATCCGCAGGAAACTCCCCCTTCGGCAGATCGAACGCCGTCACCCGCCACCCCGGCCTGACGCCATGCAGCAGCGCCCGGAACTTCTCCACATCCCGCGGGTGTCGGGCCGCAAAGGCACTGTCATCCGTGTTCGTCGCCAGCACCGCGATATGCATTGAGATTTCCCTTTACATATTTAACATGCGTATCATTGTACAAACCGAAAGGGGGAGCAACCCATGACAGTCTGGACCCAGACCGACGACGGCCAGGCCGACCTCACCTCCCACGACACCTTCCTCGCCGGCGCCCCCCACAACACCTTCGCCCGCCTGCGCCGCGACGACCCGATGCACTGGACCGACTACCCCCAAGGCGCCGGCTTCTGGTCCGTCACCCGCCACGAGGACATCCACCGCCTGAACGGCCAGCCCGACCTTCTCTCCTCGGCCTGCGGCATCAGGATGGAAGACCAGAGCTACGAGGAATACCTCGCCCGCCGCACCTTCCAGGAAACCGACCCGCCCGAGCACATGATGACCCGCGTCAAGGTCGCCAAGGCCTTCTCCAAACCCGTGATCGCCACCTTCGAGCAGTCGATCCGCGATCTTTGCACCACCATCCTCGACGAAGCCCTCCAGCGCGAAACCTTCGACGCCACCAAGGACATCGCCCGCGAACTGCCCATGCGCATGCTTGGCCGCATCGTCGGCCTGCCCGACGAAGACCTCCCCTGGCTCGTCGAAAAGGGCGACGCCCTCATCGCCAATACCGATCCCGACTTCACCCCCCACGTCCTCGACAAGCTCACCACCGACGAATTCCGCATGATGCCCTTCAACTCGCCAGCGGGCGCGGAACTGTTCGTCTACGCCAAGGACCTGATGGCCCGCAAAACCGCCGCCGGCGACACCTCAGGCGTCCTCCACATGATCCTGCAACCCGGCCACGACGGCACGGTCATGCCCGAACACGAATTCCGCAACTTTTTCTGCCTGATCGTCGCGGCGGGCAATGACACCACCCGCTACTCCATCGCCGCCGGGCTGCAGGCCCTCGCCCACCAGCCCGAACTTCTGCCCCTGATCCAGTCCGGCCAGGTGGACGACACGATGGCCGACGAGATCATCCGCTGGGCCAGCCCGACCAGCTATTTCCGCCGCACCGCCACCCGCGACTTCGAACTCCACGGCAAAAGCGTCAAGGCCGGCGACAAGGTCCTCTACTGGTACGCTTCGGCCAACCGGGACGAGACGGTCTTTGACCACCCTTTCCGCGTCGACCTCGCCCGAACCCCGAACAAGCACCTCGCCTTCGGCCAGGGCGGCCCGCACCTCTGCCTTGGCATGTGGCTCGCCCGCCTCGAAGTCCGCGTCCTTTTCCAGGAACTCGCCAGGCGCATCCGTTCCATCGAACCGGCGGGCGAGCAGAAATTCCTGCGCTCGAACTTCGTGGCCGGGTTGAAAAGCCTTCCGGTGCGGGTGACGTTGCAATGACTCAATAAGACCAACAAAGCGCGATGAGGAAAGTGAAAACCGGTTTTCCTCGACAATCACGCGAACACCAGGAAACAGGGGACACCAATGGCCGACCGCCTGCGCGCGATGTTCTGCGACCATCTCAGCCTGATGCGGGGCAAATACCTGCCCGCATCCAAGCTCAAATCCGACGGCACCCGCATGGCGCGTCCGACCTTCAGCGTCCACTGGGACAAGGACCTGATCCTCGACGCCCCCCACACCCGATGTCGCGAAGGCCTCCCCGACATGGAACTCCGTTGGGTCGCCGAGGACATCCGCGACGGGTGGGAGCCGGACACCAAGGTCGTCACCGGCGACCTTTACGACAGCGACGGCCAGCGCATCCCGCTCTGCCCCCGCTCCGCTCTGAAACGTGCCGTAGACGCTTGGACTGCCAAGGGCCTGACCCCGAAAGTCGGCATCGAGCTTGAAGCCTTCGCCTTCGAGATCGCCGAGGATGATAGCCTTGCTCCGATGCACGCCCCCGGCGGCATCGTCTACGGCACCGGCCCCTTCGCCGACCCCGCCGGTTTTACCGATGCGATCTGGCAAAGGGCCGAGGAGGCAGGCTTCCGCCTCGACCTCATCACCGCCGAATACGACACCCCGCAATACGAATTCACCCTCGCCTATGACGACGCGCTCAGGGCCATCGACGAAATGGTCCTCTTCCGCCAGTTGGCGCGCGAGGTGGCCCTCGAACACGGTATCCTGCTTACGTTTCTGCCAAAACCGATCCTGGACAAAGGCGGCTCGGGCCTCCACTTCAACCTCTCTTTCGCCGACAAGGCGGGCAAGAACGCGCTGACGACCGGCCAGAAAGGCGGCCCCGGCCACATGAACGACCTGGCGAAAGGCGTCGTCGCGGGCTGGCTCCACCATCACAAGGGCCTCGCGGGTCTTCTCGCCCCCACCGTCGGCAGCTACCTGCGTCTGCAACCCGCCTCGATGTCGGGCTACTGGTGCAACTGGGGCGGTGACCACCGCGGCGTGACGGTCCGTGTCTCCGAGGAAGGTGGTGCGAAGACCCGCCTTGAACACCGCATGGCCGACGCCAGCTGCAACCCTTACACCGCCCTCGCGGCCCTTCTACAAGCCGGGCTTCTGGGGGTGGACAATGCCTACACCCTTCCCGCACCAGAAGCAGGCGACGGCTTCGACCGCACCGATGCAGGTTACGGCGTTGCGGCCTCGCTGGCCGAAGCGATGGACGACCTCCAGGCCGACACCGTCCTCGCCGCCGCCCTCGGCCCGGAACTGGTGGAACACCACCTCTTCATGAAGCGGATCGAGGTGACCAAGACCGAGGGCCTCGAAGGCGTGGCCTTGCGCGACTATTACATCTGGTATGTCTGAGGGCACCGCATGCAAGCCACCTGGAAACTGGCCGACGGCCGCGAGATCACCCTCGACGTGGCCGAGGGCACCAGCCTGATGGAAGCCGCCACCCGGCACGGCGTTCCGGGCATCATCGGCGAATGCGGCGGCTCGATGTCCTGCGCAACCTGCCACGTCGTCGTCGATCCCGCCTGGACGATCCGGGCAGGGACCCCCAGCGCTTTCGAGGATGACATGCTCGACATCACCGAAGCGGGCCGCGAACCCACCTCGCGCCTGTCGTGCCAGATCAAGATGACTGGGGCGCTCGACGGGATCGTGGTTTCTGTGCCGGAAGCGTGACGACCATGCTTGGCGGATTTGTCCGTCGACAAATCTGCCCGCGCCTGCCTGCCTGCCCTTGGGCAGGCGCGATACCGCGCCAGCCCAGGCAGACGCGGGCAGATTTCAGGCCGATTGGCCTTGCCGCACGCCCCTTGGCTTCCGGCTTGCGCCTTCAGCCCGCGCCCCGAAAGCCGGCGCGAGCGACTCGTATCCGTTCTCCGCAGTCTCTAGGATGCAGTGACGTTGCTCCGAACCCAGCAGGACCACCCGATGCCTGACGTTTTCAACCTGGACGATCTGACAGCAATCCTCACCGAAGCAGGCACCCAGGCGCTCGGCTTCTTCAACACTCTCAGTCAGCGCAACGTCGAGGCGAAATCCCCCGGCGACCTCGTCTCCGACGCCGACCGCGCCGTCGAACGCACCCTGCGAGAGCGCCTCACCGTCGCCTTCCCGGACTGCGCCATCCTGGGCGAGGAATACGGCGGCTCCCCGACCGACCGCTACTGGGCCATCGACCCCATCGACGGCACCAGGAACTTCCTCTCCGGCCTGCCGTTCTGGACTGTCTCGCTCGGCCTCATGGACAAAGGCCAGCCCATCGCCGGGGCCATCATCGCACCGGCCCTCGGCCTCTCCGCCCTTGGAACCCTGGGCCAGCCCCTGCGCACCACCGGCTTCACCGAAGGCTCGCGCCCCGACGACCCGCCCTGCCTCGGCCTCGGACGCAACCCGCGCTGGTCTGCCGCCGACCGTTACACCATCGAGTCCGAAGCCGACGCCCTTGGCCTTGGCATCCGCCTCCTCGGCTCCTGCGCCCTCTCCCTGATGCTCGTCGCCACGGGTCGCCTGAAGGGCTATGTCGAGGCCCGCGCCGGGGGCCTCTGGGACTGTGCCGGAGGCCTCGCCCTGTGCCGCGCCGCAGGCGTGACGACCGCGTTCCATCTGCACCCGGACGGCACCGTCGATGTCCTTGCGGGCGAGGTTTTCGTCCTCGCAAAAGCCGCCGGATGGCGCGGCGAAATTGTTGACGCAAAGTAAACGCCCACAGGCAAGCCCTTGATTTCCATAGGCCCGAAAAACTGCCCACGCGCGGGCACTTGCAGCCCCCGCGGCCCGCTGGCACTCTCCCACCCGAAGGCCAGGGAGGGCCGCATCCAATGAACCGCAACACCACCGAGGGGGGCTACTTCCTCTACCATTCCATCGGCATCTACCCTGGCAAGGAAGAAGACATGGCCCGCGCGATGGCCGAGTTTTCCGAAGTCTGGGCCGCCCCGAACGACAAGCAGTGGGGGTACGTCCTTCGCAAGCGCCAGGACTTCATCGACCGCTGGCGTCGGCTGATCAACGTGCCGAAAGGCAGCCTCACGACCGTCGACAACGTGACCGAAGGCCTGCAGAAGATCCTCCGCGCCCTCCCCGAAGGCAGCCTGCGCGGCAAGCGGGTCCTCGCCGCCGCCGACTGCTTCCCCTCGCTCCACTTCCTCCTTGCAGGCCTTGCCCCGAAGATGGGCTTCACCCTCACCACGGTGCCGCTCTCCCAAGGCCTCCCCTTGGTGACCACCGAGGATTACCTCGCCCACTGGACCCCCGACGTCGGCCTCGCCCTCCTGACCTGGGTCACCTCCATCGGGTCGTCGAAGATGGACTACCCCACCCTCGTCGCCCACGGCCGCGCGATGGGCAGCCTGATGGTCGCCGACATCACCCAAGGCGCCGGCCTGATGCCCTTCGACGCACTGAACCCGCGCGTCGATTTCGTCGTCTCGACCAGCCTCAAGTGGCTCTGCGGAACCCCCGGCGCGGGCATCCTCTATGCCGACAAGGACCTGATCCCCAACCTGACGCCGGAAGGCCGCGGCTGGTTCAGCCAGAACAACCCGTTCTCCTGGGACCTCGACCGCTTCGAATACGCCCCCGACATCCGCCGCTTCGACACCGGCACGCCGGGGTCGGTTGCGGCCATCGCTTCGCTGCCCGCAATGGACTGGTTCTCGAAGCAGGACCTGACCGAGGTCGCGGCCCACAACCGCCGCCTGGTGGACCGGGTGATCGCACGGGCCGACCGGCTGGACCTGCCGCTACACTCCCCCCGAGACCCCGCCAAGCGGGGGGGTGCAGTGATGATCCGGATGCCGGACAAGGCCGGAGCCGCGGCCTGTGTCGGGGCCTTGGGGGTCGAGGGCTACTCCGTCGACTTCCGCGGCCCGATCCTGCGGATGTCGCCCGGTTTCGTGACCGAGGAGCGCGCCGTGGACGCCGTCTTCGACATGGTCGAAGACGTGATGACCCGCCGCCGCCGCCGCTTTGCGGGGCAGGGAGAGGCGCAGAAGGGCGCGGGCGAGGTGCTTCGGGCGCTGGCTTTCGGGCTTGCGTCCGGTGGAGTGAAGATCGTCGACCTCACGGCCCAGCTTGGCCCCGAGACGCCAATCCTCCACCTGCCGGAGGATCTCGCGCGGAACACGCCGAAAGTGGCGATCCATCGGATCAGCGAATATGATCAGGACGGCCCCTTCTGGGCCTGGAACTGGCTCACGCTTGGCGAACACTCGGGCACCCATTTCGACGCCCCGCACCACTGGCTTTCCGGCAAGGACCACCCGGACGGCTTCACCGACACCCTGTCCGTCCAGCGCCTGATCGCGCCCGCGAACGTCATCGACTGCTCGGCGGAAGCCGCCGCCAACCCGGACTTCCTCATGACCGCCGCCCATGTGAAAGCCTGGGAGGCAAGGCACGGCGACATCGGCCCCGGCGAATGGGTGCTGATGCGGACCGACTGGGACCAGCGGTCGCATGACGAGAAGCTGTTTCTGAACGGGGACCCGGACCCCTACGAGGACGGCTCGCACTCGCCGGGGCCGTCGACGGACTGCATCGATTACCTTCTGGGCAAGGGCATCGTCGGCTGGGGCACGCAGTGCATCGGCACCGATGCGGGGATGGCGGGCAAGTTCAGCCCGCCGTTCCCGGCGCACAACTTCCTGCACCGGGACAACTGCTTTGGCCTTGCTAGCCTCTGCAACCTCGACCAGCTGCCGCCCAAGGGTGCACTGCTGATCGTGACGCCGCTGAAGATCAAGGACGGGACGGGCTCACCGATCCGGGCGCTGGCCCTGATCTGACCCCTCGTCGTGCACTTTGTTTCTCCTCGCTTCCGCCTGCGAGGAGAAGCCGAAGGCGCACGACGAGGCGTCAGCCGGGAATGAACTGCTTGGCACGCACCCGAAGCGCACCGACGTAAGCCAGCACGTCGATCCCCACCCCGACAAAGCGCGCCCCGGCCTTCAGGCAATCGGCGATGAAGGCGTCCTCGGTCGACAGGACCCCCGCCGCCTTGCCCGAGGCCGCGATCCGCGCCAGCGCGTCCATCACCGCCGCCCGCACCTCCGGGTGAGAGGCATTGCCAAGATGCCCCATGTCCGCCGCAAGGTCCGCAGGTCCGATGAAGACGCAATCGATGCCATCTATCGCCAGAATGTCTTCCAGCGCTGCCAGCCCCGCCCGGCTTTCGATCTGCAGGATCAGGCAGATCTGCTCATTCGCGGTGGCCAGATAGTCCGGGATCGCCGAAAACCGTGATGCCCGCGCCAATGATGAACCCACCCCCCGTATCCCCTCAGGCGGATAGCGGGTCGCAGCCAGCGCCCGACGCGCCTGATCCGCGCTTTCGATCATCGGGATCAGCAGGCTCTGCGCGCCCGCGTCCAGCGCCTGCTTGATCCGCGCCGGGTCGTCATCGCGCAGGCGCACCACCGGAAGGCTTGCCGACGGCTCGATCACCGCAAGCTGCGCCATCGTGGAGCGCAGGTCGTTCGGGGCGTGTTCGCCGTCGATCAGCAGCCAGTCAAAACCGCAAGTCGTGGCCATCTCGGCGGCATAGGGGTCAGCCATCCCCAGCCAGCAGCCATAAAGGGTCTCCCCGGCGGAAAGGCGGTGCTTCAGGCGGTTCAGAGGTGCGGGCATCGGGACCTTCGTCAAGCTCGTGGGCATCTTCACCATAGCGTCCTCGGGGCGAAGGGCCAGAGGGCATGCCCGTCGGGATTGAGGCCCACTGGAAAACGCGCGATAAGTGGCCATGACCGACGCGCCTCCCTTCCGCCAGATCCGCCGATCGCTTCCCATCGCGCTGTTGCGCGCACGGGAAACCGTGATGGGGCCATTTCGCGACATGCTGGCAACTTCGGGCGTCAACGAGCAGAAATGGCGCGTCCTGCGGGTTTTGCAGGAAAAGGGGCCGCTGGAACTGAGCCAGGTCGCCGCCGAGGCCGTCCTGCTGCTGTCGAGCCTGACCCGGATGGTGGGGCCGATGGTCGAGGAGGGGCTGATCTCGCGCATGACTCCGCCGGAAGACCGCCGCAAGACCATCGTCGCGATCACTCCGGCAGGACTGACGCTGGTCAACGCGCATGCCGCGCACAGCGCCGCCATTCTGGGCCGCATCGAGGCGGAATTTGGCAAGGACCGGCTGGAGCAGTTGCTGGATCTTCTGGAGGGCCTGCAGAAGCTCGACCTCCGCCGTGCTGCAGCGGAAAGCCCGAAGAAACCTTAAGGCTTCAGATTTCCACCACCCCAGCTCTCGCTGGGCTTGACGTTATTTGGATCGTTCCAGTAAAACACTTGGAACGATCCAAGTACGAGGGGGAATCATGCGCTGGGGGTTGATCGGGGCAAGCACCATTGCCGAACAGCACATGATGGGTGCCATTCGTGCCACGAATGGCGAAACGGCGGCTGTGGTCAGCACCTCGCTTCAGCGCGCTCAGGACTACGCTGACAAACATGGCATCGCTGTTTCGGGGACTGACCTGGATGCGGTGCTGTCGGATGCGTCTATCAGGGCGGTCTATATTTCATCAACCAATGAAAAGCACTATGCGCAGGCGATGGCTGCGATTGCCGCCGGCAAGCACGTTCTGTGCGAGAAGCCTCTTGCGATGACCGTGGCCGAGGCAGCAGAAATGGTCCGCGCGGCCGAGGCAGCAGGCGTGGTTTTTGCCACAAATCATCATCTGCGCTGTTCTGGATCGCATCGGGCGGTGCGCGACCTGATCCGGGCGGGCCGCATCGGTCGCGTCCTGTCCTTGCGCCTGTTTCACGCGGTTCATCTGCCCCCGCATCTGCAAGGCTGGCGGATCAATGATCCATCTGCGGGCGGTGGGGTTATCCCGGACATCACTGTTCACGACGCCGACGTGGCACGGTTCCTGCTGGGCGAGGACCCCGTCGCCGTGGTGGCGCAGATGAGCGCTACCGGCATGGGGCAGGGGGTCGAGGATTCCGCAATGTCCGTCTGGACCATGCCTTCGGGCGCGATGGTGCAAAGCCATGAAAGCTTTACGCATCCCTTCGCCGGGTCGGGGTTGGAGGTGCACGGCACCGAGGGTTCCATCTTCGCGAACGGGGTGATGACTCAGCTGCCGGTCGGGTCCATCAGCATGGTCAGCGCGCGGGGCCGGGAAGACGTCCCCTATTCCCCGCACGACCTTTACGTCCAAAGCGTGACAGACTTTCTCGGCGCCATCGCGGGGACCGGTCAACCCGCAGCAACAGGTCGCGACGGCGTCGCGTCGCTGGCCGTGGCTCTGGCGGTACGCGAGGCCGCCAGAACCGCAAGCCGGCAGGTTGTGGATTACGGGAGGGCCGCGTGACCAAGCTCGTCGCAGTATCCAAGGCCGTCGTGCGTATCGCCGATGAGGCGGTCATCACCGTATCCTCTTCCTCCGCCCTTGGCTGCCCGGACCTGGTTCTGAAGGCATTGGGTGAGCGGTTCCGCGCGGAAGGGCATCCGAAGGCCATCACCACCCTGCACCCCATCGCGGCGGGCGACATGTATGGCGTCAAGGGGATGGACTGGATCGCGCAGGAAGGCCTTCTCGCCCGCGTTCTGGCCGGCTCCTATCCTTCGGGCTCTTCCAACCTGCCGATGCCCGAGATCTGGAAGATGATCGTCGAGGATCGCGTCGCCGCCTACAACGTGCCGTCCGGCATCATGTTCGACATGCACCGAGAGGCAGCAGCGCGCCGTCCGGGTGTCTTGACCAAGGTCGGCATGGAGACCTTCGCCGACCCGATCCGCGAGGGCTGCTCGATGAACGCCCGCGGGGCGGCGGACCCCATCGTCCACCGGGTGGAGTTCGGCGGCGAGACCTGGCTGCATTTCCCGAACATCCAGCCCGACGTCTGCATCCTGCGGGCGACGACGGCCGACGAAAATGGCAATCTGACCTACGAACACGAAGGCGCCTATCTGGGTGGCTTGGAGCAGGCGATTGCCACCCGCAACAACCGGGGCCTCGTCATTGCCCAGGTCTCACGCGTGACGACCAAGGGGTCGCTTCGACCGCACGACGTGCGCGTGCCTGGCCACCTTGTCGACCTCATCGTTCTCGACCCCGACCAGCGCCAGACCACCGAAACGCCCTACGATCCGGCGATCTCCGGTCAGATCATGCGGCCCTGGTCATCGTTCAGCTTTGCCGAGCACGGGGTCGAAAAGGTCATCGCGCGCCGCGCCGCGCTGGAGCTTCGCGGCGGCATGACCGCCAATCTCGGCTTTGGCATCAGCGCGATGGTCCCCCGGATCCTCTTGGAGGAAGGCCACCCCGAGGCCGTCACCTGGGCCATCGAACAGGGCGCCGTGGGCGGCATGCCGCTGACCGGCTTCGCCTTCGGCTGCGCGTCGAATGCCTGGGGCTACATGCCGTCGCCGCAGCAGTTCATCTACTTCCAGGGCGGGGGCTTCGACATGTCCCTCCTCTCGTTCATGGAGATCGACGTCGAAGGCAACGTCAACGTCTCGAAACTGGGCAAGAAGCCCTACCTGACAGCAGGGTGCGGCGGCTTTGTCGATATCACCGCCCATGCCCGCAAGATCGTCTTCTCCGGCTGGTTCGAGGCCGGGGCAGGGGTCGCGCTTACCCCCTCGGGGCTGAGCGTCGCCACACCCGGCAAGTTCTGCAAGATGGTCGACCGCGTCGAACACGTCACCTTCTCGGGCAACCGGGCGCGCCAGCAGGGGCAAGAGGTCCTCTACATCACAGAGCGTTGCGCAATCCGGCTGACGGCCAAGGGCCTTGTCGCGACCGAGATCATGCCGGGGATCGACCCGGCCCGCGACATCATCGCCGCGAGCCAGGGCCGGGTGACCGTGGCCGAGAACGCCACGACCATGCCGCTCTCACTTCTGACTGAAGGCCCGATGGGGTGGCAGCCATGACCGGCGTCCGCCTGCACATCACCGGGCCGGTGGCAACGCTCACGCTCGACAATCCGGCCAAGCTCAACTGCTTCACCGTGGAGATGCTGGCCCAGTTGGCCAGTCATCTGGAACTTATCGAAGTCCAATCGGAAATTCGCGCGGTGATCGTCACGGGCGAAGGCGAGAAAGCCTTCTGCTCTGGCGCCGACATCAACGCCTGGGGCGGCCTTTCCCCCGCCGACTTCGCACGCAATTGGGTCCGCGGCGGACATCGCATCTTTGACCGCCTCGCGCGCCTTTCGAAACCCACCATCGCCGCACTGAACGGCCATGCTTTCGGCGGCGGCCTGGAACTGGCCGCTGCCTGCGACATCCGCCTGATCACCCCGCAAGCCACCATCGCGCTGCCCGAGGCCGGGGTCGGCATCGTCCCCGGCTGGTCCGGCTCGCAACGCCTCGCCCGGCTGATCCCGGAAGGCGTCCTCAAGGAAATGGCCCTCTTCGGTCGCCGCATCGGGGCTAATCGCCTTTTCTCCTGCGGCTTCGTGGCCGAAGTTTCCGACGACCCCCGCGCCGCCGCCCACGCCATCGCCGAGAAGGCCGCCACCCTTTCTCCCCGCGCCACGGAAATCACCAAGGCGATGATCCACGCCGGCCAGGGCGAGGACAGCGCCGCCCTGATCGAGGCGCTGGGGTCCGCCGCCATCGCCGCCACCGATGATCGGGAAGAGGGCGTCGCCGCGTTCCGCCAGAAGCGCAAACCAGAATTTCCGGGAAGCTGAAGATGCTTGACCTGACAGTGATCCCTGCAATCCAGACGACTTTACCGCCGGTATTTCTGGCGCGCCACCTGATCGACGGCCACTGGCAGGACAATGCCGACGGGGCGACATCCGAACGCCTTTCCCCCTCGCACGGGGCGGTCGTCAGCCGATCCGCGCGGGGTGGCAGGCCCGAGACCGCGGCCGCCATCACCGCCGCCCGCGCCGCCTTTGACGATGGCCGCTGGAGCAAGTTGCCCGGCAAGGCCCGCGCCACTCTGCTCCTCAAGGTCGCCGACCTGATCGAAGCCCATGTTGACCGGATGGCCCTGATCGAGACGCTGGAATCCGGCAAGCCCATCACCCAGTCGCGGGGCGAGGTCGCGGGGGCCGCCGACCTCTGGCGCTATGCCGCTTCACTCGCCCGCACGCTGCATGGCGACAGCCACAACTCGCTGGGCGAGGACATGCTTGCCGTGGTGCTGAAGGAACCCATCGGCGTCGTCAGCATCATCACGCCCTGGAACTTCCCGTTCTGGATCCTTAGCCAGAAACTCCCCTTCGCGCTGGCCGCCGGCTGCACCTGCATCGTCAAACCTTCTGAACTGACCCCCTCCACCACTGTCATCCTTGGCGAGCTTCTTGTCGAAGCGGGCCTTCCGCGGGGCGTGGTGAACATCGTCCTAGGCTACGGCCAACCGGTCGGCGCGACCCTCGCCAGCGACCCGCGCGTGGACATGGTGACCTTCACCGGCTCCACCGCCGTCGGGCGCGGCATCGCGGCGGCCGCATCGACCACGCTGAAGAAAGTTGCCCTCGAACTTGGCGGCAAGAACCCGCAGGTGATCTTCCCGGACGCCGATCTTGAGGCAGCCGCCGATGCGGTGACGTTCGGCGTTTATTTCAACGTCGGCCAGTGCTGCAACTCCGGCTCCCGGATCATCGTCCATGAGGACATTGCCCAAGCCTTCACCGCGCGAGTGGTAAAGCTCTCGAAGCAGGTGGCCTTCGGCGATCCGCTGGACCCCCAGACGCAGGTCGGTGCCATCGTCAGCCGAGAGCACGGTGCCAAGATCGACGCCTACGTCTCTGCCGCGCGCAAGGCCGGGGCCACCGTCGCGCTTGGCGGCCAAGCGCTGGATATCCCCGGCCTCGGCCAACAATTCTACCAGCCCACCATCGTGACGGACGTCACCCCCGACATGGCAATCGCCCGGGAAGAGGTGTTTGGCCCGGTCCTGACCGTCCTCACCTTCCGCACCCTCGAAGAGGCCCTGCATCTGGTGAACGACGCCGACTACGGCCTTTCCGCCGGGGTGTGGAGCGAGAACATCCACACCTGCCTGGCCTTTGCACGCGGCGTGCAGGCAGGCACGGTCTGGACCAACACCTGGATGGACGGCTTTCCGGAGGTGACCTTCGGCGGCGTCAAGCAATCCGGCCTGGGGCGCGAGATCGGCCGCCAGGGCCTAGATGAATTCATGGAAATCAAGTCGCTCGTCATGCGGATCGGCCGCACCCGGGCGCCTTGGGTAAGACCCCGGTAAGCCGGGCAAACGAAGCGCAAAACGGGAGGAAACCATGCGCCTTTTCGGAAAGACGATGACCGCCGCGGCGGCCCTTGTGATGACAACCTCGATCACTTTCGCCGAGGACGTCGAAGTCCTGCACTGGTGGACCAGCGGTGGTGAAGCCGCCGCGCTGAACGTCCTGAAGGACAATCTCGGCGCTGCCGGCACCGGCTGGGTCGACATGCCCGTCGCCGGCGGCGGTGGCGAAGCCGCGATGACCGCGCTGCGCGCCCGCGTCACCGCCGGCGACCCGCCGACCGCCGTGCAGATGCTGGGCTTCGACATCCTCGACTGGGCCGGTGAGGGCGCGCTTGCCGACCTGACCGCCACCGCCACCGCCGAAGGCTGGGACAAGGTCGTCCCCACCGCGCTGCAGGGCTTCTCGACCTCTGACGGTAAGTGGGTCGCGGCCCCGGTCAACGTCCATTCGACCAACTGGGTCTGGATCAACAAGGCCGCGCTCGACGCGACCGGCCTTGGCGCGCCGACCACCTGGGACGAGCTGGTGGCTGTCCTCGACAAGATGAAAGAGGCCGGGATCACCCCCTTGGCCCATGGCGGCCAGCCCTGGCAGGAAGCCACCGTCTTCGACGGGATCGTCCTCGGCATGGGCGGTGACCTTTACAAGCAGGCTTTCATCGACCTCGACCCAGCCGCCCTTGGCGGGCCCGAGATGGCCACGGCCTTCGACCATTTGATCAAGCTTCGGTCATATGTCGACGACAACTTCTCGGGCCGCGACTGGAACCTGGCTTCCGCGATGGTGATCAACGGCGAGGCGGGCATGCAGATGATGGGCGACTGGGCCAAGGGTGAGTTCCTGAAGGCCGGCAAGGTCCCCGGTACCGATTTCGTCTGCATCCGCTTCCCCGGAACGCAAGGGTCGGTGACGTTCAACTCCGACCAGTTCGCCATGTTCAACCAGACCGACCCGGCCAAGCAGGAAGCCCAGGTCGCCATGGCGAAGGCGATCATGGACCCGGTGTTCCAGTCGGCGTTCAACGTGGTGAAGGGCTCGGTCCCCGCGCGGACCGACGTCTCGAACGAGGCCTTTGACGATTGCGGCAAGAAGGGAATGGCCGACCTGGCCGAGGCTTCGACCAACGGCACGCTCTTCGGTTCGATGGCGCACGGCCATGCTGCCCCGGCCTCGGTGAAGAACGCCACCTATGACGTGATCACCGCGGCCTTCAACGGCGAATATGCCGACGGGGCCGCTGCCGCTGCAGCCCTGGCCGAAGCCGTCGCCGCCGCGCAGTAACCTCGCGACGGGGGCGGCCCTCGGGTCGCCCCCAGACCAAATTCCTTCGAAGGAATTTGGCAAAAGTTTTCGAAAACTTTTGCGCTTAAACCCACGGGAGGGACCGATGGCGACGACCCAGGCCGATTTCCGCACGACGCTGCAGGACTGGCTGCCAAAGCTCGTCCTCGCCCCCTCCTTCGCTGTGACGCTCCTCTTCGTCTACGGCTTCATCCTCTTCACCGTGGTCCTCTCCTTCACCGGCTCGAAGATGCTGCCCAAGTTCACCTGGGTCGGCTTCGAGAACTATGAAAAGCTCTTCGCCCTCCCGGCCTGGCACACCGCCACAGTCAACATCGCCATCTTCGCCACCCTTTACATCACCATCTGCACCGCCATCGGCCTGATGCTGGCGATCTTCCTCGACCAGAAGATCCGGGGCGAGGGCGTCCTCAGGCCCATCTACCTCTACCCGATGGCCCTCAGCTTCATCGTCACCGGCACCGCCTGGAAATGGTTCCTCGACCCCGGCATCGGGCTGGAGCGGATCATGCACCAGTGGGGATGGGAGAGCTTCTCCTTCACCTGGATCAAGGACGGCGAGATGGCGCTCTACACCATCGTCATCGCCGCCGTCTGGCAGACCTCGGGCTTCGTGATGGCGATGTTTCTCGCCGGGCTCCGCGGCATCGACAACGAGATCCTGAAGGCCGCCCAGATCGACGGTGCCTCGAACTGGCAGCTTTACCGCCGCATCGTCATCCCCCTCCTACGCCCCGCATTCCTGTCGGCCTTCGTCATCCTCTCCCACCTCGCGATCAAGTCCTACGACCTTGTCATCGCGCTGACCGGCGGCGGCCCTGGCAGGGCGACCGAGATGCCCGCGACCTTCATGTATTCCTACACCTTCACGAGGAACCAGATGGGCATCGGCGCCTCCTCTGCCGTGATCATGCTGATGACCATCGCCGCGATCATGGTCCCCTACCTTTACGCCGAGCTGAAGGAGAAGAAGGCATGAGCGTCGCCGCCCAGGACACTGCCGTCTCCACCACCCGCGTCACCCGCGCGCTGATCTACCTCACCCTCCTCCTCTTCGCGCTTTTCTACCTCCTGCCGCTCTACGTGATGGGCGTGAACTCCCTCAAACCCTTGGCCGAAATCACCGGCGGCAACATGATGGCGCTGCCGTCGGTCTGGACGCTGGAGCCCTGGCGACAGGCCTGGTCCACCGCGCAGATCGGCGTCGAGCCGACCGGCCTGAAACCCTATTTCATCAACTCCATCCTGATGGTCGTCCCCGCCGTCGCCATCTCCACAATCATCGGAGCCCTCAACGGCTACGTCCTGACCAAGTGGCGCTTCCGGGGCGATACCTGGGTCTTCGGGCTAATGCTCTTTTCCTGCTTCATCCCGTTCCAGATCGTCCTGATCCCGATGGCCGTGGTCCTTGGCAAGCTTGGCCTCGCTGGCACTGTCCCCGGCCTAATCCTCGTCCATGTCGTCTACGGGATCGGCTTCACCACGCTTTACTTCCGCAACTACTACGCGTCGTTCCCGACCGAGCTTGTCCGCGCCGCGATGATCGACGGGGCGGGGTTCTTCCGCATCTTCTGGCGCATCCTTCTGCCCGTCTCTGGCCCCATCGCCGTGGTCAGCGTGATCTGGCAATTCACCAACATCTGGAACGACTTCCTCTTCGGCGTCAGCTTCGGCGGCACCAGCCAGCCGATGACCGTCGCGCTCAACAACCTCGTCCAATCCTCGACGGGCGTGAAGGAATACAACGTCCACTTCGCCGGCGCGATCCTAGCCGCGCTGCCCACCCTGTTCGTCTACATCGTAGCCGGACGCTATTTCGTCCGCGGCCTGATGGCGGGAAGCGTGAAGGGATGACGACCCGCCCGCACCGCTCACCTCAAATTCCTTCGAAGGAATTTGACCGGACTTTTCAAAAAGTCCGGTCCGGAGTTTTCGAAAACTCGGCGCTGCCCCCACCGTCCGACCAGGAGCTTGACATGGGCTTTCTCGACATCCGCAACGTCACCAAATCCTACGGGCCCGTGCAGGTCCTGCACCGCATCGACATCGCGGTGGAGGAAGGCGAGTTTCTGGTCCTCGTCGGCCCCTCGGGCTGCGGAAAATCCACGCTTCTGAACATGATTGCAGGGCTGGAGGCGATCACGGGTGGCGAGATCGCCATCAAGGGCCGCGTGGTGAACGGGGTCCACCCGTCCAAGCGCAACATTGCGATGGTGTTCCAGTCTTATGCCTTGTACCCCAACATGACCGTGGGCCAGAACATGACCTTCGGCCTTGAAATGCACGGCGTCCCCAAGCCCGAACGTGACCGCGCGCTCGCGGATGTCGCGAAACTCCTCCAGATCGAGACGCTTCTCGACCGCAAACCCGGCCAACTTTCCGGAGGCCAGCGCCAGCGCGTCGCGATGGGCCGCGCGCTGGTGAGGAACCCTGACGTTTTCCTTTTCGACGAACCCCTCTCCAACCTCGACGCGAAACTGCGCGTCGACATGCGGACCGAGATCAAGAAGCTGCACCAGAAGCTGCGCACCACCATCGTCTACGTCACCCACGACCAGATCGAGGCGCTGACGCTCTCCACCCGCATCGCGGTGATGAACAAGGGCCATGTCCAGCAGCTTGGCACGCCAAAGGAAATCTACGACACCCCCTCGAACCTCTTCGTCGCCACCTTCATGGGCTCACCCGCCATGAACATCGTCCCCGCCACCGTCGTCCTCGAAAACGGCCACCCCCACGCCGCCCTAACCGACGCCGACGGCACCCCCCGCCTCCTTCGGTTCAGCCAATCCAACCTCGCCGCATGGGAAGGCAAGCCCATCCTCCTCGGCATCCGCCCCGAGGCGATCACCGACCCCGAAGGCGCGGACCGCAAGTCCGGCAACATCCAGCCCTTCACCAACCGCGTCACCGTCACCGAACCCGCAGGCTCCGACACCTTCGTCACCATGACCCTCTCCGGCCGCGACACGATCGCCCGGATGCGCGCCGACGCCTCTGTCGCGCCCGGACAGACATTCGAGTTCGCCGTGAACATGGAAAAGGCTGTAGCCTTCGATCCGGACACCGAGGAACGGATCACCCCCTGAAATGCAGCCTGACATCATCATCATCGGTTCGGGCATGGGAGGCGCCACCCTCGCCGCAGCCCTAGCGCCCACCGGCCGCCGCATCCTGATCCTCGAACGCGGCGAGCACCTGAAGGACTCGCCCGAGGCGCGCGACCCCGCCGCCATCTTCCAGCGCGGCCACTTCAAGCCGAACGAGACCTGGCGCGACATCTCCGGCGCGCCCCTGCACCCCGGCAACTACGCCTATGTCGGCGGCAACACCAAGTTCTACGGCGCCGTCCTCCTGCGCTACCGGGCCGAGGATTTCGCCCCCCTTGCCCATATCGAAGGCACCACCCCCGGCTGGCCAATCACCTACGCTGACCTCGAACCCTTCTACTCGCGCGCCGAAACACTCTACCGCGTCCGGGGCGACGTCGCGAACGACCCGACCGAGCCGCCGCACTCCGCCCCCTATCCCTTCCCGCCCGTCCCCGACGAGCCTGACATCCAACGCCTCCGCGCCGCGTTCCAGGCCCAGGGCCTCCACGTCTCCGCGCTACCTCTGGGCGTCGACATCAACGCCTGGCTGAAACGCGCAAAGACCGGCTGGGACGCCTTCCCCTGCACCACCGGAGCCAAATCCGACGCCGAATCCTGCGCCCTGGCCGAGGCGCTGAAGCACCCCAACGTCACCCTCCAGACCAACACCAAAGTCACCCGCCTCCTCTCCGACGCCCGCCGCATCACCGGGGTCGAGGTCGACTGCAACGGCACCCGCGAAACCCTCACCGCCCCCACCGTCGTCCTCGCCGCAGGCGCTATCCTCTCCTCCGCCCTCCTCCTCGCCAGTGCCAACGACGACCATCCGACCGGCCTCGCCAACCGCTCCGACCAGGTCGGCCGCAACTTCATGAACCACAACCTCACCGGCCTGGTCGCTTACAACCCCTTCCACCGGAACCGGACGACCTACGAAAAGACCATCCAGATCAATGACTTCTACCTGACCGGCGGCCCGCGCGGCGAACCCCTCGGCAACATCCAGATGCTCGGCCGCATCACCGGTCCGATCCTCGCGGGCGAATCCGGTCTGCCGCTCTGGCTCTCCCATCACCTAGCCGACCACTCCATCCACATCATGGCGATGTCCGAGGACCTGCCCGACCCCAACTCCCGCGTGTTCTGGCGCAACGGCGAGGTCGTGCTCGACTGGAAGAAGACGAACACGAAAGCCCACGACCTCCTCGTCCAGCGCCTGAAACAGGCGATGCGGAAAGCAGGCTGGCCCATCACCCTGGCCCGCGGTTTCCCCAAATCCAAACCCTCCCACCAATGCGGCACCAACCGCATGGGCGCGGACCCGCAGACCTCGGTCGTGGACCCGAACCTCAAGGCCTACGACCTCGACAACCTATACATCTGCGACGCCTCGGTCCTGCCCACCTCCGCCGCCGTGAACCCCTCGCTCACCATCGCAGCCCTCGCTCTCCGCGCCGGCGACCACATCGCGAAAGCCCTGCCATGAAACCCCTCGCGCTCATCACCGGCGGCCAGCAAGGCATCGGCCTCGGCATCGCTCAGGCCTTGGCCGCCCAAGGCTTCCGCCTCGCCATCGCCTCCCGCTCCGCGCCCGAAGACGCCTCCGTCCAGACGGCCCTCAAAACCCTCGGTCCCGACGCCCGCTACTACCGTCACGACCTCTCGAACGTGGCCGCCATCCCCGCGCTCATCGACGCTATCGAAGCCCAGCAAGGCCCCCTCGACGCCCTGATCCAGAACGCCGGTGTCGCCGCGAAGGTCCGGGGCGACATGCTCGACATCACGCCCGAAAACTTCGACTGGATCATCGGCATCAACCTGCGCGGGGCCTTCTTTTTGGCTCAACAAGTCGCGCAACGGATGCTCGCCACCCCAGCCGAGCACTACCGCTCCCTCACCTTCGTCACCTCCGTCTCGGCCCAGATGGCCAGCCCCGAACGCGCCGACTATTGCATCTCAAAAGCCGCCGCCGCGATGGCCGCTCAGACCCTCGCGCTCCGCCTTGCCCCGCACAACATCGGCGTCTTCGAGCTGCGCCCTGGCATCATCGAGACCGGCATGACCGCAGGCGTCAAAGACAAATACGACGCCCGCATCGCCGGTGGCCTTGTGCCCGCCGGTCGCTGGGGCCAGCCCTCCGACATCGGCCAGGCCGTGATCCCCCTCGTCACCGGCCAGATGGCCTTCGCCACCGGCGCGGTGATCCCCGTCGACGGCGGTCTGTCGATCGAAAGGCTGTAGCAATGACCTCTTCCCCCCGCGCACCGCAAAAATTTTCGAGTACTTTTGCCCGGAGTTTTCGAAAACTCCGGTCCCCGGCCGCACCGAGGCTCTGAAATGACCTACGACTACATCATAATCGGCGGCGGCTCTGCCGGTTGCGTCCTCGCCGCCCGCCTGACGGAAAACCCCGCCGCAAAGGTCCTTCTGCTGGAGGCCGGGGGCCGCGACCGCCACCCGTTCTACCACCTCCCCGCAGGCTTCGCGAAGATGACCAAGGGCATCGGGTCCTGGGGCTGGCAGACCGTCCCCCAGCGCCACATGAAGGGCATGCAGATCCGCTACACGCAGGCCAAGGTGATCGGCGGCGGCTCGTCGATCAACGCCCAGCTTTACACCCGGGGCAACGCCCAGGACTACGACGACTGGCGCCAGATGGGCTGCCCCGGCTGGGGGTATGAGGACGTGCTGCCCTACTTCCGCAAGTCCGAACACAACGACAGCTTCGACAACCGTTACCACGGCAAAGATGGCCCCCTCGGCGTCAGCCAGCCCCGCGCCCCCCTGCCGATCTGCGAGGCCTTCTTCGCCGCCGGGTCCGAAATCGGCATCCCCCGCAACCGCGACTTCACCGGAGAGTCGCAAGACGGGCTCGGCTACTACCAGCTGACCCAGCGCTGGTATCGCAGGTCTTCCACCTCCACCGCCTTCCTGAAACCCGCCCTGAACCGCCCGAACCTCACTGTGAAAACCAGCCAGCAGGTCCTGCGGATCGTCGTCAAAAAGGGCAGGGCGGTCGGCGTCCAGACCACGGAAACCACCCACCGCGCCAGCGCCGAAGTCATCCTGTCGTCAGGAGCCATCGGCTCCCCCCGCCTTCTGCAACTCTCCGGCATCGGCCCCGCCGACGACCTCCAACGCCTCTGCATCCCCGTCATCCTCGACCGCCCGCAGGTCGGCGCGAACCTGCAGGACCACCTCGACCTTTTCGTCATCGCCGAATGCACCGGCCCGCACACCTACGACCGCTACGCCAAGCCGCATTGGTCCGCCCTCGCAGGCCTCCAATACCTCCTGACCCGCAAAGGTCCCGTCGCCTCCTCCCTCTTCGAGACGGGGGGCTTCTGGTACGCCGACCCCTCCGCCCGCAGCCCCGACATCCAGTTCCACCTCGGTCTCGGCTCCGGGATCGAGGCCGGGGTCGCCGCCATGCCGCAAGGCGGCGTCACCCTGAACTCCGCCTTCCTGAGGCCCCGCAGCCGAGGCACCGTCCGCCTCGCCAGCGCGGACCCGAAAGCCGCCCCGCTGATCGACCCGAACTACTGGGAAGACCCCTACGACCGCGAAATGTCGATCAAGGGCCTCAAACTCGCGCAGGAAATCATGCGCCAACCCGCCCTGAAACCCTTCGTCCTCGCCGAGCGCCTCCCGGGCCCGGACGTCAAGACCGATCAGGACTACTTCGACTACGCCATCAAGAACGCCAAGACCGACCACCACCCCGCAGGCACCTGCCGCATGGGCGCGGACCTGGAGGCCGTCGTCGACCCCCACCTGCGCTTCAACGGGATCGACGCCCTCCGCGTCGTCGATGCCTCGATCATGCCCACCGTTGTCTCCTCGAACACCAACGCCGCCACCATCATGATCGCCGAAAAAGCCGCCGACCTCATCAAGGACGCCCAGAAATGATCCGCCACATCGTCCTCCTCAAAGCCCGCCCCGAGGTCACCGAGACCCACATCCAGTCCATCTTCGCCGACCTCCACAGCCTCGAACTCCCCGGCATCCTCGCCATCCACTCCGGCCGCTCGGAAAGCCCCGAACAGATCGAACGCGGCTACATGCACGGCTTCACCATCGACTTCGCCGACTGGAACGCCCTCGCAACCTACCAGGCCCACCCTGACCACAAACGCGCCGGCGCTGCCCTTGTCGCCGCAGCCCAAGGCGGGATCGACGGCATCCTCGTCTTCGACCTTCCGATCGCATGACCATTTCATGTCCCCAAATATCCTCTGGGGGTTTGGAGGGCGAAGCGCCCCGAACGTCCGAGCCGTTGCGCGTTCTTCACGCGCAAAAGGCGAGACAAAAGCCTCGCGCGCCAGCGCTCCATTCAACACCCGCCCGGAAGGCAACCCGATGCTGACCCTCCCCACCGCCGACGCGCGCCTGGAACCCTACCGCCTCACCGGCACCCCCCTCGTCCCCCGCGCTCCCCGCATACCCCTCACCAGAACCGCCTTTGCCGCCGCCCACGTCGTCTCCGACCCCTTGCGGGAACGGTCCCCCTGGGACACCAGACCCGCCGTCGACTGGGACGCCACCCTGGCTTTCCGCCAACAGCTCTGGGACCAGGGCCTCCACCTCGCCGAGGCGATGGACACCGCCCAACGCGGCATGGGCGTCGACTGGCCGACGGCGCTGGAACTGATCCAGCGCACAATGAGCGCCGCCAAGGCCCACCCGATGCGCCCCCGTGTCGCCTGCGGGGCCGGGACCGACCACGCGCAGAACCTCACCACCGCCGACGCCATCCTCGCCGCCTACACCCTGCAAGCCGAGGCCATCGAGGCCGCCGGAGGCCAGCTCATCCTGATGGCCTCCCGCGCCTTCACCGCGCTGAACGCCACCGAAGACACCTACCACCACGTCTACCGCCGCTTGATCGACCAAGCCAAAGACCCGGTCATCCTGCACTGGCTCGGCCCGATGTTCGACCCCATGCTCACTGGCTACTGGGGCTCCACCGACGTCGCACGCGCCTCCGACTTCGTTCTCTCCCTCATCGCCGAGAACCCGCAGAAGGTCGACGGCATCAAGATCTCGCTCCTCGACCAGGCGCACGAGGAAGCCTTCCGCGCCCGCCTCCCCGCAGGGGTCCGCCTCTACACCGGCGACGACTTCAACTACGCCCCCCTGATCGAGGGCGACGGCACCCACTTCTCCCACGCTCTCCTCGGCATCTTCGCCGCCATCGCCCCCGCCGCCGCCCAGGCCCTCGAAGCCCTCGCCCTGAACGACCATCAAACCTACCACCGCCTCCTCGCCCCCACCGTCCCCCTCAGCCGCGAAATCTTCCGCGCCCCCACGCGCTTTTACAAAGCCGGCATCGCGTTCCTTTCCTGGCTGAACGGCCACCAGTCCCACTTCATCATGCCCGCAGGCTTCCAATCCTCGCGCGACATAACCCATTACGCTCAGGTCTTCCGCCTGGCCGACCAGGCAGGCTTGCTTTCCCGTCCCGATCTGGCAGAAGCGCGGATGCGGACGCTTCTCTCCCTCTACGGGATCGATCAGACGTAAGGTGCCATGGACAAACGGCCGACGATCATCGACGTGGCGACCTTGGCGGGGGTATCCAAGTCCACCGTCAGTCTGGTCCTGCAGCAAAGCCCGCTGGTGAAACAGGAAACGCGCGAGGATGTCCGCCGCGCCATGGCGCAGCTCGGCTACGTCTACAACCGCGCAGCGGCAAACCTGCGTTCGGCCAATGCGGGGCTGATCGGCGTCGTCATCAACGACCTTCGAAACCCCTTCTTCACCGAATTCGCCACTTCGCTGCAAATGGCCCTTTCGGCTCGCGGCTATGCGACGGTGCTTGGCAACACGGATGAGAACCCAACCCTACAGGCCCAGGTCATCGGCGCGATGCTGGAACATGGCGTCTCGGCCCTGATCGTCTCGCCCGCCTATGGGGACGAAGCCGCCTTCGATGCAATCATCCGGGCGAATGTCCCGGCATTGCAGGTTCTGCGCCAGGTCGTCGACACCGCCCGCGTTCCCTTCGCAGCGCCGGATTATTCGACCGGCAGCCGCCTCGCCACGGAACACCTTCTGGCCCAGGGCGCGTCCCGGATTGCCTTTGTCGGCGGGCTGGAGGGCCGGGCCGTCACGCAACTGCGCATGTCCGGTTACCTCGCCACGCTGGCCGCCGGCGGGCTTGAACCTTTGCACCTTCCCGGCCGACCCGGCCGCGCCTTCGGACGCGAGGCGGCACGCTGGCTCTTGCAGGAACAGCCCTCTGTCGATGCGGTCCTATGTTTCAACGACCTCACCGCGCTTGGGCTTCTGACCGGCTGCACCGAACTTGGCCGCCCTGTCGGAACCGCGTTGAAAATCGTCGGCTTCGATGACATCGAAGACTGCGCTCAGGTTTTCCCCGCCCTCTCGTCGGTTCGCTGCGATATCGCAGGTTTCGGGCGTCAGATGGCGGAAACGGTGCTGAACTGGTTGGAAAATGCCCACCGCCCGCCGCCGGAAACCGTTACACCCGTGACATTGATCCTCCGCGCGTCGAGCCAAGGCTGATGATTCCAGATCCTGCCACGTTCCTCCGCCAGCTCTTCGACCGTGCGGTCGAGGTCGCCGACCCGATGCGCTCCCTCGCGCGTTTCTTGCCCGAAAAGCCCAAGGGTCGCCTGCTGGTCATCGGCGCGGGAAAGGCCTCGGCCCGGATGGCCGAAGCTGTCGAGGTCGCATGGGGGCCGTGCGACGGACTTGTCATCACCCGATACGGCTATGGCCGCCCCTGCCGTGGGATCAAGATCGTGGAGGCCGCCCATCCCGTGCCCGACCAGGCCGGAGTCGATGCCACTGCCCGGATGCTGGACCTCGTCGCGGGCCTTTCCAAGGACGATACTGTCCTTGCACTGATTTCCGGTGGAGCATCGGCACTCCTTTGCGCCCCGGCGGACGGCATGACGCTGGCGGAGAAGCAGCAGATCAATGCGGCACTTCTGGCATCGGGCGCCCCGATCCTTGCCATGAATACCGTGCGAAAGCATCTCAGCCGCGTGAAGGGTGGCCAGCTTGCCGCCGCCGCCTATCCGGCAAGGATGCTGGCGTTGATGATCTCGGATGTGCCTGGTGACGATCCGGCCTTCATCGGCTCCGGTCCCACGGTCGGCGACGTGACCACCGCCGACGAAGTCCGGGGAATCCTTGACCGCTGGAACATCCCGGTTCCGGAAGCGGCCCGCGCAGCGCTTGCCCGGTCGGGCGTGGTCCCCCCCGGCGACCCTCGTCTGTCACGGACCGAAAACATCATCTACGCCGCTCCTGCCCAATCTCTCGCGGCCGCTGCCGACCTGGCCGCTCCTGTGGCAGAGGTCCGTACTCTGGGCGACAGGCTTGAGGGAGAGGCCCGCGCTGTCGCTCGGGAACAGGCCGCGATGGCGATAGGCCTTGCCGCCAGCATCAAGCCAGGTGACAGACCGATCCTTCTTCTGTCAGGCGGAGAGCTGACCGTGACCCGCACCGGCGACGGGGTAGGGGGGCCGAATGCCGAGTTCTGCCTGGCCCTCGCCATCGCGCTGGACGGCCACAGCCAGATTCACGCGATCGCCTGTGACACCGACGGTGTAGACGGCGCGGCCGAGGTTGCCGGCGCGCTGGTTTGTCCCGATACGCTGAAATTCCCGGGTGCTGCCGAGGCACTGGCTCGCAACGATGCGCACAGCTACTTCGCCCGCGCAGGATCACAGGTCGTGACCGGCCCCACGTTGACCAACGTCAACGACTTCCGCGCGATCCTGATCCTGCCTAAAGGGTAACGGATCGACGTCAAAGGCACGTGGGCAGCGACTTAAGAATCCCCTAACGTCAGCAAGCAAGCCATTGATCCCTATGTAAGATCATATCCTGTCCACCGTGGACATGTTAGTCGCCGCTAGGCCTTGGTTGCGTCCTTTGCCGGTCGAACCCGCTGCGGCGGCAGAGTGATCCGCACCGCCAGCCCCCCCAGCGACGGGCTCTCCTCCAGCGCCAGCGAGGCCCCATAGGCCTGCAGCAGGTCGCTCGCGATGGCCAGCCCCAGCCCCGTCCCAGGCTTCGAAGTGTCAAGCCGCGCTCCGGACCGCATCGCCTCGGCCCGGTCCGAAGCCGGGATGCCAGGCCCGTCGTCCTCGATCAGGATCTCGATCCCGCCTAACTGCGCCCGTGCGGTGAGAGACAGTACCGTCCGGCACCATTTCAGGGCGTTGTCCATGAGGTTGCCAAGCACTTCCTCGATGTCCTGCGCATCCATCCGGATCGTCAACCCTGGATCGCAGACCACCTGAAGACGCTTCCCCTCCCGGTTCGCCATCATCCCGAACAACCTGGCGAAGCGGTCGATGGAATGGCTGAGATCGGTCCTGGCCTGCGTCGTCTCGCCCGAGCTCGACGCCCGCAGCCGCGCCAGCGACCGGCCAAGCTGGGCGTCCACCCGGTCCAGTGCGTCCAGCGCCTTGTCCATGGCATGCGATTCCTCCGCCAACTGTGTCAGCTCGTTCCGGAGGATCGCACTTGGTGTCTTCAGTGCATGAGCAAGATCCGCCGCCTGTCTGCGCGAGCGGCTGATGATGTCGCGGTTGCGCTGCAAAAGTGCGTTGATGTCGCTGACCAGTGGAGCGACTTCCTCGGGATAATCGGCTTCGCTCAGCTCTTCGTCCTTGTCCCAGCGCTGCGCCACGTCACGGCGCAGGCGGTCCAGCGGGCGCACGATTGATGCAGTCTGTACCAGGACACTTGCCAGACCGATCACCGCCACGAGGGCGAAGGCAACGATCAGGCTGCGCCGGGTCTCAAGCCGTTCGGCGTTCAGTTCGGTCAGGCTCTCGGCGACGGCAACCGTCCATGCTCCCCCGTCTTCCAGCGTGATCACCTGCTGCGCCAGACGGACCTCCTCGACCTCCGGGTTTGCTGCATCCAGAATGTCCAGCGCAGAGGTCGCATTTTGCGGGCCGGGCAATGTCGCATCCAGAAGCGACGCTGACGCGAAAATCTGCCCGTCCGGCCCGGTGACCTGCCAATACCGACCGGAAAAGGGTGTCTGATAGGCCGGATCAAACAGCAGTTCGCCCAGAACGGCCGGGTCATCGGACACCGAACTCAGGGCGACCACGATCTGCGTGTGCCGGTCCACCAGCGCCGTGTCGAAACGCTGCAGCACGCGCTGGTTCAGGAAGGAATACAGCAGCAGCGTTCCCACGCTGAGCGAGACCAGCGCCGCAATGCCACCGCTGATCCAGGCCCGTTTGCGCAGGGACAGCATCAGGGGGCGTCGATCATGTATCCGCGGCCACGCATGGTCTGGATCAGGTCCGGCCCAAGCTTCTTTCGCAGCCGATTGATGAACACGGCGATGGTGTTGGAATCGCGGTCGCCGTCATACTCATAGATATGTTCCGACAATTCGGTCCGGGAAATCAGGCGCCCGGCATTGTGGATGAGATAGGTCAGGACTGCGACCTCCTGCGAGGTGAGATCCACCGGCACCCCATCCACTGTGGCACGCCCGTGTCGGGTGTCGAACACCACGCCGCCGCGCTCGAACAGCGGATTGGTTCGTCCAGAGCTGCGGCGCAGTGCCGCGCGCACCCGTGCAGCCAGTTCGGGGAGGTGGAAGGGCTTCGTCAGATAATCGTCGGCGCCGGCATCCAGCCCGTCGACGCGATCGGACCAGCCGTCCCGGGCAGTCAGGATAAGCACCGGCGTCTTCACCCCGGTCGCACGCCATTCCTTCAAGATCGAGATCCCGTCGCGGATCGGCAATCCGATGTCGAGGATGATCATGTCATAAGGTTCGGTAGAACCCAGAAAGCCGGCTTCCTGCCCGTCATGGGCAACATCGACGATACGCCCCTCGGCCGAGAGGAGGCGCTTGATCTGGTCACAGAGGACCACTTCGTCTTCAGCAAGAAGAATTCTCATGGGTCACGGATTACAGGCGAATCTGGCAACAATTATGGCGGTGATCAGTTCTTTCCGCCACCGTTGCCGCCGTTGCCGCCGTTGCCGCCGTTGCCACTGCCCCCGCCGCCACCGTTCCCGCCGCCATTTCCGCCGCCATTGTTGCCCGAGCCGCCTCCAGCAGAGCCGGCACCTTTGGCCCGGTCGGATTTGCTCTTCGAGGCCTTGTCTTTGCCCTTGCCACCCTCGGCAGCGGCGGCCAGATTCCTGCCGATCGCGGAATTCTTGCCAACCTGCTCGCCGGTGCGGGCGTTGAAGATGATGCTGATGACCGATCCATCCGTCTTCTTCAGAACAATTCTGTAGAACACATCCTCGACCGCGAAGGCGCGAGCCTCGATCGGCTCTCCACCAGTGGATTTCGCAACAGATTCGATCACCCGCTTGAGGCTGATCAGATCCCCAGACCGTGCCGCCTGGCGCAGTTCCGCAGCGTCCAGCTCGCGCACCGTGGCGGCAAGACTGGGCCCCGACAAAGCGAGCATCGACGCAAGGACTATGGTGCGAGCCATTTTCATGAAGCCGATCTAGCAGATTTGATATGAACTCAAGATGAACGACCGGTTCTCGCCGAGTTAAACGCGGGTGGTGTCTAATGCTTGCATGGACCGGCGACTCGGTTCCTTTCCATGCGGAAACCAAGTCGCCGGTCGCTCCCATTACCAGAGGTACGAGATGAAGAAGATGTCCCTGCAAATGCTGAAAGCCTGCTCGCTTTCGGTTGCCCTTCTGGGCTCGGTCGCCATCGTCGCAGCCGTGTCGATGCCGGACGTGGCCTATGCCAAGTCGGGCAACGACAACGGCGGTGGCAACGGCGGCGGGAACGGCGGCGGAAATGGCGGCGGAAATGGCGGCGGAAACTCTGACAAGTCCGGCGGCGGCAACGGCAAGGCCGAGAAATCGGACAAGAAGTCCGGCGGCGACAGCGTCAAGTCGAAAACGAAAGAGAAAGCCAAGACCACGGTAAAGGCGAAGGCGAAGCCGAAGAAGAAGGACTTGGCTGCTGAGCTGGGCGTCCATCCGTCGGAACTGGGCGCTCTGAACGCCGCGCATGCCAACGAGAATGCCCTGAAGAACGCCTCGCCGAATTCCCGCGTCGGCAAGATCGCTGCCTATCGCGATGCGGTCGTCGCCGGCGAGCTTCTGGTCGAGGAACTCGCAACGAAGCAGGCCGCACTGGATCTGCTTGATCCGCCGGCGCGCAGCTCTGAACTGGTGAAGACCGATCTCGACTTGGCTGCGGAAGAGACTGCGACCGCTTCGGATATCGTGGACGGGCTGGAAGCCGATCTGGCGGCGGCCGATCCGACTGACATTGCGCTGGTCAATCAGCTGCAGACAGACCTCGACGCGGCACTTGGCACGCTGGACGATGCAGAGCAGGCGGAGGCCGCGCTCCAGGCAGAATACGATGGTGCCGTCGCCTACGAAACGCTTGAGGGCGATGTTGCCGACCTGACCCAGAAGGTCGAAGACCAGCCCGAACTGGAAACCTCGCTTCTGGATGCCGCAGCGAACAAAGAGGTCACCCCCGAGGTTGAAGCAGCAGTGAAGAAGCTTCTCGGCCTCTGATCCGAGCTAAGATTCTGAAACGGCCGGCATTGCGCCGGCCGTTTTGCTTTGTGCACGACCGCACGCGGATGGCAGGAAGTTTCACGCCAAAAGAAAAGGCCACCCGAAACCGGGTGGCCTTTCCCTTCGCAACGGAGAACGGAGAACCTCAGGCGGCAAAAGCCCGAGAAGCAATCCGGTCAAGGACGGCGACGACGTCCTCGACCGGCGGGAACCGCTTCAGATCCGCGGGGAACATGCTGCCCGAGGATTTCTGGCGTTTCTGAAGCGGCTGGCCATCAAAGGCCCGCAGGTCGGCAGTCAGGTACAGGCGATTTTCCTCGGTCGTCGAACGCAGCATGACTTCCCCCACAGATACACTGGTCGTTCGCTCTTGCCGGCGGATTGCGACTCATCTTGGAATCACTGTGCCAAATCCTTGTTTAATGTGGTGAGAACCTGCCGTTCATTTTCGGTTCATCTTTATCCAGCCTGCATTCCGCCACGGCTCTGCCCCAATGTGCAAGACGGGCCTCGCAAGCGGCGCATTATGCTGGGCTTGTTGATCAGGATCGTGACTGGGCCAAAGTCCGCTGGAACCGCAGCCCAAGGGCCGTGACAGCAGAGCGTCCGCGCCACCTTTTTCCGTCCTTGCGCCCCAGCAGCTTCGCCTTGTATGCGATATGCAATCGGAGCCTCCGCGCTTACGTTAGAGCCAACCGGCCCCATCTCTGTGGCAGCCCCAACTGGGCACGTTCACTCCCCAGAGGGGTTCCAATGACGAACAAGGCATGACGAGTTCTGACCAAGACACGGAAAAACAAGGAATGTCCGCTTCTGCCGCCGCTTACCGCCTCTCTGTCGCGCCCATGATGGATTGGACGGACCGGCACTGCCGCATCTTCCACCGTCAGATGACGCGGCGGGCGATGCTTTATACCGAGATGGTCACAGCCCCTGCCATCGTCCACGGGCCTAGGCCGCGGCTTCTGGACTACTGCCCTGGCGAACACCCTCTCGCACTGCAACTCGGCGGCTCCGATCCCGCCGAACTGGCGGCTGCGGTCCGCATCGCAGGCCCCTGGTCCTACGACGAGATCAACCTGAACTGCGGCTGCCCCTCGGACCGGGTGCAGTCCGGCTGCTTCGGTGCGGTGCTGATGGAACGGCCCGATCTCGTCGCAGACTGCGTCCGCGCGATGCAGGCTGAAACCGACGCTCCCGTCACGGTCAAATGCCGCATCGGTGTCGATGATCAGGACCCTGAAACGGTCCTGCCGCAGTTCATCGAAACCTTGGCCGGGGCAGGGGTCCGCCACGTCATCGTCCACGCCCGCAAGGCCTGGCTCAAAGGGCTCAGCCCCAAGGAAAACCGCGAAATTCCGCCCCTTGATCGCGCCCTTGTGCTGCGGATGAAGCAACGTTTTCCCGACCTCACGATCTGCGTCAACGGTGGGATCACCACGCTGGACCAGGTAAGAACGCTATTGGATGAAGGACTCGACGGAGTGATGATCGGGCGCGCGGCCTATCACGACCCGGCATCGGTCCTGATCGGTGCCGACGGGCTTTGGGAGGATGACTTCGCGCCTGACGCCTTTGCCGTGATCGACAGCATGCGCCCCTACATTGCCGAGCACCTCGCGCAAGGCGGCCGTCTGCACCAGATCACCCGCCACATGCTGGGCCTCTTCACGGGAAAACCCGGCGCCAGGGGTTGGCGCCGGGTTCTGTCCGAACGGGCCTCACGCACCGGAGCAGGGCTGGAGGTGCTGGACGCAGCCCTGGCCGAGCTTCAGGCCAGCGCTGCCGCCTGACGCGACCGCACCAGTCGCGATAACGCCAGCACCAGCACGCCGCAGAGAGCGATCGCCCCCAGCATCGGCGTGGCCGTCCCGTCGAAGAAGGGCCCCACCGCGACGATCATCAGCCCGCCCGCCAGCATCTGCAGCGTGCCGCCCAAGGACGAAGCGAGGCCCGCGATGTCGCCATGTTCGTCCAGCGCCATCACCATCGCCGTCGGGATGATCAGTCCCAGGCAGGCGTTTGCCAGGAACAATCCCGCCATGCAAAGCCACAAGCTCACGAACCCCGCCAGCGCTAAAGCGAAAAGAAGCACCGTGAAGAACGCGAACCCGGAGGAGGCCCAGGCCATCACCTTGGGCGCGCCATGCCGCATTCCCAAAGGTCCAGCCACCTGCGAGGCTCCGAAGAAGCCGATCGCGTTGACTGCGAAGGCCAGCGAAAACCCCGTCGGCGACAGGCCGAAGGTCCCGGTGTAGACGAAGCTCGCGCTGGCGATGAAGACGAAGAAGCTCGCCATCCCGAAACCGCCCAGAAAGGTCAGCCCCATGAACAATGGGTCGGTGAACAGCACCGCCGCCCCACGGCGCATCGCAGAGAGGTTGAACGGCTGGCGGTCCTTCTCATGCAGCGTCTCGGGCTGGAACAGCGCCAGGATCGTCAGGCTTGCGACGGCGGCGACGACAAGCGCCCCGAAGATCCAGCGCCAACCGACCACCGCCATCAGCCCCGATCCTGCAAGCGGCGCCAGCATGGGCGAGACCGAGATCACCATCATCACCGCCGCCATCAGCCTTGTCGCCTGTGGCCCGGTGTAAAGGTCGCGGATGATCGCGCGTGGCACGACCATAAGTGCGGCTCCACCCAGACCCTGGATCGCGCGGCCGACCAGCAGCCATTCCACCGTCGGCGCAAAGGTGCAGACCAGCGAGCCGATGATGAAGACTGCAATCCCCGCATAAAGCGGCGGCTTCCGGCCCGACCTGTCGGCCCAGGGGCCATAGATCAGCTGGGCCAAGCCAAAGGCGATGAAATAGGCCACGATGGTGCCCTGCATCCCTTGCACCGTGGTGCCAAGAGCGGCTCCGATCTCGGGCATCGCGGGCAGATACATGTCAATGGCGAAGGGGCCGATCGACGACAATAATCCCAGCACCAGCGCCGGGCGCAGAATACGGTCAGACATTTGGAAACCTGTGAAATACGGTGTCGCCGGTGGGGCAGGGTAGCACCCCGACTCGCGCGTTGGACGCGCTGCATACCATTCGGTATCCAGGTTTGCCATCCCCTTTCGACACTGGCCTCCAGCGGATCCTCAGGCTATGTCCCCAAAGCCAATCCCGAAGGTGTTCCATGCCAGAACTCGCCACTCTTCTTCCGATGGTCGCCGCCCTTGTGGTGATCGGAGCTTTCGCCGGGGTCGTCGGCGGTCTCCTTGGCGTCGGGGGTGGGATCGTGCTGGTGCCAGCTTTCTTCTACGCTTTCGGCCACCTCGGCTACGGCGGCGACCAACTGATGCAGGTCTGTGTCGCGACCTCGATGGCAACCATCGTCATCACCTCGCTGCGGTCGGTCTCGGCGCATAACAAGAAGGGCGCGGTCGACTGGGACGTGCTGAAGACCTGGGGTCCGACCTTGGTGATTGCCGCCGCCGTGGGCACTTTTGTCGCGGGCAAGGTCTCGTCGCTGACGCTTCAGGCCGTGTTTGGCGCCCTCGCCGGCCTCGCGGGTCTCTGGATGGCGTTCGGTCGCGACGCCTGGCGCCTGGGCGACCAGATGCCCAGCCAGCCTGTCCGTAGCCTTCTTGCGGGGACCGTCGGCTTCTTTTCCGCGATGATGGGCATCGGCGGCGGCACTTTTGGCGTCCCTTTGCTGACGCTCTACGGCTTGCCGATCCACCGCGCCGTCGCGACCGCTTCGGGCTTCGGCGTCCTGATTGCCGTGCCCTCGGTCCTCGGCTTCCTCCTCCTGCCGGTCACTGACGCTCCTCCCTACACCATCGGTGCCGTCAACCTCCCCGCCTTCCTCGTCGTCATCGGCACCACGCTGCTGACCACGCCGCTGGGCGTGCGGCTTGCCCACGCAATGAACCCCAAACCCCTGAAGCGCGCCTTCGCCGTTTTCCTGACGCTGGTGGCGCTGAACATGCTGCGCAAGGTCCTGGGATGGTAGGTGATGGCTGGCAGAGGATCGGCCCTCACCCCGCCATAGGCGCCTGGGCCGCCGCCGCGCGTGCCGCCGCCCGCGATACCCTCGCCACCACAACCGAGGATTGGCGCTGCGGTGGCACCTGGTTCGTCGGGGTCGACGCGCTGCCGAATACGCCGGACGGCGCGATCAATGGCACCCCTTTTCCGTGGACAGCGCTGCCGCTCACGCCCGAACCGCTGCATCAGGCCCAACTTTCGGTCATCCGACCTGGCTACCCACAACCCTCACCCGAGGAAACACCCGCCGCCTTCGCCTACCGGCACAGCCGTGACGCCGCCCATCTCGACGGCCTTCTCCCCGTCGGCCCTGACAAGCGCCGCATGGTCAAGGAGCCCCACGCCTGGATTCTCGGCTTGGCCCTGAACGATACCGCGGCCTCGCCGCTTACCGTATGGGAGGGGAGCCACAAACTCCTTCGTGCAGCCCTTCTTCAGGCCCTCGCGCCTTACCCGCCGACGACCTGGGGCGACATCGACATCACCGAGCCCTACCAAAAAGCCCGCCGAGAAGTATTCCGCACCTGCCGCCGCATCGAGCTTCCCGTCCGACCCGGAGAAGCCACACTTCTTCACCGCCTCTCGCTCCATGGCGTCGCAGCCTGGAAGCCAGAGGACACGGCACCACCCGAGGGCCGGATGATCGCCTATCTTCGTCCGCAGCTCGCATCGGTCGAAGCCTGGCTGACACGCCCCTGATCTTCTGTCCACAACTATCCCGGGGTTTGCGGGTGAAACCCGTACAGACCAGCGGGCGAAGTCCGGCGCTGGCGCCCTCAGGAACTCTGCTTTCCTAGCGCTCCAGCCGGGCCATCCGCCCGCCACGGCGCGTCGCCAGCCGGGGCGCGCGTGCGGGCAGTTCTGCCATCACCGCTGCCCGTTCCTCATGCGTCATCCGCGACCAGCCGGAAATCTCGTCGATCGACCGGAAGCAGCCGACGCAGATGCGCGCTTCGGGATGGACGACGCAAAGCTTCACGCAAGGCGAGGCGATTTCGTCGCGTTTCCAGACGTCGTCCTTCACAGGGTCAGCCTCGCGGTCAAGTTCTGGCAAGATGCGCCATCCGGTCCAGCGCGCCTTGCAGGATATAGCCCGCAGCCACCTGGTCGATCACCTCTTTCCGACGCTTTCGCGACGTATCCGCCTCAAGGAGAGCTCTTTCTGCCGCAACCGTCGACAACCGCTCGTCCCAGTAGCAGATCGGCAGCGCGCACAGCTTCTCCAGATTCCGCGCGAAAGCCTGCGTTGCCTGAACGCGGGGACCCGCGGACCCGTCCATGTTCAACGGCAATCCCAGCACGATCCCGAACGCCCCGCGCGCCCCCAGAAGCGTCAGCAGCTTGCCCGCATCGATGGTGAACTTCTCGCGACGGATCACTTCAATCGGTGTCGCCACCTGCCGCCGCAGGTCCGACAGCGCCACGCCGATGGTCTTGTCGCCAAGGTCCAGCCCGGCGATGGCCCGGTTCAAAGGCAGGGCGGCCAGAAACTCTTCCACAGTGGCGCAGATCACGGGTTCAACCCCGTCTCGACCGCAGCCAGCCTCAGGAATGACAACTCTGCGGGGCGGCCTTGGAAACGGACCTTGGCTTCGTCGTAAATCTTCTGCGCGTCGGGCAACCGCTCCAGGATCGCCAGCGACCGGATCAGACGATTCCAGTCCTCGATATCGCCGCCCTCGGTCGCCAGCCGGTCCGACAGCTGCGCCACCATTCCTTCGATCATCGCCTGGCGTTCTTCGGGCGTCATCTCCTCCGCCGCCGCAACATCCCCCGCCGTGGGACCGGGGCCCGCCTCGGGGGCCGCGTAGTTCACGCCGGCCAGTTCTGCGACCTCGCTGATCCGCTCTCGGATCGACTCAGTCCAGGGCGCAGCAGGATCGCCCCCTTCAGCCAATGGACGCCAGAAACGGAAGGTCTGGTCATAGCGCCCGCCCTGAAGGAACATCTCTCCCACCAGATAGCGGGCCAATTCGTTGCTCATGTCACGCTGCAAGGTTGCGCGCAGCGCGGTCTCTGCCTCGGGCGAGACATATCCCTGCGCCTCGGCCACCAGGGCAAGCGCCAGGTTGGCATGATCATTTCCCGACGCCGCCTCGCCCTGCAATTCCAGGATACGCTCCTGCACGCGCACGGCGGCCTGTGTCCGGCCCGCCTCGAACTCGGTCCGAAAACGTGCCCGCAACACTTCGACATCGGCCATCGCCGCAAGCTCGGTCGCCAGCTGTGAGTCCAGCTTCGCATCGCGCGCTGCGCCCAGCCGCGCCAGTTCTGCCTCTTGGGACGGGCGGCTCTTGATACCCGCGTCAAGCGTGGCCAGCCGCTCCTTCAGGGCCATGTCCGGGTATCCCGGCGCACCCAGCCACCAATAGCCGGCGACGCCGCCCGGTACGACTACCGCAAAGATCAAGACAACCACCACCGCAAGCGACGTCCCGGTCCCCGCAAGGTCGCCCGCGCCGCGCGTCCGGTCCGCATCGATCACCCGCTTGCCCACCTCGGCCCGCAGCCTTGTCGCTTCGTCCGCAGCGATGGTCCCACGCGCAAGATCCCGGTCAATTTCCGCAAGCTGGTCGCGGTAGACCGCCATGTCGGCCTCACCCGTGGCGCTTGGCGGGGGAACCCGGCGTAGCGCGCTGATCAGCACGAAAGCGACCACCGCCGCCAGCCCGATGGCCACTGCCCAGAACAAGCCCTCCGCCATCACTTCCAGCCCACTCCACCTGCACGTCCGGCTCCGACATAGTGGTTTCGGCCCGGCCAAGAAAGGGGCATTCGGCCGCATCACCGGGCAGGTCTGCCCCTCTGCCCGCGACATCGCGACGAATGTCGCATTTTTCCCGATTGTGCCGCAGCGGGGTGCGGCTATAACCCGCTTCCATTCCAAGACATCAAGGCCGGAACAATCCGGCACAGTCCGTCCGACACGAGGCCCCGATGAAGCGCTATTCGGTCTTTGCTATCGCCCGCGAGGCAGTCCGCTACCACATGGGCTGGGAACGGGCCTGGGCCTCGCCCGAGCCGAAGGGGTCCTACGATGCCATCATCGTCGGGGCAGGGGGCCACGGCCTCGCCACCGCTTACTACTTGGGCAAGAATTTCGGGATCACCAACGTCGCAATCATCGAAAAAGGTTGGCTCGGGGGCGGCAACACCGGCCGCAATACCACGATCATCCGCTCGAACTACCTGCAGGACCCCTCGGCCGCGATCTACGAGAAGGCCCGCTCGCTGTATGAGACCCTGAGCCAGGAACTGAACTACAACGTCATGTTCTCCCCCCGGGGCCTTCTGATGCTGGGCCAGACCCACCACGAGGTGCGCGGCTACCTTCGCACGGTCCATGCCAACGCCTTGCAAGGTGTTTCGACCGAATGGATCTCGCCCCAGCGCGTCAAGGAACTGGTGCCGATCATCAACATCGACGGGCCGCGCTACCCGATCCTCGGCGCGCTTTACCAGGCCCGCGGCGGCACCGCCCGCCACGATGCCGTGGCCTGGGGCTATGCCCGCGCCTGTTCGGCGATGGGGATGCACATCATCCAGAACTGCGAAGTCAAAGGCGTGCGGTCGGAAAATGGCACCGTCACCGGCATCGACACGACGCGCGGCTTTATCGGTTGCAAGAAGCTTGGCATGGTCGTGGCCGGCCATTCCGGCCAGCTGGCCGAGATGGCGGGCTTCCGCCTGCCCATCGAAGCTGTGGCCCTTCAGGCCCTCGTCTCCGAACCGATCAAGCCCTGCATGGACGTGGTCGTGATGGCCAACACCGTCCACGGCTACATGTCGCAATCCGACAAGGGTGAGATGGTGATCGGCGGCGGCACCGACGGCTTCAACAACTACACCCAGCGCGGCAGCTTCCACCATATCGAGGAAACCCTCCGCGCGCTGGTCGAAACCTTCCCGATGATCAGCCGGCTGAAGATGCTGCGCCAATGGGGTGGCATCGTCGACATGACCGGCGACCGCTCGCCCCTGATTTCCAAAACCCCGCTTGGCAACTGCTTCATCAATTGCGGCTGGGGCACGGGCGGCTTCAAGGCGATCCCCGGCTCGGGCTGGGCCATGGCCGAGCTGATGGCCAAGGGCGAACCCGGCCCGCTGGCCGAAGACTTCAGCATGTGGCGCTTCAAGGAAGGCCAGTTCATCGACGAATCCGTCGCCGCCGGGGTGGCACACTGATGGGCCACCGTCGGCGTATCCTTGCCGATCCCTGCGCCGGGCGGAACCTCCGGTCATGCCCGGACGTTTCCATGCCAGATCAACTGTGCATGGAGATGCTCCAATGGCCGACAACGACACAACCAAGACCTACGTCCGCGACACCAACACGCGCGACATTCGCACGTCCGAATCCTCCGGTGCCAGCATGGCGCTTATCGTCGGCGGCCTCGTCGTCGCCGTGGGCTTCATCCTGTGGCTCGTGTTCGGAAACGGCGACGGCGCTGTGGTCGACAACACGCCTGCCAACGACACGACGAATGTTACGGTCGAGCCGACTCAGCCGGCCGACAGCACGACCAACGTCACCATCGACGGGGATGAGCCCGCAGCCGAGCCTGTTGCTCCGGCCGAACCTGCTCCTGCCGAGCCGGTCGAAACCGCTCCGGCCGAGCCGGCTCCGGTTGAGCCCGCTGCGCCGGCAACCAACCCCTAAGACTGCAACGCATTCCGGCGCGCGCCCGACGGCGCGCGCCGCTTTCTTGCCCGGGGCGCGGAAATGAACCGCGACCTGGGCCCCTTCGTTCCCCGGCGTGCGCACAAGTTGAATGCGCCGATCTTTGCGATGCTCCTGAACGGGCTGCATGACCGCCATCAGGGGCGCGTCTTTGCGCTTCAAGTCGGGGCAGGGAATGGGCAAACCGGCTTTCCCCTCTTGCCACGCTTTCAGGACGCCGGATGGTCCGGCCTGCTGATCGAGCCACATCCCGGCAATTTTGCCATGCTCGATGCACTCCATGCCGAAAGTGACCGGGTCGCCGTGCTGAACCTTGGCGTTTCCAATGTGGGGGCCAATCTCCTTCTGCATTCGTTGACGCCGGAAGCCGAGGCCCGCCAGCGCCGGGGTCCGCGCAGCCGCGCGTCGCTTATCCGGGATCGCATCGCAATGCCCGGCACTGCGCCCGAGGATGTTGCCAGCGCCGAAGTGCCGTTCCTGCGCCTCGATACCGTGCTGCAGGAACTTGGCATCGACAGCGCCCAGATCATCTCGATCAACGCTGGCGGTCATGAGGCGCAAGTGTTGCAAAGCTTTGCGCTTGCGGGGCTAGACCCATCCGTCGTGTTCATCCACGCCACGCCCGACACCACCAGCGAAGAGGCCTGCGTCGTCAGTCTGACAACTGCAGGGCTTCTTCCCTTCCGCGTTGCCGGATGGCTGGTCGGCCTCGCGCCCAACCGGCTCACGATGCCACTAGAAGAGCTTCTGGCCTTCTTCCAAAAGGGCCTCGGCGCCCCAGCCGAGGTAGACGAATGACCCCCGCACAATTGGGAAGACCCTCATGCTGATCCTCGAATGTCCCTACTGCGGCGTGAAGGCCGACGAGACCGAGTTGTCGCCTGGCTATGAAGCGCACCTCAAGCGCTTCGGCCCCGGCGCCTCACCCGAAGAGTTCGAGGCCTACATGTTCGCCCGCAAGAACCCCAAGGGTGTCCACTTCGAACGCTGGCGCCACACCTACGGCTGCGGCAAGTGGTTCCTGTCCGCCCGCTGCACCGCCACCCTGGAGGTATTCGGGACCTACCCCGCGCAGGTTTCCGAACCCCCCGCCGACATCATCGCAAAGATTCAAGCGCGCCGCCCCGGCTGGACGCCTGATTGGAAGGCCCCGAAATGAGCACGCGTCTCGCCAAAGGCGGTCGGTTGATCAACCGCACCGCGCCTGTCGAATTCACCTTCAACGGCAAACGCCTCAAGGGCTTTCAAGGTGACACGCTGGCCGCTGGCCTTCTGGCCAACGACCAGATGCTCGTCGGCCGCAGCTTCAAGTACCACCGCCCGCGCGGCATCGTCGCTTCGGGACCCGAAGAGCCGAACGCGCTGGTGAACCTCGGCTCCGGCGCGCGGCTGGAGCCGAACCAGCGCACCACCACGACGGAGCTTTTCGACGGCCTTGAATCCACCAGCCAGAACCACTGGCCGTCGCTGGAGTTCGACGTCGGCGTGGTCAACAACTACGCCGCCCGCTTCATGCCTGCGGGCTTCTACTACAAGACCTTCATCCACCCGCGCCCGGCGTGGAAGCACCTGTTCGAACCCATCATCCGCCGCGCCGCGGGTCTGGGCAAAGCCCCCACCGAAGGCGACGCCGACCGCTACGAACAGGCCTACGCCTTCTGCGACGTGCTTGTCGTCGGGGCAGGGGTCGCGGGCTTGAAGGCCGCGAAAGCTGCCGCCGATGCAGGCAAGCGCGTCATCCTTCTCGAGCAGACTGCCGTCCTCGGCGGCCGCGCCCCGGTCGACGACACCGAGGTTGAGGGCACGTTCGTCGACGCCTGGATTTCCGCGATGGAATCCGATCTCGCAGCCCGCGACAACGTAACGATCCGCACCCGCACCTGCGGCTTCGGGGTCTATGATCACGGCTATGTGCTGGCCGACGAGCGCGTCGCCGACCACACGCCCGGAGATGGCCGCCCGAAGCACCGCCTCTGGCGCATCCGCACGGCCAAGATCGTCACCGCGACGGGGGCCATCGAACGCCCGCTTTCCTTCGCCGGAAACGACATCCCCGGCGTGATGCTCGCCGCAGCCGTCCGCGACTATGTGGTCAACTACGCCGTCTCGCCCGGTGACCGCACCGTCGTCGTCACCAACAACGACAGCGCCTACCAGACCGCCCTCGCGCTGAAGGCCGCTGGACTCGACGTCCCCGCCATCCTCGACGCTCGCGAAACCGCTGACGGGGCGCTGCCGCAAGCCGCCCGCGCCGCAGGCATCCGCGTCCTGACCGGCAAGGCCATCGCCAAGGTGAAAGGGTCCAAGCGCGTCACCGGCGTCGCCGTCTGCGCCCAGGCCGGAGAAGGGTCCGTCCAGGAGGAAATCGCCTGCGAGGCCGTCGCCATGTCCGGCGGCTGGTCCCCCGTCGTCCACCTGTGGAGCCACTGCGGCGGCAAGCTCACCTGGGACGAAACCCTTTCTGCCTTCATCCCCGACCCCTCTCGCCCGCCGCTGAACCACGACGGCTCGGCAATGGTCGAGGTCGTGGGCTCCGCTGCCGGAGACCTCACCCTCACCGGCGCGACCGTCACGATCCCGCCCGTCTGGGTCATGCCGCAGGGCGCGCCGATCCAGCTGCGGTCGAAAATGTGGCTCGACTACCAGAACGACGTGAAGGTCAGTGACGTCCAACTCGCCAGCCGCGAGGGTTATGTCTCGGTCGAACACACGAAGCGCTACACCACGCTTGGCATGGCCACCGATCAGGGAAAGCTCAGTAACATCAACGGACTCGCCGTGCTTGCTGACAGTTTGGGTCAAGAGATCCCGCAGGTCGGCACCACCACCTTCCGCCCGCCCTACACGCCCGTCACCATCGGCGCGCTGGCAGGCGAAAGCCGGGGCGAGATTTTCCAACCCCTGCGCCGCACTCCGATTCACGAGGCACACGAAAATGCCAACGCCTACTTCGAACCCGTGGGCCTCTGGCGCCGCCCCTATTGCTTCCCCCGCGCCGGGGAGACCCACGAACAGGCCGTCCACCGCGAGGTGCTGAACACCCGCCAGAACCTCGGCCTCCTCGACGCCTCGACCCTCGGCAAGATCATCGTCAAGGGGCCGGATGCGGGCAAGTTCCTCGACATGCTCTACACCGGCGTCATGTCGACGCTGCCCATCGGCAAATGCCGCTATGGGCTCATGTGCAACGAACAGGGCTTCCTCTCCGATGACGGCGTCGTCGCCCGCATCGACGAAGATACCTGGCTCTGCCACACCACCTCGGGCGGGGCCGACCGCATCCACGCCTGGATGGAAGACTGGCTGCAGTGCGAATGGTGGGACTGGAAGGTCTACACCGCCAACGTCACAGAACAGTACGCGCAAGTCGCCGTCGTCGGCCCGAATGCGAGGAAGCTCTTGCAAGTCCTTGGTGGCATGGACGTCTCCAAGGAAGCTCTGCCCTTCATGCAGTGGGCGGACGGCACGCTTGCAGGCTTCCCGGTCCGCGTCTACCGGATCAGCTTCTCGGGTGAGCTCAGCTACGAAATCGCCGTCCCCGCCAGCCACGGTGCTGCCTTCTGGGAAGCTTGCACCCGGGCCGGCAAGGCCCTCGGCGCGATGCCTTACGGCACGGAATGTCTCCACATCATGCGGGCCGAAAAGGGCTTCATCATGATCGGGGACGAGACCGACGGCACCGTGATCCCGCAGGACCTGTGCCTTGACTGGGCGATCTCGAAAAAGAAGGCCGACTACCTCGGCAAGCGCGGGCAGGACCGCAGCTACCTCGCCAGCCCCGACCGCTGGAAGCTGGTGGGCTTCGACACGCTTGACGGCTCGGTGGTCCCGGACGGCGCCTACATCGTCGCTGAAGGGGTCAACGGCAACGGCCAGCGAAATGTGCAGGGCCGCGTCACCTCGACCTACCACTCTCCCACCCTCAAGCGCGGCATCGCGATGGGGCTTTTGAAGCACGGCCCCTCCCGCATGGGTGAGATCGTAGAGTTCAACACTGCCGCCGGCGGCACCGTGAAGGCCCGGGTCCGCGACACGATGTTCTTTGACAAGGATGGGGAGAAGCAGAATGTCTGATCCAGTCAGCGCCCTGAACGGCGCCAGCTTCGAGGGCTTCGCGTCCATCCGTGAAATCGGCCCGCTCGGAATGATCACCCTTCGCGCCAAGGGCGTGAAGGCGCTGGACAAGGCCGTGAAGGCCGTCACCGGCACCAAGCTTCCCGCTCTTAGGCGGATCGAGGTCAACGGGGACAAAGCCTGCGGCTGGATGAGCCCGGACGAGTACCTGCTGATCGTGCCCTACGCGGAAGTCACCGCCGCCCTTGCGTCACTCGCCAAGTCTCTGAGTGGAGAGCATCACCTCGCAGTCGACGTCTCGGACGCCCGTGCGGTCTTCCGGATCGAGGGTGACAGGGCCGCCGATGTCCTGCGAAAGCTCGCGCCGGTGGACTTCGAGGCGCTGGAACCCGGCGAACTCCGCCGCACCCGCGCGGCCCAGGTGGCGGCCGCGATGTGGGCGGAAAGTGGGGGCTTTACCGTGGTCTGCTTCCGTTCGGTCGCAGCTTACGTGATGGGCCTTCTGGCCCATTCCGCCCAACCTGGCAGCCAACTGTAGGGCTCACCAATCCGGCTGCGAAACGGCACTTGACCGGGCCTTCGCGGTCGGATTTGTCTTGTCCGGCAAACCAGTACGAGTGCCCCATGACCCTACTCCGCCTTGTCATTGCGACGTTCCTTATTGCGCTTCCCTCGATTTCCCAGGCTCTTACGCTGGAATGCAGGATACCGGCGTCCAATGCGGGTGGAGGTTACATCACCGACCTCTACATCCTGCAACATGACGAAGCATCCGGCTATGCGATCGTCTCCGACGCGTTGATCATGTACTACAACAAGGAACAGCCGATGAAGGCCAACGTTTCCGAGGACACGTCAAACAAGCTTGTCCTGACCTGGAACGTCAAGATGACGAACAATACCGGCCAGATGACCAAGATGCAGTTCCGAGCCTCCTACTTCAGGAACAACAGGTCGATCACCGTCCGCGCGGTTCCTGGCGGAGGCTATTCCAACGACTTCGAGGGTCGCGGCACGTGCAAGGCCATTTGACCTGAAGAGCCCGCAGCGGGAACCCGTTCCCTCGGCCAACCGTTCAGTCGGTGCCGGTTGGCCTTGACCTTCCCGCGTCGAGACCTCTTATTCGTGGCAAGCATTCAACAGGAGAAACTCCCATGGCTTTCACCCTTCCCGATCTGCCCTATGCCCACGACGCGCTTGCCTCGCTTGGCATGTCGAAGGAGACGCTGGAGTATCACCACGATCTCCACCACAAGGCCTATGTCGATAACGGCAACAAGCTGATCGCCGGGACCGAATGGGAATCGAAGTCGGTCGAGGAGATCGTGAAAGGCACCTACCAGGCCGGCGCGGTCGCCCAGAACGGCATCTTCAACAACGCCTCGCAGCATTGGAACCACGCCCAGTTCTGGACCTGGATGGCCCCCGGCGAAAACAAGGGCATGCCCGGTGCCTTGGAAAAGGCGCTGACTGACAGCTTCGGCACGGTCCAGAAGTTCAAGGACGACTTCTCGGCGGCCGGTGCGGGCCAGTTCGGCTCGGGCTGGGCCTGGCTGGTGAAAGACAAGGACGGCTCGCTCAAGGTCACCAAGACCGAAAACGGCGTGAACCCGCTTTGTTTCGGCCAGACCGCACTTCTGGGCTGCGACGTGTGGGAGCACAGCTACTACATCGACTTCCGCAACAAGCGCCCGGCCTATCTGACCAACTTCCTTGACAAGCTGGTCAACTGGGAAGCCGTCGCTGCCGGTCTTTAAGCTGCCTGCAAACTCAAAACGGCCCGCAAAGCGATCTGCGGGCCGTGGTCGTTGCTAGGGCCTTTCAAGCGCCAACCGCAACGCAGCCTCCAGCGCCGGCACGTCCGGCACCACCTGGAAATGCCGCTTCAACGACGTGTCGGCGAAACCCTCGTCGATCACGTGGTCGATCAGCGCCAGCAGGGGCTGCCAATATCCCGCGACATCCAAGAGCAGGATCGGCCGCGAATGTAGCCCGATCTGCGCCCAGGTCAGCACCTCGAAGAACTCGTCCAGCGACCCGGCACCGCCTGGAAGCACCACGGCGGCGTCCGAATTCATGAACATCACCTTCTTGCGCTCGTGCATGTCCTCGGTGACCACCATCGTGGTGCGGTCCCGCTCCAGTCGCTCCCGACCCAAAAGATGCACCGGGATCACCCCCAGCATCGGCCCACCAGCCGCCTCCGTGGCCTTTGCCACCTCACCCATCAGCCCCACGTCGCCCGCCCCGAACACCAACCGCCAGCGATTGTGCGCCAGCATCTCGCCGGTTGCTCGGGCGGCATCGGCGTAGGCAGGGTTGCGGCCGGTGCGAGAGCCACAGAAGACGCAGACGGAACGCAGGGACATGGGTCGGGCCTGAAAATGGTTGCTTTGCCCCGTCATATAGAGATTCCTGATCACAAGAAACGCAAAGCGGCGGAAATCGCCGAGGGGGGAGACGCGATGTCGGCATTTGGGGCGCTGGACCGGCGAGCGGGGATGGCCGTCGTCGTGATGGCGGCGGTGGTCATGTTGGGGGCAGGGTGGTTCGGCTGGCAGGCCTTGCGGCCCTCGCCCGAAACGTCCGCCGGAACTGAGTCCGCCGTCGCCCTCGCCGCCGCCCCCGCGCCGGATGCGCCCCAGCCCGACTCCGCGACAGCCGAAACACCCGCCGCCGACAGGGTCCCCGACGTCCCGGAACCCGCCACCGAGGTCACTGATCCCGCTTCCCCCCTAAAGACGCCCGAAACGGCCCCGGTAACGCCCCCCGTAACACCCCCCGCCGCACCCGTCATCGACACGTGGCGCGTTGCCGCCGACGGCGAGGCTTTGGTTTCCGGAAACGCCCAGCCGGGCACGATCATCTCTGTCGTGGTGGACGACGCCGTCGTTGCCAGCGGCGAAGCCACCGGGTCGGGCGATTTCGCCATCCTTTTCTCTTTGACTCCGAACCCCAAGCCCAGCCTGATGTGGTTGTCGATGTCCCAGGCTGACCAACCTCCCATCCTCTCGGAGCAGATGGTTGCGCTTGGCCCGATCACGGGTCCGAAACCTGAGGTTGCCGCCGACGCCGCATCAGATGCCATCGCCGAAGCCCCTGCGGCCGACGGCCTTGCACCGACCGAAGAACCCACCCCGCCGGCACTCCTGCTGTCCGATGACGGTGCCGTCGTCCTGCAGGAACCTGCCCAGGTCGACCTTCCGCCGATGTCCACCGTGATGATCGACACCATCGCCTATACGCCCGAGGGCGAGGTTCAGGTGGGCGGGCGCGGCGTGGCCGGCTCGGGTCTCCGGATCTACCTCGACAACGCCGAGAAACTGACCTTGCAGATCCCCGCCACCGGCCTGTGGAGCACAACCCTTCCCGAGACCGCGCCTGGCGTCTACACGCTGCGCGTCGACCAGTTGGACGCGCAGGGCAAGGTCACCTCGCGCTTTGAAACCCCGTTCAAGCGCGAAACGCTTGAAGCCCTCGCTGCAGTCCAGGCTGCAGAGCCCCAACCTGTCGTGCAGGACAGCGCGGCCCCCGAAGCCCCGACGCAGCCTGCCATGGCCGAAGCCCCATTGGCCACCAAGGACACTGTCGCTGAGACAGACGCCTTGGCCGAGCCTGCCGTGCTGGACCAGCCCGCCACCGCCCCCCAGACCCCGGACGCCCCGGCTGCCGCTCAGGCCGACGCTCCGGCCCTGGCTGCGGCCCCGGTGACCGTGACCGTGCAGCCCGGCTTCACCCTTTGGGGCATCGCGCAGGAACGCTACGGCGACGGCGTGATGTACGTGCAGGTCTTTGAGGCGAACAAAGACAAGATCAAGGACCCGAACCTGATCTATCCCGGTCAGGTCTTCTCGGTTCCGGAAACCGCCAGCGCGCCCTGAGCCTTGTGCGTGCACGCCGCAAGCACCTCGGGATTGTCCCGGCAGCAATCGTTCAGGACATACGAGATCGTCCGACCGATCCCAGAAGGGTCCACGCTGTAGAACACGTTCCGCGCCACCTTGCGCGACCGCAACAGGCCCGCCTGCTCCAGCGCCGACAGGTGGAACGATAGACGCGGTGCGGCAAGCCCCAGTGTCTCGGCGATCTGGCCCGCCGCCATGCCTTCATCCCCCTGCGGAGTGAGCAGGCGGATCAGGTCCAGCCGGGTCTCGTGGGCCAGAGCCGACAGGGCGGCGAGGGCTTTACTTCGGTCCATCGTTCAACTATTCAAGAAAACTTGAATTGACCATAGCCGAACCCGGGTCCTCGCGCAATCATCCTGCCGGTCCCGAGACGCCAGGAATCCGATGCGCCGCACCACCTCGACTGCTACCTCCGCCGATGCCGCAACTGCCCGTTCTCCGGCCATGACCACACTCCGTCGCGTCGTGCCCTATCTCTGGCCCGAAGGGCAGGGATGGGTGAAGCGCCGGGTCGTCATCGCGCTGCTGTTTCTGCTGGCTGCCAAGCTGGTTTCCGTCTCGACGCCCTACCTCTACAAATTGGCCGTCGACCGGCTCGGCGGCGTGGCCCCAGATACCGGCATGATCCTTGGCCTTGGGGCAGTTGGCCTTGTCGTGGCCTATGGGCTTGCCCGCCTGGGCGCGGTTGTGTTCGGCGAACTGCGCGATGCGGTCTTCGTCCGGGTCGGCCAACGCGCCATCCGCCGGCTTGCGATCGAAACCTTCACCCACATCCACCAGTTGTCCCTGCGCTATCACATCACCCGCAAGACCGGCGGCCTTTCCCGCATAATCGAGCGTGGGGTGAAGGGCGTGGATTTCCTTCTTCGCTTCATGCTTTTTTCCATCGGCCCGCTGATCCTGGAACTGACGATGGTTGCTGGCATCTTCGCTTGGGTTTTCGGCTGGGAATACGCCGCCGTCGTGATCGTCACGATCACGCTTTACGTCCTGTTCACCTTCAAGGTGACTGAATGGCGCGTGAAGCTGCGGCGTGAGATGAACGACCAGGACACCGATGCCAACCAGAAGGCCATCGACAGCCTCCTGAACTACGAAACTGTCAAGTATTTCAACGCGGAAACGCGCGAAGCTGACCGTTACGACGGCGCGATGCGGCAATATGAAACCGCTGCGGTCAAGACCGGCCTGTCGTTGTCGTTCCTGAACATGGGCCAGGCCACCCTGATCACCACCGGCCTCGTCATCGTCATGGGGATGAGCGCGCTTGGCGTCCGGGCAGGCACTTTGACTGTCGGGGATTTCGTGATGGTCAACGCCTACATGATCCAGATCACCATGCCCTTGAACTTCCTTGGCACCGTCTATCGCGAAATCCGGCAGGCACTGGTCGACATGGGCGAGATGTTCGGCCTTCTTGGCCAGCCCGCAGAAATCCTAGACGCTCCCGATGCCAGGCCTCTGCAGGTCAGCGCGGGCGAGATCACCTTCGACAACGTCCACTTCGGCTATGAGCCGACGCGCGAGATCCTCAAGGGCGTCTCCTTCACCCTGAAGCCGGGCCAGAAGCTGGCCCTTGTCGGACACTCCGGCAGCGGCAAGTCCACCATCGGGCGGCTTCTGTTCCGCTTCTACGACGTGACCTCGGGCGCGGTGCGGATCGACGGGCAGGACCTGCGCGAGGTGACGCAATCCTCGCTTCACGCCAGTATCGGCGTGGTGCCGCAGGATACCGTGCTTTTCAACGACACGATCCGCTACAACATCGCCTACGGCAAGGCCGATGCGACCGAAGCCGAGATCGTGGCCGCCGCCCGCGCCGCCCGCATCCATGACTTTGTCCTGCGCCTGCCAGAAGGTTATGAGACCAAGGTCGGCGAACGCGGCCTGAAGCTTTCCGGCGGCGAAAAGCAGCGCGTCGGCATCGCACGGACACTGCTGAAAAACCCGCCGATCCTGATCCTGGACGAGGCGACCAGTGCGCTGGACACCCAGACCGAACGTTCGATCCAGGAAAGCCTGGCCGAGATGGGGCAGGGCCGCAGTGTCATCACCATCGCGCACCGTCTGTCCACCATCGCCGACGCCGACCAGATTCTGGTGATGGACGAGGGTCGCGTGGTCGAACGCGGAACCCACGATGAACTGTTGGAACAGGGCGGGGTCTACACCGCAATGTGGCAGCGCCAGATTATGGAAGGCGAGGATTTCGCCAGCCCGCTGGTTGAATTCGAGGGTGCCAAACCGGCCACACTTTACACGGAAAGGGAGGCAGCACGGGAACGCAACGCGCGCGCTGCACCGATTGGCTGACAGGCCCGTGAAGCCGTAACATGACGGGCTTTTTCCTTTGACCATTCGGTCAGGCTTCAGCATTCTGCCGCCACCCTTCGGGAGTGGCGATGCTCATTCGGCGTGTCGGTCTTGTTCTGATCCTTTGGCTTTGCGGCGTCACCGTCGCATTGGCGGAAAAGCGCGTTGCTCTCCTGATTGCTGCGGACGATTACCGGAATGTCCGCGCTCTCGCGAACCCTGCGAATGACGCTCGATCGTTGGAAGCGGTTCTGGAACAGCTGGATTTTCAGGTTTTTGTCGAAACCAACCGCGACCTGAAACGCACCCGCCGCGCGCTGGAGGATTTCAAGGAAGACGCCGCCGGGGCCGACGTCGCCCTGCTGTTCTTTGCGGGCCACGGCGTTGCCATAGATGGGGTGAACTACCTGTTGCCCACCGACGCCGATGCCTCCTCGGCCGCCCGGCTCGCCGAAACCTCGCTCCCCCTCGCCGAGGCGCAAGAGGCGGTACAGTCCGTCGCAAAGGTCGCCATCATCCTCTTGGACGCCTGCCGCGACGATCCTTTCGCGGGCGGCGGAACCGAGGGGCGTGGCGCCGCCGCGCTGGAGGACGACCCGCCCACCGCGCCGAAACCCACGCCCGGCCTCGGGCGCATCGGCCGCGCCGACGGTGTCCTTTTCGCCTTTGCCGCCGCACCCGGCGAAACCGCCTCGGACGGGGACGGCACCAACTCGCCCTTCACCTCGGCCCTCGTCCGCCACTTCGCCACCGCCGGGGTCGAACTGCGCACCGCCCTGACGCTGGTCCAGCAGGACGTCTATGACCGCAGCCGCGGCAAGCAACTGCCGTACATCGAATCCGGCCTGCCCGAACTCATCTTCATCTCCGGCCAGGGCGTGCTTCCCGAACGCGACCAACTCCTCATCGCGATGGCCAACCTGACCCCCGACATCCGGGCCGAGGTCGAATATCTGGCTTCCGCGCGCAATCTGCCACTGGCACCTCTTTACGCGGCCCTCCTGTCCGCCGACCTGGAAAGCCAGACGCCAGAGGAACGTGCCGCCATGCTCATGGAGGCCGCGCAGTCCTACGAGCAATTCCAGGCCGAGCTGCAAAAGTTCCAGTCCGACGATCCCCGCGTCGCCGCATTGCGCGCCGAGGCCGAGGAACAGCTGACCCTTGGGGCCTTCGACGCGGCCCGAGGTCTGCTGACCGACGCTGCCGCCATCGACGCCAATGCCCGCGGCGCGATCAAGGCAACCTATCTGTCGCGCACGCTCTCCGAAGCCGCAACCCACATGCTGAACGCCAATGCAGCCAAGACCGACCTGCGCTATGACCTTGCCATCTCCGACCTTCAGAAGGCGACCGCCCTCTATGCGGAGGTGGCCGAAGACATGGACCGCGATGCCCAGTTCTCCTACACGACCGCGCTGACCAGCCTTGGCGAGCTTCAGCTTGTGGCTGGCAATACCGAGGCCGCCTGGGCTGCCTACAAGGACCGCGCGACCTTTGCGCAGACGCGCGTCGAGGCCGATGCGACCGATGTGGAATGGGTGCGCGAACTCGTCTGGTCGATGAACGACCTCGGCAGCGTGCTTCAGCAGCAGGGTTACCTGAAGGAAGCCGAAACCGCCTATGCCTCGGCACTCGAATTCTCGCAGTGGCAGTCCGACCAAAGGCCGGACGACGTCGATCTGATGCGGGATCGCCAGGTGGCGGTGAACCGCGTCGGGTCGATCCGCCTTGCCCGTCGCAACGCCGCCGGCGCGCTTGACGCCCATGTCGAGGCGCTGGGGATCGCGCAAGCGCTCTTCGACAGCGAACCGACGAATGTCACCTACCGGATGGACATCTCCTATACTCAGGAACGGATCGGCGACGCCAAGCTCAGCCTTGGCGACAAGGAGGGAGCGACAGCCGCCTTCCAGACCGCGCTGGAGATTTCAGAGGCGCTGGTCTCGGAGTACCCGACAGACACGGTGATCCGCCGCAACCTCTCTGTCAGTTACGAACGGATCGGCGACATGCTCGTTGACGAAGGCGACTATCCCGGCGCTCTGGAAACCTATGGCAAGGCGCTGGCAATCCGCGAGGAACTGGCCGCGCTCGACCCCGAAAACAAGCCCCGCAAGCGCGACCTTGCGATCAACTTCGACCGGATCGGCGATGCTCAGCGCTATTTGGAAGAAATGGACTCGGCCCTTCTCGCCTACGAAGCCGCCCTGTCGATCCGGCAAAACCTCGCCGCTCTCGACCCCACCAACATGGTCTGGCAACAGGATCTTCTCGCAAGCCTCGACCGCATGGGCGACATCCACTTCGACTCCAATGATTTCGTCGCGGCCCTGGACGCGCAAGAGTCCGCCCGCGGCATCGCCGAGGCCATCGTCGCGCTGAATCCCGAGGACATGTCGCGGCAGTCCGACCTCGGCGACGCGTTGCAAAAGATCTCCGACATCAAATCCGCCATGGGCGACGCAGCCGGCGCACGTGAGGCGTTGCAGACGGCCCTGGACCTTCGCCTGGCCATCGCCACCACCGAGGCTGATCCCGGCTACCTGCGCGACAGCGCGGTTTCTCTTGCCGCCATGGCCGATCTGAACCTGACCGAAGGCAACGCCGCCGCCGCCGAGCCGCTGATCGCCAACGCGGTGTCGCGACACGCGCAGCTTGCAGGTGCCGCCCCCGAAGACACTTTCGCCCTGCGCGACCTGTCCATTGCCCAGAACATCCACGCCTCGGCGCTCATGCAGCTTGGTCGCAACACCGAGGCCGTGACAGTCGCCACAGCCGCACTGGCTACAGCTGACCGTCTGCTGCAACTCGCGCCTGACGTGCCCGACCATATCCACGACCGGCTGGTCACGCTGAACCGCCTGGGCGATGCGCAGGTGGCACTGGGGGACAACCGCGCCGCCGCCACCACCTTCAGGGCGATGGTCGAGCAGGGCAACCGGCTTCTTGATATCGACCCCTACAGCACCCTCTGGGCCAACGACCTTGCCCTAGGGCTGACCCGGCTCGGCAACGCGCAAGGCGCCACGGGCGACGTGGCCGCGGCACTTAAAAGCCATCAGGACGCGCTGGCCTTGCGCGACTGGCTGGTCAACCAGGACCCGTCCAATCCCCTGTGGTATCGCAATCTGGCACTCAGCCAAGCCAGCGTTGCCGCCGCACTTGCCGACCGCAACGACTTTGAAACCGCTCTGGGGCATCAGCAGGAATCCTTGCGCATCATGCGCGATCTCGCTGCGGCCTATCCCGAGGACCCTTGGTACCGGATCGACGTCGTTCGCGCGCTGGATGAAACTGCGGTCCTTCTGCAGGACCCCACTGCCGAGAACCAGGAAGCCTTGACCATTCTCGAAGAGATGCAGGCCGCGGGCACGCTGCCCGAGGGCTTCGAGGACTGGATTGACGGTTTCCGCAAGAGCCTGGGCCTGCCGACGAAGTTCTGACCGCGGGTCGGGTGGGGCAGGGCTTGGCAATGTGCGGCCTTTCCCTGTAAGACGGGGCAAACGAAAGCAGAGGCAACGGCGTTGAGCAATCCCGACAGCTTCATCGAAGAAGTCACCGAAGAGGTGCGCCGGGACCGGCTGTTCCGCCTGTTCCGCAACTATGGCTGGGTCGGGGTGGTTATCATCCTCGGCCTCGTCGGCGGAACTGCCTGGACGGAATGGTCGAAATCCCGGGACGCCGCGCGCGCGGAAGCGTTCGGGAATGGCCTGATCGATGCGCTTGACCAGGGCACGCCCGAAGAACGCCGCGAGGCACTGGCCGCCGTGGCCTCGGATGCCGAGCAGACTGCGATCCTGCAACTGGTCCTTGCCTCCGACCCCGATGAGGACCAGGCGACGCGGCTGGCAGCGCTGGACAAGGTCGCCACAGACGCGAGCCTTCCCGCCGCCTACCGCGATCTTGCCGCCCTGCGCCGCGTTCTTGTGGCCGGAACCGATCAGCCTCTTGCCGAGCGACGGACTGCCCTGCAGGCCATTGCCGGACCGGGACGACCGTACCGGGCGCTGGCCGAGGAACAGCTCGCCTACCTTCTGGTTGAGGAAGGCAAGACAGACCAAGCCATTGCGGCATTGGGAACGCTCATGCAGGACCAGGAAGCTTCGGGTCCGCTGCGTGCGCGCTTGGGCCAGGTGATCGTCGCCCTGGGCGGCACCCCGCCCGAAACGGCCGGTGGCTGACGCGGTGATGGGCAAATCGGAAAGGTCGTTTCAGGTGGCACGCATGAAGTTCAGACAGATGGGCGGCAGGCTGATGACCGGCGTGGGGCTGCTGGCGCTTCTGGCCGCCTGCGGACAGCGTGAAGTGATCCTGAGCGGGGAACGTTTCCCGATCCGTGCCGAACTTGACGCTTCCGTCCCGGTCGAAGGCCAGCCCGCCCCTACCTCCCCCGCCGCCCCGGAAAACCAGAGCGTTGCGATCTCGCTTGGTCCCCAGACCGGCGGTGACTGGACCCACCGCGCCGGCAATGCCCGTCACCTCATGCCGCACGCCGCCCTGTCGGCTGCGCCACAGCGCGTCTGGTCGGCCAAGATCGGCTCTGGCTCAAGTCGCAAGAACCGTATCGCCGCGGCCCCCGTTGTGGCAGATGGCCGCATCTTCACCATTGACGCCGGGACCGCCGTCACCGCCACCTCAACGGGCGGCGCCACCCTGTGGTCCAGCGACCTGACGGCCAACTTCGACAAGGGCGGCGGTCAATCCTCGGGCGGACTTGCCACCGCGAACGGCCGCGTCTACGCCACCACCGGCTACGGCGAACTTGTCGCACTTGACGCCGCCTCTGGCGCCGTGATCTGGCGCCAGCGCGTCGACGCCCCGATCAGCGGCGCCCCCGCGACCGATGGACAGGCTGTCTACGTCTCGGGCCGCGACGGGTCCGCCTGGGCGGTTAACGCTGCCGACGGCAAGGTGATCTGGCAGGTCGTCGGCACCCCCGGCAAGACCGCCTACGTCGGCACAGCCGCCCCCACCGTCGGCGACCGCGCCGTGATCTTCCCGTCTTCCGCTGGAGACCTGATGGCCGTCCTGAAGATCGGCGGCGGCACGAAGGTCTGGCAGTCCTCTCTGGCCGGCAAACGCCTGGGCCGCGCTTATGCCCTGACGTCCGACGTCACCGGCGACGCCGTCATCGCCGGAAAGACCCTTTTTGCAGGCTCCGGCGCGGGCCGCACCGTTGCGATGTCCGCGTCTTCGGGCGAACGCATCTGGTCCGCCGGCGAAGGTGCCATGGGCCCTGTCGCCGTCGCGGGCGGCTCGCTCTTCCTCGTCAACGACGAAGCCAAGCTCGTTCGCCTTGATGCCGCCACGGGCGCGGTAATCTGGGCCGTCGAGATGCCCTACTTCACCAACGACAAGCCCAAGCGCCGCAAGGGTATCTTCGCCCATTACGGACCGGTGCTGGCCGGGGGCCGCATCATGGTCGTCTCCTCCGACGGCCTCCTGCGCGCCTTTGACCCGACTGATGGCTCGTTGGCCTACACCGCGGAAATCCCGGGCGGGGCCGCAGCGCAGCCTGCCGTCGCGGGCGGCACGCTTTATGTCGTCGGCACCAACGGGCAACTTCACGCTTTCCGCTAGGGGCCAACCCGTGTATGGCAGCGCCTTCGCCATTGCCGGACCTGAACCATGACCTTCACCCTCGCCATCGTGGGACGCCCGAATGTGGGCAAGTCGACGCTCTTCAACCGCCTCGTGGGCCGCAAGCTTGCGCTGGTCGACGACCAGCCTGGCGTGACTCGCGACTTGCGTGAAGGCGACGCGCGGCTTTTCGACATGCGCTTCACGGTGATCGACACCGCGGGCCTGGAAGAAATCACCGACGACAGTCTTCAGGGCCGAATGCGCCGCTTGACCGAGCGTGCCGTGGAAATGGCCGACGCCTGCCTTTTCGTCATCGACGGCCGGGTGGGCGTGACCCCCTCCGACGAAGTCTTCGCAGACATCCTGCGCAAGAAGAACGCCCGCGTTTTCCTGGCCGTGAACAAGGCCGAGGGCAAGGCCGGTGATGCCGGAGCTTTGGAGGCATACTCGCTTGGTCTTGGCGAACCGATCCGGATCTCCGCCGAACATGGCGAAGGGATGGACGACCTTTACCGCGAATTGAAACCCCTCGAAGGCGAATTCGCCGAGCGTGAGGCCGAGAACGCGCCCGAAGTCGACATCGACCTTTCCGAAGCCGACGCAGAACTGGAAGCGGATGAGACCGCCCATTATCCGACGGCGAAAAAGCCTTTGCAGATCGCCGTCATCGGCCGCCCGAATGCCGGAAAATCGACGCTCATCAACAAGATCCTTGGCTACGACCGCCTTCTGACTGGGCCCGAACCGGGGATCACCCGCGACTCGATCTCGGTCCGCGCCGAATGGCACGGCACTCCGATCCGGATCTTCGACACCGCCGGTATGCGCAAAAAGGCGCGGATTACCGAAAAACTTGAGAAACTCAGCGTCTCCGACGGCATTCGCGCGGTCCGCTTCGCCGAGGTGGTCGTGGTCCTCCTTGACGTGGAAATCCCGTTCGAAGTCCAGGACCTTCGCATCGCTGACTTCGCCGAAACCGAAGGCCGCGCCGTTGTGGTCGCCGTCAACAAGTGGGACCTGGAAGAAGAAAAGCAGGAAAAGCTGGCCGAGCTGAAAGAGATGTTCGACCGCCTCCTGCCGCAGCTGCGCGGCGCGCCGCTGGTCACCGTCAGCGCCAAGACGGGCAGGGGGCTCGACCGGCTTCACGACGCGATCCGCAAGGCGCATGACGTCTGGAACCGCCGTATCGCGACTGCCAAGCTGAACACCTGGCTTGGTGCGATGACCGAGGCGCACCCGCCACCGGCCCCCGGCGGCCACCGCATCAAGCTCCGCTATATGACGCAGGCCAAGACCCGGCCGCCCGGCTTCATGATCAAGTGCTCGCGCCCGGACGAGCTGCCGGAAAGCTACAAGCGCTATCTGGTCAACGGGTTGCGCGACCATTTCGACATGCCAGGCACGCCGATCCGGCTTTTCCTGCGCAGCCAGGGCAACGAGAACCCGTGGAAAGACCGCAAATTTCACACACCCTCGCGCCTTAGGAAGCACAAGGAAAAGAATACCGGGCAGTAAACCGGGCACCGATTTCTTCAAAGAAATCGGACCGGAGCCTTCAAAGGCTCCGCACCGGAATTTTCGAAAATTCCGTCACCCGCGCCGCCAGAACCAGGCCGCCGCCGCAAGGACCACCGCGCCGATTCCCAGCGCCGTCCAAGCGACCAGCGAGCCGCTGCCCCAGTTCGCCACCGCGACGCCGACCAGCGCCCAGGCAACCGTCAGCGAATAGACCGGCATCCGCGGCCGCCGCGACTGAACCAGCGGTGCCAGGATCAGCACCACTCCCATCATGTCATAGGCCGCTTCTTCGTTTCCGGTGTAGCCATATCCGGCCAGCAGGATACCGGTCGAAACCAGCGACGCCGCGGTCAGCCAGCCTGCGAAGATCGCCAATGGGGCGGACAACAGCCAGCGGTCCGGCTCGGTCGGGGCCTGCAGAAAGGCCAGGATCGCCGCCCCCGCCATCACCAGGATCACCGCCGTCGCCCAGATCGGGCTTGCTCCGGCAATCGCCAGCCAGACCGTGCCCAGCACCAACGCCACTGTCAAAGCGGGCCTCACCCGCATCCAAGCCGGATCGCCCTGTCGCTTCCACAGCCCGTAACCGGCATGGATGATGAGCCACAGATAGATTACCGACCAGATCGAAAACGCATAACCTGCCGGCTGGATCGCCGGGCGGGCGATCTCCACCGGGAACTGGCCAGGCTGGTAGCCGGTGAAGGGCGGTGTGACGAAGGGCGCCAGCGCAAAGGCGATGGTTGCCAGGAACAGGATCAGCGAAAGCGGTCGGGACATTCCGGCCTCCAGGAAAAACAACAGGGTAGAGGGAACCCGCCACCCTTGGGGCGGTTCCGGGCTTAGACGAGCACGCCTTCGGTCGTGATCCGTGTCTTGCCCTGAAGATAGGGCACCAGCGCCGCCGGCAAGGTCACCGAGCCGTCCGCCTCCTGCCCGTTCTCCAAGACCGCGATCAGGCAGCGCCCCACCGCCAGGCCCGAGCCGTTCAGCGTCGCCACGAACTCGGGCTTGCCACCCTGCGGGCGGTAGCGCGCGTTCATCCGCCGTGCCTGGAACTGGCCGCAGGTCGAGACGGACGAGATCTCGCGGAACGTATTCTGCCCCGGCAGCCAAACCTCCAGGTCATGCGTCTTCTGCGCGCCGAATCCCATGTCGCAGTGCACAGCACGATGGTCCGGTAGGGCAGGCCCAGCCGCTCCAGCACCGCTTCGGCGCATTTCGTCATGCGCTCATGCTCGGCCACCGCAGTGTCCGGCGCGCAGATCGTCACCATTTCGACCTTCTCGAACTGGTGTTGCCGCAGCATGCCCGTCGTGTCCTTGCCCGCCGAACCCGCCTCGGACCGGAAGCAATGCGTATGTGCCGTCAGCCGCAAGGGCAAAGTGCCTTCGTCCAGAATATCCCCCGCGACCGAGTTGGTCAGCGTGACCTCCGACGTCGGGATCAGCCACCAACCGTTGGTGGTCTGATAGCTGTCTTCGGCGAACTTCGGCAACTGGTTGGTGCCGTACATCGCCTCTTCCTTGACCAGGACCGGAGTCCAGGTCTCCGCAAGCCCGTGCTCGGAGGTATGCAGGTCCAGCATGAACTGCGCCAAGGCCCGGTGCACCCGCGCCACCGCCCCGCGCAGCACGACAAAGCGGCTCCCCGACAGCTTGGCTGCGGTGGTGAAATCCAGTCCCTGGGCCGCGGGAATATCGAAATGCTCCAACGGCTTGAAGTCCATCACGCGCGGAGTCCCCCAGCGCCGGATCTCGACGTTGCCGCTTTCGTCCGGCCCCTCGGGCACCTCGTCCAGCGGCAGGTTCGCGATCCGCATCAAGGCATCGCGCAGCCGCGCATCCTCAAGCCCAGCCTCTTCGGTCAGCCGCGCGCCCTCGGCCTTCTTCTCGGCCACCAAGGCGCGCAGCCGCTCGAACTCCGCGTTGTCACCGCGCGCCTTCGCCGCGCCCACGTCCTTCGACGCCGCATTCTGCGCCGCCGCCGCGGTTTCCGCCGCCAGGATCTTCGCCCGCCGAGCTTCGTCCATCGCCAGAAGCTCAGCCGACATTGGCGCCAGTCCCCGACGCGACAGCGCCGCGTCAAAAGCGGCCGGGTTCTCGCGGATGAAGCGTATGTCGTGCATGGCAGACCTCAGTGAAAGGATACGCGGGCGCTTATGCCCGATATCCCGGCAGGGGGGAAGCCGTCGCCCTGTTCGGCTCACCGCGCGCGCCCTCTGGCAAAGTGCCGCGAAAGGCCTTACATCACCCGACAATCGCAATGGGGGCGGCAAGACCGACCACCCGGCCCTGCCCAGAGAGGATGCCCATGTTCGTCACTCCAGCTTTCGCCCAGGACGCCGCAGCCGCGCCCGGAGGCGCCGCCGTCTTCGCGCAATTCCTGCCGATCGTCCTGATCTTCGTGATCTTCTACTTCCTGCTGATCCGCCCGCAGCAGAAGAAGATGAAGGAACACCGCGCAATGGTCGAGGCGCTCCGCCGCGGTGACCAGGTCGTGACCTCGGGCGGCATCGTCGCCAAGGTCTCCAAGGTTCAGGAGGACGGCATGGTCGAAGTCGAGATTGCCGACGGCGTCAAGGTCAAGGTCCTCAAGCACACCATCACCACTGTGCTGAACAAGACCGAACCGGCGACGAACTAGGCCCATAATCATGGAATCTATGGCGCTGTGGAAGCGCGTTCTCATCCTGTTGGTCTGCGGCTGGGGTATCCTGGCGGCGGTCCCGAACCTCTTCTATGCGCAGGTCGAACGCCATAACGACGCCGTCACCGCCATCGAGGCCGCCGGGGGCACCGCGACCGCCGAACAGACTGCGACTGCGGCCGAATGGCCCGGTTTTCTGCCCTCGGCTCTGATGAACCTCGGCCTCGACCTTCGCGGCGGTGCGCATCTTCTGGCCGAAGTCCAGGTTGCGGACGTCTACAAGACCCGCATCGACGGCCTCTGGCCGGAGGTCCGCGATGTCCTTCGCGACCTGCGCGATCAGGTCGGTGCCGTGCGCCGTGCGCCTTCCCCTGATGATGTGTTGCGGGTGACAATCTCGATTCCCGAAGGGATGGCTGCGGCTGTCGAGGCCGTGCGTGGCCTGGGTTCCAGCGTCGTCAGCCTGACCGGGGTCGGCGAAAGCACCATCGACGTCACCTCCGAAGGCAACGACATCGTCGTCCAGCTCTCCGCGGCTGAAAAGCAGGCCACCGACGAACGCACGCTTCAGCAGTCGCTGGAAATCATCCGCCGCCGTGTCGACGAGGCGGGGACACGCGAGCCCACGATCCAGCGCCAGGGCGAGGACCGGGTGCTGATCCAGGTTCCGGGCATCGGATCGGCACAAGAACTGAAAGAACTGATCGGCCAGACCGCGCAGCTTACCTTCAACGCCGTCATCAGCCGCACGACCGACGCAGGCGCCACACCCGGCCCGCGCAACGTGCTTCTGCCTTCGATGGACGAAGACGGGGTTTACTACATCGTCGAACAAAGCCCCGTCGTGTCGGGTGAGGATCTGGTCGACGCCCAGCCCTCCTTCGACCAGAACGGGACTCCCGCAGTCAGCTTCCGCTTCGACACCACCGGTGCCCGCAAGTTCGGTGATTACACCGCCGCCAACATCGGCGCGCCCTTCGCCATCGTGCTGGACGACGAGGTCATCTCTGCACCGGTGATCCAAAGCCACATTCCAGGTGGCTCGGGCATCATCACCGGCAACTTCGACGTCGATGAATCGACCCGTCTTGCGGTGTTGCTGCGCGCCGGTGCGCTTCCCGCCGAGATGACCTTTCTGGAAGAACGCACCATCGGCCCCGAGCTTGGCCAGGACTCGATCGACGCCGGGCGCACCGCCGCGCTGATCGGCATGGTCGCCGTCGCAGTCTACATGGTCGCCAGCTACGGCATTTTTGGGGTGTTCGCCAACATCGCCCTGGCGATCAACATTGCGCTGATCATGGCGGTCCTGTCGGCCATCGGTGCCACCCTGACCCTTCCGGGGATAGCCGGCATCGTGCTGACCATGGGGATGGCAGTCGACGCGAACGTGCTGATCTTCGAACGGATGCGAGAAGAACTTCGCGAAGGCGCCAACCCGCGCCGCGCCATTGCCGAAGGCTTCGACCGCGCCTTCTCCGCAATCATGGACTCGAACGTGACAGGTTTCCTGACCGCGATCATCATGTACTGGCTCGGTTCTGGCGCAGTGCGGGGATTTGCCGTCACGCTTGGCCTGGGGATCCTCACGTCCATGTTTACGGCCGTCTACGTTACCCGCTTGATCGTCGAGACATACGTCGACTGGAAGCGTCCCAAGACGATTGTGGTCTGACCGGAGGATATGAAGATGGCCTGGCGCCTGCGGCTGGTTCCCGAAAAGACCAACATCAACTTCTTTGCCATCCAGTGGGCCACGTTCGGTAGCTCGATCTTTGCCATGGTTGCGTCCCTGGTGCTGATCTTCACCATGGGCCTGAACTTCGGCATCGACTTCCGCGGTGGCACCACGATCCGGACCGAATCCACAGTTGCCGTGGATGTCGGCGACTATCGTGAGGCACTGTCCAACGTCGATGCTGGTGACGTGTCAATCACGCAGGTCTTCGATCCGTCGTTCCGCGAGGACCAGCACGTCGCCATGATCCGCCTCTCCGCGCGCGAGGGCGAGGAATCCGTGACCCCGGAAGTGATCGCCGAGGTCGAGACCGCTCTTCAGAAGATTGACCCGGGCATCACGTTCCCGTCGGTCGAATCCGTCGGCCCGAAAGTCAGTCAGGAACTGATCACCTCGGCGCTCTTGGCCGTCGTGGCCGGGGCCATCGGCATCCTGGCTTATGTCTGGGCCCGCTTCGAATGGCAGTTCGCCGTGGGGACGGTTGCCGCGCTTGTCCATGACGTGCTGGTGACCGTTGGCATCTTTGCGCTCTTCCAGATCAAGTTCGACCTGACCATCGTCGCAGCGTTGCTGACGATCCTGGGCTATTCGGTCAACGACACCGTGGTCATCTTCGACCGCCTGCGCGAGAATCTTGCCAAATACAAGCAGATGCCCCTTCGCGAAATGATGAACCTCACCGCGAACGAGACACTGAGCCGCACGATCATGACCGCCTCAACCACCTTCATCTCGCTCATGGTCCTCTTCATCTTTGGCGGCGACGTGATCCGTGGCTTCGTCTTTGCGATGCTTCTGGGCGTGGTGCTGGGCACCTACTCGACGCTCTACATGGCCAAGAACATCGTCCTGATGCTGGGCGTGGACCGGACCGACAAGACGAAGAAGCCCGGCAAGGGCGAGTTCGCCAACGTGGATGCGTAAGGGGGCCTGATGCGGCTGACCGAAGTCACCTACGGCACGGCCAAGGCGATCGAGGGTTACGGACCCGGCTTCTTCCGCGTGGCCGGGCACATCTTCCGCGGCCCCTGCCTGATCACGCCCTGGGACGCCGGCCCCTGGGGCGGCTTCGAGGATACCGCAGCACCCCTCAGCCTGGTGGACAAGATTGACGTCCTGTTCGTGGGCACTGGCACCAGCATCGCTCACGTGCCTGCCGGGTTTCGCGCGGCACTGGAAGGGCAGGGGATCGGGGTCGAGGTCATGGCCTCGCCCACGGCCGCGCGCACCTACAACGTCCTCCTCGGCGAAGGCCGCCGCGTCGCCGTGGCTCTGATTCCGGTCGACTGACACCGATCAGTCCCGCCACCTTTCATCTTTGCCCAAACTTCCCTGCCGGAGGCACCCGCCGCCCATGCAGCAGGCGCGACCCTGCGCATCCGCGCCTCCCCTCCCCTTTGCGTGGAGGGGGTGGTGAACCTCTCCAGAACTCAGAACCCAACGCAACCGGGCCAGGGGATCGCTCCCCCGGCCCGCTTCACTCAGGTTAACGGCCGGTAAACGCCCGCAACCAACCCCTTGATATCCTTGTGTCCGCAAAGCTGCCCACGCGCGGGCAGCCCATCAGGCACCCGCGATCTGCCGGGCCTTCTGGACCAGCACCTCCGCCTGCCGGATCGAGGCGTAGTCGATCAGCCGCCCGTCCAGCGAAACGGCCCCCTTGCCTTCCGCCGCCGCCTTTTCCATCGCCTCCAGGATCCGCTGCGCCCGCGTGACCTCGGCCTCCGACGGGCTCATCACCTCGTTGGCCAGTCCGATCTGCGACGGATGGATCGCCCACTTCCCCTCGCAGCCCAGCACCGCCGCCCGCTTCGCCGCCGCACGGTATCCGTCCGGGTCTGAAAAGTCCCCGAACGGCCCATCCACCGGCCGCAGCCCGTTCGCCCGAGCCGCCACCACCATCCGGGCCAGCGCATAGTGCCACATATCGCCCCAATGGACCGCGCGGGAGCCGTCCTCCAGCTTGTCGGTCAGCACCGAATAATCCGGGTTCACCCCGCCGATGATCGTCGTCCGCGCGCGGGTCGAGGCCGCATAATCCGCCACCCCGAAGTGCAGGCTCTCATTCCGCTTCGACGCCCCCGCGATCTCGGTGACGTTCTGCATCCCCAGCGCCGTCTCGATGATATGCTCGAACCCGATCCGCTTCTTCAAGCCCTTCGCGTCCTCGATCTGCGTGACCATCATGTCCACCGCATAGACATCCGCGGCCGTCCCGACCTTCGGGATCATGATCAGGTCCAACCGCTCCCCGGCCTGCTCCACCACATCCACCACGTCGCGGTACATGAAGTGGGTGTCGAGGCCATTGATCCGCACCGACATGGTCTTCTTGCCCCAGTCGACCTCGTTCAGCGCCTTGATGATATTCTTGCGCGCCTGCGGCTTGTCGTCCGGGGCGACGGCGTCTTCCAGGTCCAGGAAGATCACGTCCGCGTCCGACGCGGCGGCCTTTTCGAACATCTGGGGGGCGCTGCCCGGAACGGCCAGCTCGCTACGGTTCAGGCGCGCGGGGGCCTGTGTGATGACGTGGAAAGACATGTTGGGCTCCTAAGTCAGGAGCTGCACCCGCCCTAGGCATCGGCGAAGCGGGTCCCTTTCGTCAAGCCGGAAAATGCACGCCTACATCCCGCCTCGTGACTCCCGGTTGGAATAGTAGAAGGCAATCGCCTGCGCCCGGTTCTTGACCGACAGCTTTTCGAACAGGTTCGACAGGTGAAATTTCACCGTATTCGCGCTGATTTCCAAGTCGCGCGCGAGCTCCCGGTTGGTCAGCCCCTTCGACAAAGCCTCCAGAAGGGTGCGTTCCCGGGGCGACAGCGATTCAATTGGGTCCTGCTTCAGCCCGCGTATGTCCAGGAAGGGGAACACCATCTGCCCCTTCGCCACCGCCGCGCAGGTCTCCAACAGCCGTTCCACCGATTCGGAGCGTGAGACGAACCCCGCAGCCCCCGCCGCCATCGCCTTCCTGGGGATGTCCCCGGTATCTTCGGCATAGACCACCAGCCGGGGGGCGTTCGCCTGCGTGCGCAGCACATCAATCAGCCGCGCGCCGCCCAAGGCGGGCAGGTTCCAGTCGATCACCCCCACCTGGACCGGCATCCGCATGGCCATGCCCAGGAACCCCTCTGCGGTGGCCGCTGTCGCCACCAAAGAGAATCGGCGGTCTTTCTCGAAGATCTCGGACATCGCTGCCAGCATCAGCGGGTTCGCGTCCGCCAGCATCAGCGTTACCGCTACCACCTTCTGTTCGTCATCCCAAAGTGCCATTAGACGCCCCTGACCCTACCCATTTAGGCGGGTAACTTCGGTATACCGCCGTATATCCACCGCTTCGGGTGGGTTGAACACCACCCAAATAGATATCCATTGGCAGGATATACGACTGTTGCGAGATTTGTCGACTGCCGCTTTCCTAAGCGTCAAGGACCAACGTCCAGGCAGACCTTCACGACACTTTCTTCCGCTGCACCCGGAAGCGTCGCAGGTCCCGCCCAGACGACGGTCCAAACGCCACAGGCCTTGGGAGGGGCGCCGCATGACCGATACCGAACTTTTCCCCCAACTTGTCATTCCCGAGACTTTGGCCGCCGGCCCCGGTCCTGGCAATACTGATGCGCGGGTTCTGGCAAGCTTCGCCAACGCGGGTCTTGCCGACCATATGCAGGCCGACGTCCTGCGCGGCATGATCGAGTGCAAGCACATGCTGCGGCAGGTCAGGGTACGAAGAACACCTACACATTCGGCGTGGCCGGCACGGGATGGAGCGGGCTTGACGCCCTCTTCTCCGCCATCCTGCCGGGCGACACAGTGGTCTGCTTCGTGAACGGCACCTTCTCCGGCATCGACGCACTGACCGTCCGCACCCGCGCCGCGACCCGTGAAGACCTGAAGGCCAACGCGCTGGACCCGAAGCCCGCCTGCGTTACCGTCATCCAGGTTCCGCACGGACAGTCGGTCACCGAGGACATCATCGAAAGGGCCCTCGCGCAGCACAAACCGACCTGGGCCACGATGGCGCATTGGGAAACCGGCTCGGGTCGGATCAACGACATCCAGGGGTTCTCCGACGCCTGCCTCAAGCACAACGTGATGGGCCTCGTTGACGCCGTCTCCTCCCTCGGGATCGAGGACTTCGCCATCGACGACTTCCCCGGCGTCGTCGGCTGGGCCTCCTGCCCGCAGAAGGGCGTCCTTTGCCTGCCCTTGACCTACGCCCCGGTCAGCTTCACCGACCGCTACATCACCCACCTGCGGGAAAACGGCTGCTACACTTTCGTCCACAACCCGATCTTCGAGGCCCGCCACTGGGGCATCGTCGACGGCAAGGACGTAGGCGCGGGCACCTATCACCGCACCCATTCGGGCTATGCCGTCGCGGCTTTCCATGAGGCGCTGCGGATCAACCTGCAGCACGGTCGCTCCCAGAAGGCCGCCGACTACGCCCACCACGAGGCAGCACTGCGCGCCGCCGTTCAGGCGCTTGGCTGCGAGGTCACGTCCAACATGACCAGCCTCGTTGTCCTGAACCTGCCCGGCTCCCTGGCTGGCCGCGAAAAGGAACTGGTGGCCTCGGCCCGCGCCAAGGGCTTCGGCATCTGGCCGACCCTGTCGGAACCCGTGCAGGTCCGCATCGGCATCCTGAATCAGCTTTCCGAAGCCGCGATCACCGAAATCGTGACGCGCTTCGCCAACGAGATGAACGCGATGGGCGCAAATGTCGATGTAGGGCAGGCGCTCAATGCGCTGGAAACCCACTACGCCGCCGCTCTGGCCGCCGAATAACGGGAGGAACCTATGGACATCCACGAATATCAGGCCAAGGAAATCCTTGCCAAGTTCGGCGTCGCCGTGCCTGCGGGCGCGCTGGCCTACAGCCCTGAACAGGCGGCATACCGGGCGCGGGAACTGGGGGGCGACCGCTGGATCGTCAAGGCCCAGGTCCATGCCGGGGGCCGCGGCAAGGCGGGGGGCGTCAAGCTCTGCAACTCGGAACACGACATCCACGAGGCGACCGAAGGCATGTTCGGCCGCAAGATCGTGACGCACCAGACCGGCGCCGAAGGCAAGGGCATCTACCGCGTTTACGTCGAAGCCGCCGTCGCCTTCAACCGTGAGATCTACCTTGGTTTCGTCCTCGACCGCTCGTCGCAGCGGGTGATGATCGTCGCCTCCTCGGAAGGCGGGATGGAGATCGAGGAAATCTCGGCCTCACGCCCGGAGTCCATCGTGCGCTCCTCCATCGAACCCGCGGTCGGGTTGCAGGAATTCCAGGCGCGCGAGATCGCCTACAAGCTTGGCATCCCCGCCGCGCTGACACAGCAGATGGTCCGCACGCTGCAAGGCTGCTACCGCGCCTTCCGCGACCTGGATGCGACGATGGTGGAAATCAACCCGCTGGTCATCACCGCCGACAACCGCATCCTGGCCTTGGACGCGAAGATGACCTTCGACACCAACGCCCTCTTCCGCCACCCGCAAATCGCGGAACTCCGCGACAAATCCCAGGAGGACCCGCGCGAAAGCCGGGCCGCCGACCGGGGCCTCGCCTACATCGGCCTTTCCGGCAACATCGGCTGCATCGTGAACGGCGCGGGCCTTGCGATGGCGACGATGGACACGATCAAGCTGGCCGGGGGTGAGCCCGCCAACTTCCTCGACATCGGCGGCGGGGCAACCCCCGAACGCGTCGCCAAGGCCTTCCGGCTGGTGATGTCCGACAAGAACGTGCAGGCGGTGCTGGTCAACATCTTCGCCGGCATCAACCGCTGCGACTGGGTGGCCGAAGGCGTCGTCCAGGCCCTGCGCGCCGAACCGGTGGACGTGCCCGTCATCGTCCGCCTCTCGGGCACCAACGTCGAGGAAGGCCAGAAGATCCTTGCGCAATCCGGCCTGCCGATCATCCGCGCCAACACGCTGATGGAGGCCGCCGAGCGCGCCGTGATCGCCTGGAAGAACGACCGCAAGCAAATGATGAGGGCCGTCTGATGAGCATCTTTCTCGACCGTTCCAGCCGCGTCGTCGTGCAGGGCATCACCGGCCGCATGGCGCAGTTCCACACCAAGGAAATGCTCGACTACGGCACCCAGGTTGTCGCGGGCGTCGTCCCCGGCAAGGGCGGCGAAACCGTGATGGGCGTGCCCGTCTTCAACACGATGAAAGAGGCGGTGGAGGCGACGAGCTGCGACACCTCCCTCGTCTTCGTGCCGCCTCCGTTTGCCGCCGACAGCATCATGGAAGCCGCCGACGCGGGCATCCGCTACTGCGTCTGCATCACCGACGGCATCCCCGCGCAGGACATGATCCGGGTGAAGCGTTACATGATGCGCTACCCCCGCGAACGCCGCATGGTCCTCACGGGGCCGAACTGCGCGGGCACCATCAGCCCCGGCAAGGCGCTTCTGGGCATCATGCCCGGCCACATCTACTTGCAGGGCAATGTCGGCATCGTCAGCCGCTCGGGCACCCTCGGCTATGAGGCCGCCCAGCAGCTGAAGGACCGGGGCATCGGCATCTCGACCTCCGTCGGCATCGGCGGCGACCCGATCAACGGCTCGTCCTTCCGCGACATCCTGGAACGGTTCGAGACCGACCCCGACACCCACATCGTCTGCATGATCGGCGAGATCGGCGGCCCACAGGAAGCCGAAGCCGCCGAATACATCCAGAACCACATGACCAAACCGGTCATCGCCTACATCGCGGGCCTGACCGCACCGAAGGGCCGCACGATGGGCCATGCGGGCGCGATCATCTCGGCCTTTGGCGAAAGCGCGTCCGAGAAGGTGGAAATCCTGACCGCCGCCGGAGTTACCGTGGCCGAGAACCCCTCGGTCATCGGCGAAACCGTGGCCAAGGTCATGGCCAAGCGCGCCGCCTGAAGGGGGGAGGGGAGGATGATGTTGAAGCCCAAGGTCCTGGTCACGCGGCGCTGGCCGCAGGCCGTCGAAGCGCAGATGGCTGCCAACTTCGACGTCGACCTCAATCAGTCGGACAAACCGCTGTCGCAGGACGAGTTCCGCAACGCCATGACGCGCTACGACGCCATCCTCCCCACCGTCACCGACAAGCTTCCGGCGGCAGTCTTCGAGACCAGCCCCCGGACGAAAATCCTTGCGAACTACGGTGTGGGCTTCGCCCATATCGACACCCAGGCCGCCAAGGACCGCGGGATCGCCGTCACCAACACCCCCGACGTGCTCTCGGAATGCACCGCCGACATCGCGATGACGCTTCTCCTCATGGTCGCCCGCCGGGCAGGGGAAGGCGAGCGCGAGCTGCGTGAGGGCCGCTGGACCGGCTGGCGCCCGACCCACCTGATCGGCACCAAGGTCTCCGGCGCGACCCTCGGCATAATCGGCTTCGGCCGCATCGGTCAGGCAATGGCACAACGGGCGCACTTCGGCTTCGGCATGCGGATCGTCGTCCAGAATCGCTCCCCCGTGCCGCCAGAAGTCCTCGCCCGCTACAACGCCACCCAGGTCCCGACCATCGAAGACCTCCTCCCGGAATGCGACTTCGTCTCGCTCCACTGCCCCGGCGGCCCGGCGAACCGCCACCTCATAAACGCCCGCCGTCTTGACCTGATGAAGCCCTCCGCCTTCCTGATCAACACCGCGCGCGGAGAGGTGGTCGATGAACAGGCGCTCGCCCAGTCCCTCTGGTTCGGAACCATCGCCGGGGCGGGCCTTGACGTCTTCGAACGCGAACCGTCGGTCCCTGACGCCCTCCTCAACGCCGACAATCTCGTCCTCCTTCCCCATCTCGGCTCGGCCACCCGCGAAACGCGTGAAGCGATGGGCTTCCGCGTCCTGGAAAACCTGACCGCCTTCTTCGACGGCCGCACCCCCCGCGACAGGGTGGCCTGATGCTGGCCGTTCCCCATCTTGCCGACCCGTCAGCCGACGACACAGACGCCTACGCGGCCGCACTCCGGGCCGATATGCGCCGTCTCTGGTCCAACGTCATCCAGCGCCGCGCGCCGCGGGTCCTTCAGACTGCGCTTGACCCAACCGCAGCCTTTCCGTCTGGACATACCGCCATCTCGTTAATGCAGGCTGTGAACATCTGGTTCCAGCTTACGAAGATCATTGAAGAAAACGCCGCGATGCGCACGCGCCGCATGGTCGAGGCATCGCAAGGCCCCGAGGCCGTCGAAGGCAGTTTCGCCGCCGCCCTTACCGCCATCGACCCAACGATGAGCCGAGAGGATTTCGCCCAACTGTCCAGCCGTCTCTCCGTCGGTCCAACGCTCACCGCCCACCCAACCGAGGCCAAGCGCGTCACCGTCCTCGAAATCCACCGCCGCATCTACCGGCTGCTCGTCTCGCTGGAAACCCAGCGCTGGACCCCCCGCGAACGCGACGACATCCACGCCGACATCGAATCTGAAATCGACCTCCTCTGGATGACCGGAGAGTTGCGCATCGAACGCCCGCGCCTTGCGGACGAGATCGAATGGGGTCTTCAATTCTTCCGCGACGCCCTGTACGACGCCGTCCCGCAGGTCTTCGACCGTTTCACCACCGCCACCACCGCGCGCTTCGGTGAAGGCCTGCCCGTCACCCCCTGCATCCGCTTCCATTCCTGGATCGGCGGCGACCGCGACGGCAACCCGAACGTCACGACCGAAACCACCCGCGATGCGCTGGCCCGCTCGCGCCAGGCGATCCTGACGCGCTACCTCGCCGAGGTCACGACCGCCGCGGCCCGCATCAGCATCACCGCCCGCATCGTCCCCGTCCCTGCCGACCTCGCCGGGCGCATCGACCGGATCACCGCCGCCAGCCCCCGCGCCGCCGACCTTACCGCCCGCAACCCCGGTGAACTCTTCCGCCAGGCCCTGACCGCGATGGGCGACCGCCTGCAAGCCACGTTGGACGGGGCAGGGGGCTACACCTCGGTCAGCCATTTCCTGACCGATCTGCGCACCCTCGAAGACGGCCTGAAGACCATCGGTGCCGACCGCCTCGCCGCCCGCTACCTCACGCCGCTCCGTTGGCAGGCCGAGGTTTTCGGCTTCCGCACCCACACCCTCGACATCCGGCAGAACTCGACCGTCACCACCGCCGTCATTGCCGAGCTTTGGTCGCTGACCGGCGCGACCCCCACCTACGGCACCCCCGACTGGTCCCGCCGCCTGCGCGAAGACCTGTCGCGTCCCGACCTGACCCACGCCGACAGAACCCGACTGACGCCCGAGGCATGCGAACTCCTCGACCTCCTCGCTCTCATGCGCCAGGCCCGCATGTCCGAGGACCCGGAGGCGGTCGGCCCCTTCATCCTGTCGATGACCCGCACCGCCGACGACATCCTCGGCATCTACCTCCTTGCCCGCCACGCCGGCTTCGGTGCGGAAAAGCTCGATCTGCAAGTTGTTCCCCTGTTCGAAACTATCGACGATCTCCGCCACGCGCCCGAGGTCTTCGATGCAGTCCTGAAGGTCCCCCTGGCCGAACGCTCCCTCCGCACCCGGGATGCCTCGGTCGAGGTGATGCTCGGCTACTCCGACAGCAACAAGGACGGCGGTTTTCTCTGCTCCACCTGGGAACTGGACAAGGCGCAACGTCGCCTGACCCAATCCCTCGCCCGCCACCGCCTGCGCCCAGTTTTCTTCCATGGTCGCGGCGGTTCAGTCAGCCGGGGCGGCGCCCCTACCGGCCGCGCCATTGCCGCCCAGCCCGTCGGCACCGTGCAGGGCCGCCTCCGCCTGACCGAGCAGGGCGAGGTTGTCTCCTCGAAATACGCCAACCGGGGCACCGCAGTCGGCAACCTCGAACTGCTGGCGTCCTCGGTCCTCAGCCACCTTCCCGTCCGCGTCCAGCCCGCTGCCGACCCCGAACACATCGACGCACTCGAGGCCCTCGCCGGGCTTTCGCAGACGGCCTACGTCAGCCTCCTCCAGATGCCCGGCTTCCTCGACTACTTCCAGCAGGCGAGCCCGGTCGAGGAACTGGCCATGCTCAAGATTGGCTCCCGCCCCGCCCGCCGCTTCGGCGCGCGCTCGCTTGGCGACCTCCGCGCTATTCCCTGGGTCTTCGCCTGGTCGCAGAATCGCCACATGATCACCGGCTGGTACGGCTTTGGCTCCGCCCTACGTGCCCTCCGTCAGGTGCGCGGCCCCGCGGCGGACCGGCTTCTTACGGACATGTACGCCCGCCACCCCCTTTTCCGCCTGATGGTGGACGAGGTTGAAAAGTCCCTGATGCTGACCGACATGGACATCGCAGCCGCCTATGCCGACCTTGTCGAGGATGCCACCATCCGCGCGCCGATCCTGAGCCGCATCCAGGCCGAACACTATGCCGCGCTTGGCTGCCTTCGCGACATCACCGGCACGGCGCTTGGCCTGCGGTTCCCGAAGATGCAGGCCCGCTGCGAGGACCTGCGCCCGCAGCTTGACCGGCTGAACCGCCTGCAGATCGACCTTCTCCGCCAGTCCCGTCAGGGCACCGGCGGCACCACCATCCCCCTCATGCAATCCATGACCTGCATCGCTTCCGGCCTTGGCTGGACCGGCTGACCCATAGGAGTTTCCCCATGAACGCCCCCCACCGCGACACCGGCTTCTTCACCGAAACCCTGTCCTCGCGCGACCCCGAGCTTTTTGGGGCGGTGACGCAGGAACTGGGCCGCCAGCGCCACGAGATCGAGCTGATCGCGTCCGAAAACATCGTCTCCCGCGCCGTGATGGAGGCGCAGGGGTCGGTA
>JANOCQ010000318.1:0-3048 GCA_031412255.1 Paracoccaceae bacterium | reverse complement strand
AGACTTCTTACGTGGCTGCTGACTCGCGAGCTGGGGCGGCTCGCGAGTCAGGCGGTCGAAGGTTGTCAAGTTAATCGGGTCATGCGACCCCACGCCCCCCGGTCACACCATAAACCTCACCGGTAATGTAACTCGCCTCTTGCGACGCGAGGAGCACATATACTGGCGCCAGCTCAACGGGCTGGCCGGGGCGGCCAAACACCGTATCGCCGCCGAACTTTTGTACTTTCTCCTGGGTTTGGCCGCCGCTGGGCTGAAGGGGCGTCCAGATCGGGCCGGGAGCCACTGCGTTAACGCGTATCCCCTTTTCCATCAGCTGCTTGGACAAGGATTTGCTGTACGCAACGATGCCCGCCTTCGTGGTCGAGTAGTCAAGCAGGCCCTCGGACGGCTCATAGGCGACGATGGACGCCGTCATTATGATCGAGGCCCCGGGGGGCAGATGCGGCACGGCGTCCTTTGTGATCCAGTGCATGGCATAGAGATTGGTCTTCATCGTCACGTCGAAGTCTTCAGACGTGACTTTGTCAATCGACGGACGCGTCTGCTGGTGAGCGGCATTGATGACGAGGATGTCCAGACCGCCCATACCTTTCACGGCCTTTTCGACAAGCTGCGAGCACCACTTCTCGCTCGTGATGTCCCCAGGCAGCGCGACTGCTTTCCGCCCCTCGGCCTCGATAAGAGCAATGACGTCCTCAGCATCGGTTTCTTCGCTCGGCAGGTATCCGATTGCCACATCCGCTCCTTCGCGAGCGAAAGCAATGGCGGCTGCCCGGCCAATACCGGAGTCGCCGCCAGTGACGAGTGCCCGTCGGCCGCTCAGCCGACCGTGACCGACATAGCTCTTCTCGCCATGGTCCGCAGCCGGCTTCATCTTGGCGTCGAGGCCGGGGAGTTTTTGCGGCTGCTTAGGGAAGGGTGGGCGCGGATACTGATGGCGGGGGTCCTGCATTATCGTGAGGTCAGGCATCTCATTTCTCCGTTTCACCAGCCTCCAACGACCACGGATTGGGAGGGTTGCTGCATTCTTGAGAGTAGCGCGGCGACGCTGGCCTTGCGCTCCTGGAAGTTGGATCTGCTGCTGGCTCGGTTGATCGGTGCCCGCTAAAGCCCCAGACCAACAAAACTGCGTCAGAGCCAAATCTGCATACCGAAACACAGCTCGGCTATCATCCTGCGCTACTCGTAAACATCTCCGGCGACGGCCACGGCTCAGGAACTAACTGAGCGACAGCGCGGTTGTTGCCCATCACTTTGCAAAGCCTGCCAAGTGGAGACGGCTACCGAAAGGCGATGAAAAGGGGCCACATGATCGACTGGTCTGCCGATCCTTTCATCATCGTGGTGACCGGCGCTGGGCTGCTAATTGCCCTTGTGGCATGGCTGCCGCTTGCGCTCCGGCGTCGGCCGCTGTCGCTGCCTATAGTCTGCCTCGTCATCGGCGCGATGCTGTTTGGCAGTGCGTTCATCCGCATCGACCCCTCGCCGGCTGCACATCCCTACATTACTGAGCGGTTGACCGAGTTCGTCGTCATCATCGCCTTGATGGGAGCCGGTCTGAAGATCGACCGGATATTCTCCTTCAAAGGCTGGGCAATTACCTGGCGCCTGTTGCTTATCACAATGCCTCTCGCCATTCTCGCCATTGCCGGCGTCGGGATGCTGGTGCTTGGGATGAGCGTTGCGGCCTCACTTCTGCTTGCGGCAAGCCTGTCGCCGACCGATCCAGTGCTGGCTGCTGACGTGCAGGTCGGCGGACCACAGGAAGGCGGCGAAGACAATGTGCGGTTCGCCCTCACATCCGAAGCAGGTTTGAACGACGGTTTCGCTTTTCCCTTCGTGCATCTGGCAATCGCTCTCAGCCTCGCCACCACCACCGGCGGCGACTGGTTTACCGATTGGCTCACTTTCAACATATTGTGGAAAATCGTGGCCGGTGTCGGATGCGGCTGGATCATCGGGCTCGCCTTCGGATGGCTGACCTTCAAGGTGCCCGGTGACACGCTGGCCAAGACGGGCGACGGGCTTATCGCGATTGCAGCGACCTTCGTCTCCTATGGGGTATCTGAGTTATTACAAGGCTACGGCTTTTTTGCCGTGTTCGTGACTGCATTGACGCTGCGTAGCGCGCACCGCGATCACGAATTCCAGCGTGACATGCACGACATCACCGAGCAGGTGGAGCGGATCGCCATGATGGTGCTGTTGATCGCTTTCGGTGGCGCACTGGTTAGCGGCCTGTTGGGCAACATCGGGTGGCTAGAGATTGGTGCAGCGTTGCTGATCCTCTTCGTGATCCGCCCGGTCACCGGGCTGATTGGCCTGATCGGGGCGAAAGCCACTCGAAGTGAAAAGATCACCATCGCCTTTTTCGGCATCCGCGGTGTGGGATCGTTCTACTACCTCGCTTACGGCCTAAACCACGGCGAGTTTGCGGAGGCCGAGCGGCTATGGACAGTATTGTCGCTCGTTGTTGTGGTGTCGATCTTCCTGCACGGACTGACCGTCACCCCGGTTATGCGATGGCTGGATCGCAGTCACGGTCGCGACCCTGACCAGGGCACCCGACCCCCTGGCCTGCAAGGTCCCGCGGAAGGGTAGACCAGCCCCAATGCTGTTCTGAAGCTTATTACGCCAACGGTTTAATGCCGGACTGCCTTGGGCAAAGGCGGACCTTCGAAAAAGGGTTTAGCGAAGCCAGCGCGGGCGTACAACGCACCAAAGGAAAAGGCCCCGCTTATTCCGGGCCTTTTGGCGGGCGACGGGCGGGCAGTGCCGCGAGTGAACCCCGTTAGATCCCGGAGCTCGTTGGTCCATAAACCGCGCGTTTAAACATTGGTTCCGTCGCCGCTACCTAACTGCACAAGATAGCCGCCTCCTGACGGCCGTCTCAGCTGTGACCCCTCATCGTCCGCGACGCCTAAAGTTCCTACCTCGGACCCCGCTATATGCACCGTAGAGGGCATCCACCCACCGCAGCCTGCATTAGGCGGCCTTAAGGCAGGGCTTCCCTATGTGGTGCCCCTTGTGGCTACTTGAGGCACC
>JANOCQ010000317.1:0-16311 GCA_031412255.1 Paracoccaceae bacterium | reverse complement strand
CCGGGGGCGCGGGCGGGGGGTGCCGAGATGGACGAGGCGCGCACCCGACTGGCAGAGATGATGGGGGTCGCGCGAGAGGAGGTGTCCTTCGGGCCGTCAACCAGCGCGAACACCTATGTGCTGGCGCAGGCGGTGCGGAAGTGGCTGGAGGGCACCGGCGGGGCCGTGGTGGTCACCAACCAGGACCATGAGGCGAACTCGGGCGTCTGGAGACGGCTGGTGGAGGAGGGGATCGAGGTTCGGGAGTGGAAGCTTGACCCCGACACCGGATCCCTCGAACTGCCGTCGCTGGCGGCGCTGCTGGCAGACGGAATGGTGAAGCTTGTGTGCTTCCCGCATTGTTCGAATGTCATAGCCGAGATCAACGACGTGGCCGCCATCTGTGCGATGGCCAAGTCGGCGGGCGCGCGGACGGTGGTGGACGGGGTAAGTTATGCTCCGCACGGGTTCCCGGATGTGGCGGCGCTGGGCTGCGATGTGTACCTCTTTTCGGCCTACAAGACCTTTGGGCCGCATCAGGGGATAATGGTGCTGCGCGCGGCTTTCGGGATGGAATTGCCAGGACAGGCGCATTTTTTCAACCACTTTGTCCTTTACAAGCGCCACACTCCGGCGGGGCCGGACCATGCGCAGATCGCGGCCTGTGCCGGAATGGCGGATTACATCGATGCCCTGGCCGAGCGCCATGGGATCGCGGGCGACCCGGCGGCGCGGAACCGGGGCGTGCATGACCTGATGCGGGCGCAGGAGGTGGCTGTGATCCAGCCGTTGCTCGATTATCTGGGACAGCGAAACGATGTGCGGCTTCTGGGGCCACGCGATGCCGGGCGGCGGGCGCCGACGGTGGCTGTGGAGCTGGACCGGGTCGCCGAGCCGGTCTCGGAAGAACTGGGCCGCAACGGAATCGCCTGCTGGGCGGGGGACTTCTACGCAGTACGGCCGCTGGAGGCGCTGGGGATCGACCTGGAGAAGGGCGTGCTGCGGATGTCGGCGGTGCACTACACCTCGGCGGAGGATGTCCAGCGGCTGATCGCGGCTCTGGACCGGGTGCTGTGAGATCAGCTTAGCGGGCGCTGGAGCGTACCCTCCTTGCCTTCATCCCTTGCGCGAAGACTGCGCAGGGGACGGGTGCCCCGGGGATTTCACCCGTGCCGACAAGTTTTTCGGCCGGTCGCGGAACCGATCGTCGCCCGTGGATATTTGTCGCCAGCTGAAAGACTTAAGTGATCCGATGCTGCGTGGCGGGCGTAATGTCCACAAGTAAGAAGGCGGGGGAATGTCCGATACACCGTTGATCCTGTGGTTCCGCCGCGACCTGCGGCTTGGGGACCAGCCTATGCTGGCTGCTGCTGTTGCCGAGGGGCGGCCGCTGATTTTCGTGTTCATTCTGGACGCCGAGACCGAAGCGCTCGGGGCGGCACCGAAATGGCGACTGGGGCTGGCGATTTCGGCTTTTGATCGGGTCTTGGAAGGCATGGGCGCCCGGCTGGTGTTGCGGCGCGGACCGGCGCTGGAGGTATTGCGCGGGCTGGTTGCGGAAACCGGTGCAAAGGGCGTCTGGTGGTCGCGGCTTTATGATCCGGCTTCGGTTGCGCGGGATACGGGGGTCAAGGCGGCGCTGAAGGGCGAGGGGATCGAAGCGCGCAGTTTTGCGGGTCATCTTCTGCATGAGCCCTGGGAGGTCGAGACCGGGCAGGGCGGCTTCTACCGGGTGTTCACTCCATACTGGAAGGCGATGCGGGGGATGGGTGTGGCAGCACCTGACGCCGCCTTGAAGGAGATACGGTGCGTCGCGGTCCGGCCTGTGTCGGACGCGCTGGAGGATTGGCATCTAGGTGCGGCGATGAACCGGGGGGCGGCGGTCGTTGCAGGCTATCAGTCGGTGGGCGAAGCTCCGGCGCGTGCCAAGCTCCACGCCTTCCTGGACGGACCGCTGGCACGCTACGGAGAGATGCGGGATGTTCCGGGGGTTCAGGGAACCTCTCGCCTGTCGGAGAACCTGACCTACGGAGAGATCGGCATCCGCGAGGTCTGGGCTGCGGGTCTCAGGGCGCGCGACGACGGTCATGCGGGTGCGGAAAGTTTCCTGCGCGAATTGGCCTGGCGCGAGTTCAGCTATCACCTGATGCACCACACGCCCCATATCATCAGCGGGAACTGGCGGCCGGAGTGGGACGCCTTTCCCTGGCGCGGGGACAGTCCCGAGGCCGAGCGCTGGCGCCAAGGGATGACGGGCGAGCCCTTCGTCGATGCGGCGATGCGCGAGATGTATGTCACGGGCACGATGCACAACCGCGCGCGGATGATTGCGGGGAGTTACCTGACCAAGCACCTCATGACGCATTGGACGGTGGGGCGCGACTGGTTTGCCGATTGTCTGACCGACTGGGACCCGGCGGCGAATGCGATGGGCTGGCAATGGGTTGCGGGATCGGGACCTGATTCAGCGCCGTTCTTCCGGGTGTTCAATCCGGCGGGCCAGGCCGAAAAGTTCGATGCCGATGCGCGCTATCGCCGCCGGTTCATCGCCGAGTTGTCCAAGACGCCGGGGCCGGAGGCACTGGCGTTCTTTGACGCGGTGCCGCGGTCCTGGCGGTTGACGCCCGGTCAGCCCTATCCAAAGCCTGTGGTGGAGTTGGCTGCTGGCCGCGCGGCTGCCCTTGCGGCATATGGCGCACGAAATGCTTGAGCAACGTATCGCCTTTGGTGAAAGTGTTGACGACAAAGACCCTGGGGGTGGGCCGATGGACGTGTTGACGACGGTGAAGGGGCAGGCAGGCTTGCCGCGCTACTTTGCCACCGCATTCGAGACCGCCCGTGGTTTGGGCGAAGGCAGACTTGACTTCGTATTGCCGGACGACCGGCGCTTTCGTGTCGAGGGCAAGCTCCCCGGCATTGCAGCCGAGATTCGGGTGGTGAACCCAGACCTTTTCGCGCGCCTGGTCCGCGAAGGTGACCTGGGGTTCTGCGACGCCTATCTGGATGGCTGGTGGACCTCGCCCGACCTGCAGGCCTTTCTGGATCTGGTGCAGCGGCCGGCGAACAGCATGGTGAACGATGGCTACCCCGGCATGAGCCTGCTTCGTGCCTATGAACGGCTGCGGTTCTGGCTGCAGTCGAACTCGAAGCGGCAGGCGCGGAAGAACATCTCGGCCCACTATGACCTGGGGAATGAGTTCTACCGGCTGTGGCTGGACGATACGATGACCTATTCTTCGGCCATATTCGACAATCCACAGGAAAGTCTTGAGGCGGCGCAGACGCGGAAATACGCCAGCATGGTCGACCAGATGGGCGCGCAGCCTGGCGAACACGTGCTGGAGATCGGCTGCGGCTGGGGCGGGTTCGCGGAATATGCGGCGAAGGAGCGGGGGCTGAAGGTCACCGGACTGACGATCAGCCAGGCTCAGCATGACTATGCGGTCGAGCGGATCGCGAAGGCGGGCCTCTCGGACCGGGTGCAGATCAAGCTGCAGGATTATCGCGACGAACGGGGGTCATACGACGGCATCGCCTCGATCGAGATGTTCGAAGCGGTTGGCGAGCGTTACTGGCCGGTCTATTTCAGCACGCTGCGCGATCGGCTGAAGCCAGGTCGGCACGCGACATTGCAGATCATCACCGTGTCGGATTCGCGTTGGGAACTGTACCGCAAGGGTGTTGATTTCATCCAGAAGTACATCTTTCCTGGCGGGATGTTGCCCGCCCCTTCCGTCCTGCGGGCCGAGGTGGAGCGCGCCGGGCTGAAGGTCAAGGACTCCATCGAGTTCGGAGAGAGCTACAGCCTGACACTCCGGCGCTGGCATGAGACCTTCAACGTGCGCTGGGGCGAAGTGCGCAAGCTGGGGTTCGATGACCGGTTCAAACGGATGTGGGACTTCTACCTCGCCTCTTGCGCGGGGGCCTTTCACGGTGGAAACTGCGATGTGACGCAGATCACGGTGACGCGTCCCAGTTGAGGGATAAGGCATGGCAACTCCGATGCCGACGGGTGCAAAGCTTGTGGCCGCGATCTGTTTCGCGGTGGTCGGTTGGGTGATGGCCAACTATTACGCAATCAACATGCCGGACGCCACGGCGGCAGGACCGATCCGCGAGGGGGCGGCATTGGTCGGCGTGATCATCGGCTGGTCGGTGATGGGCAACTCGGTTGGCGGTGGTTACGTCGAGGCTGCCGGGTCGGGGATCAAGACGGCCGTCCTTCTGGCGGTGGTCGCGTTGTTCCTGCTGGCGCTGGCGGAGATGCTCGATAACTCGGTGAAGATGCGCTACGAGACGGCGATGGATGCGATCCTGGCGGTGTTCCAGACCATGGCAAAGCGGTCGCATGCCTTGCTGTCGTTGGGTGTTTTCGGAACGATCCTGTTCGGCGGAATCGTGGGCGGCCTCTTGTCCGAGAATGCCAGTCGGCGCTGGAAGTGACCGGAACCTGCGAGGGCTGGCCTGCTGCAATTCGCGAGGCCGTGGCGGCTGGCGGGCCCGACTGCCTGCGGTTCCTGCAAGACGTGATGGGCGACACGACGGATGCCGAGCTTGTGGCGCTGGTGTTGCGCTATTTCGGACATGTTCCGGCCGCGGTGGTCCGGCGCCGTCTGCCCGCACTGCGGGTCGAGGTGGCAAGTCGGAGACGGGCGCATACGGCTTTCTTGCGCGGGATGCGCGTCGGTTCGGGCGAGGTGGAGGTGGAGCGACCAACGCCCTCTCATGCCGGGTTCTTTGCGCTGGACATCCTGCATCTGCGCCACCGGCGCTTCGATGGCGCAATGAGCACACCATTGACGCGCGAGGTTTTCGTTGCGGGCGACGCGGTGACGGTGCTGCCCTATGACCCGGTCAGGGACCGCGTCCTATTGGTGGAACAGATGCGGATTGGCCCGCTGGGCCGTGGCGACCCCCTGCCATGGCAGTTGGAGGCCACCGCGGGGCGAATCGATCCAGACGAAACCCCCGAAGACGCGGCCCGGCGCGAGGCGGTCGAGGAGGCGGGGCTGAGCCTTGGGCGGCTGGAGAAGGTGGCGGAGTATTATCCGACGCCGGGCGCGGTGACGGAGTATCTTTATTCCTATGTGGCGATTTGTGATCTCCCGGACAAAGTGGCGGGGGTGTTTGGGGCTGCGGACGAGGCTGAGGACATCAAGGGACATCTGCTTTCGTTCGACAGGCTGGTCGAGGCAGTGGCGGTTGGTGAGATCGGAAATGCGCCGTTGTTGTTGACGGCCTTGTGGCTACAGCGTGAGCGGGCACGGCTGCGCGCTTCGGGCCAGTTGGCGGATCGCTGACCTTCTTCAGTCATCGGTTTGCGACCTTGGCCGGGACCCGGAGGGGCGTTGCACCCTCCGGATCTTTCGGTAATTGGAACCGGACGCCTAAAGATTGAGGCTGACCCAAGCACCGTTGCGCGCCGAAGACCGGACGCAAGCGTCGACGAAGGCCACACCTTCCAGGCCCTCCTTCAGGCCGGGGAAGGTGGTGCCGTCCGGGACCGGTGTTCCCGCCTTGGCGGCGCGGATCGCGCGGGCGGCCTCGGTGTAGATGGTGGCGAAGCCTTCAAGGTAGCCCTCGGGGTGGCCGGGGGGGATGCGGCTGACGCGGGCCGCCTCAGGTCCGGCGCCGGCACCGCCACGGGTGATCTTGCGCTTTTCCTGGCCGAAGGGCGTGAACCAGAGGTAGTTCGGATCCTCCTGCGCCCATTCGAGCCCGCCCTTGGTGCCGTAGATGCGCAGGCGGAGGCCGTTCTCATTGCCTGGTGCGACCTGGCTGCACCATAGCATGCCGCGCGCGCCACCCTGGTAACGCATCAGCACATGGCCATTGTCATCGACGCGGCGGCCCGGAACGAAGGCGGTGAGGTCGGCCGCAAGGGTGTCGAGCGTGAGGCCTGAGACAAAGTTCGCCAGGTTGAAGGCGTGGGTGCCGATGTCGCCGGTGGAGCCTCCGGCCCCCGAGCGGGCCGGGTCGGTGCGCCAGTCCGCCTGCTTGTTGTCGACCACCTCGGTCAGCCAGTCCTGGACGTATTCGACGTTGACGAGGCGCAACTCGCCGAGGTCGCCATTGGCGATCATCGCTTTGGCCTGCCGGATCATCGGGTAGCCGGTGTAGTTGTGGGTCAGCGCGAAGACGACGCCCGAGGCCTCGGCGGCTTTGGCCAGCTTTTTCGCCTCGGCCAAGGTCGCGGTCAGCGGCTTGTCGCAGATGACGTGGATGCCGCGCTTGAGGAACTGCATTGCGACGGGGGCGTGCATGTGGTTCGGCGTCACGATGGCGACGGCGTCGATCCCGTCCTTGCGTCGCGCTTCCTTGGCGGCCATCTCGGCAAAGCTGGTATAGGCACGGGCCACGCCAAGGTCTTGCGCGGAAGCAAGGGCCTTTTCCGGATTGGATGAGAAAGCGCCTGCAACCAGTTCATATTGATCGTCAATCCGCGCGGCAATGCGGTGGACGGCGCCGATGAAGGCGTCGCGTCCGCCACCGACCATGCCAAGGCGAAGGCGTTTGGGGCGGGCAGTGTGGGCGGCGGGTGAAGCGTCGATGGGCATGGTTTTACTCCAGTCCAAGCATGCGGCGGTTGGCGGCGCGGTCGGTGCCACTGTCGGCGAAGTCGTCGAAGGCCTGTTCTGTCACGCGGATGATATGGGCATCGACAAACGCCGCACCTTCGCGGGCGCCATCCTCAGGGTGTTTCAGGCAGCATTCCCATTCGACCACAGCCCAGCCGTCGAAATCGCGCTGGGTCAGCTTGGAGAAGATGCCGCCGAAATCGACCTGCCCGTCGCCTGGGGAGCGGAAGCGGCCCGCGCGGTTGACCCAGGATTGGAAGCCGCCGTAGACGCCTTGGCGGCCCGTGGGGTTCAGCTCGGCGTCCTTGACGTGGAACATCTTGATCCGGTCATGGTAGATGTCGATATGTTCTAGGTAATCAAGGTGTTGCAAGACGTAGTGCGAGGGGTCGTAGAGCATGTTGGCGCGGGCATGGCCTTTCACCCGGTCGAGGAACATCTCGAAGGAGACGCCGTCATGCAGGTCTTCTCCGGGGTGGATTTCATAACAGACGTCGACGCCGCAGTCCTCAGCATGATTGAGAAGCGGGAGCCAGCGGCGGGAAAGTTCGTCGAAGGCTTCCTCGACCAGTCCAGCCGGGCGCTGCGGCCAGGGGTAGAGATAGGGCCAAGCGAGGGCGCCGGAGAAGGTAGCGTGTGCGGTGAGGCCGAGGTTCTTCGAGGCGGTCAGCGCCTTCTTCACCTGGTCCACGGCCCATTCCTGACGCGCCTTGGGATTGCCGCGCACGCCAAGGGTGGCAAAGCCGTCGAACTGGGTGTCATAGGCGGGGTGGACGGCGACAAGCTGGCCCTGGAGGTGGGTGGAAAGTTCGGTCACCTCGATGCCTGCGTCCGACGCCACACCCTTGAACTCATCGCAATAGGCCTTTGAACTGGCAGCCTTTTCCAGGTCGAACAACCGCCCGTCCCAGCTTGGCACCTGCACGCCGACATAGCCGCAATCGGCCGCCCATTCGGTGATCGACTTCCACGAGTTGAACGGGGCAGCATCTCCCGCGAACTGCGCCAGGAACAGAGCCGGGCCCTTGATCGTCTTCATGTCTTGTCCTCCACTTCGCGGCCTGGCGGCCTTTGTTCTACCTTGACTGGAACTTCCAGCCCTTGCCGGTCGGTCCAGTCGCGTTTTTCGATCTCGGCCAGAAGCGCCCGGGCGAGAAACTCACCGGCGCGGCCCACGTCTTCGCGGACGATGAGGATATCCTGCCGGAAGCGGCGCAGGACGGCGATAGCCTCCTTGGCCACGACGTCGAAGTCACGGCCCAGGACGCGGCCCGAACTTTCGGCCCCGGCGATGGTGGCCATCGCGGCGGTGGTGGAGCCGACCAGGATGCCGTCGGGCGGGTTCGGCAGATGGAATCGACCCGCAATGGCGGCCTCGACCGCCTCGCCGCCGCTGTCGGAAGTGACGTCCTGCGAGACTTCGAAGGGCAGGCCGAGCAGCGCGGATTCGTCCGAGAAGCCGAAGGTCATGTGGCGGGCGTACATGTGCGCGCGGGGCGGTGGCACGATCAGCAGGCGCTTGCGGCCGCGTTCGGCCATCACGCGCGCGCCGAGGCGACCATAAGCCTCGTTGTCGAAGTCGAAGAACGGGTGGTCGATGCCCATCGAGGTGCGACCGTGAGCGGCGAAGGGAAAGCCGTGGTCATGCATGTAGCGGATGCGGGGGTCGTCTTCCTTGGTCTGGTTCAGGATGATCCCGTCGGCGCTTTCGGTTTCCACGATGTAACGGATCGGCTCCATCGGGTCCTGGTCGGGAAAGAAGGGGGTCACGACCAGGTGGTAGGCGGTGCCGCGGAGCGCGTTGGCGATCGAGTAGATGAGGCGCGAGGTGTGGTTCATCACGTCAGTCTCGGTCGAAAGGACCAACGCGATGACATTGGTCTTGCCGGTCCGGAGGCGGACGCCGGCGCGGTTCGGGCGGTATCCGAGCTGTTCGGCTGTCTCACGGACAAGGCGCTTGGTCTCCTCGCCGATGTCGGGCGCGTCCTTCAGGGCGCGGCTGACTGTGGCGATCGCGAAGCCCGTCGCGGCGGCGATGGTCTTCAGCGTGGGACGATGGGTGTCCGAATCAGGGGTGGGTGGATCATTGAGCGTGGCCATCATCCCCCCTGTCTGCATGCGAGCGACCAAAGAGGCGAGGGCGAATCCCCTGGACTGATTCGGCCCCGGTGGTCTGCTTTGCACCTGCAGCGCGAACCGCCCACCCCGAGGCGGGAAGGTCCCGTCCGGAAAGGGAATCAGCAAGGTTTTGGCGGTGCAGCATGGGCTCGGTTTTCCCGGTATTTTACGCGCAAAAGGGCGCGGGTCATCCCTTCATGAAAACTTGGAGAGAGGGCGTGAACAAGCGAAAAGATCTGTTGATCGGCAAATCTATAACGTTATAGGTTAGTTCTATAACGTTTTAGAAACCGGGAGGAACGGTATGAAACTTTCGAAGATGACGGCGCTTCTTGCGATGTCCGTGGCGATGCCCGCCATGGCCACCGAGCTGGAAGTCACCCATTGGTGGACCTCTGGCGGTGAAGCTGCGGCGGTTGCCGAGCTTGCCAAGGCGTTCGACGCCTCGGGCGACAAGTGGGTCGACGGCGCGATTGCTGGCGGTGGCGGCACCGCCCGTCCGATCATGATTTCCCGCATCACGGGCGGCGACCCGATGGGTGCCACCCAGTTCAACCACGGCCAGCAGGCGCTGGAACTGGTCGAAGCCGGTCTGATGCTGGACCTGACCGACGTGGCCGAAGCGAACAACTGGAAAGAAGTCGTCTTCCCGCCCTCGCTCTTGGATGCCTGCACCGTCGACGGCAAGGTCTACTGCGCCCCGGTGAACATCCACTCGCCGGAATGGCTGTGGCTGTCCAACAAGGTCTATGAAGATCTGGGCATCCCGGTTCCGACCAACTGGGACGAGTTCGTCGCCACCGCTCCGCAAGTCCGCGACGCGGGCAAGCTGCCGCTGGCACTGGGCGATCAGCCCTGGCAGTCGAACCTTGCCTTCGGCGCGATGCAGATCGCCGTGGCCGGGCTTGACGCCTGGAAGGCCGTGAACGTCGACAAGAATATGGATGTCGCCGCTGGCCCGGAATACGCAAAGGTTTTTGAGGCCGCCGCTGCTGCGCGTGAACTGGCCAAGGGTTCGGCCGTTCAGGACTGGAACCAGGCGACCAACCTTGTCATCACCGATCAGGCCGCGGGCCAGATCATGGGTGACTGGGCGCAGGGCGAATTCCAGGTAGCGAACGAAGTGGCTGGCAAGGACTATACCTGCCTGCCGGGTCTGGGTCTGAACCAGTACATCTCGACCGGCGGCGACGCCTTCTACTTCCCGAAGCTGGATGATCCGGAGAAAGAAGCTGCACAGAAGCGCCTGGCTGCCCAGCTCGTCTCGCCGGAAGTCCAGGTGGCCTTTAACCTGAAGAAAGGATCCTTGCCGATCCGTGGCGACATCGACATGTCGGCCGCCAACGACTGCATGAAGAAGGGCCTGGAAATCCTGGCCGGTGGCAACATCGTTCCCTCGGGCGACATGGTCTGGTCGCCGGACGTCCAGAAGCAGAACGAAGACCTGATGGTCGAATTCTGGAAGTCCGACATGCCGGCAGCCGACGCCCATGCCAAGTGGGTCGAGAACCTGAAGTCGGGTCTCTGAGACTGGCTTGAAGACTGGGGCTGTCCGTTCGCGGGCAGCCCCTTTCGCACCTGAAAGACGGCAAAGGGGGCAGGGGCCAATGTCGGTGACCAGCGAAGCGGAGGCTATCCGCACGACTTCCGCGGCACGACCGCGCGCGCGGTGGAGCCGCAACATCAGTGCCAAGATCGCGGCCTTGCCGATGATCGCCACGGCCCTGGTGATCTTCGTCGGCGGCACGATCTGGACCGTCGTATATTCCTTTACCGATTCCAAGCTCTTGCCCCGCACCCGCTGGGTCGGCCTGGATCAGTATGAGCGGCTTTGGGACACCAACCGCTGGGTCGTCTCGATCGAGAACCTGTTCTTCTATGGCGTTATGTCGCTGATCTTCACCGTGGTCATGGGCTTTATCCTGGCTGTGCTGATGGACCAGAAGATCCGTTACGAAGACACGTTCCGCACGATCATGCTGTATCCCTTTGCCCTTTCGTTCATCGTGACGGGCCTGGTCTGGCAGTGGATCCTGAACCCCGATTTCGGCATTCAGGGTGTGGTGCGCGATATGGGGTGGACGAGCTTTACCTTCGACCCGCTGAACAATCCCGATACTGTGCTGTATGGACTGCTGATCGCTGGGCTGTGGCAAGGCACGGGCTTTGTCATGTGCCTGATGCTGGCGGGTCTGCGCGGTATCGACGAGGACATCTGGAAGGCCACCCGCGTCGACGGCATTCCGACCTGGAAGACCTATATCGTGGTCATCATCCCGATGATGCGTGCAGTGTTCATCACGACCCTGGTGATCGTGGCCAGTGGAATCATCCGACTTTACGATCTGGTGGTCGCGATGACATCGGGCGGCCCTGGCGGTAACGCCAGCCAGGTGCCCGCGATGTATGTCTACGACTACATGTTCCAGGCGCAGAACCTGGGGCAGGGGTTTGCGGCCTCGACCATGATGCTTCTTTCGGTCCTGATCGTGCTGATCCCCTGGGCCTATCTGGAATTCGGAGGCAAGAAGCATGGCTGACGTAGGCATGGCTGCAATGACCGGCCCACGCGGCGCAAAGCCCAAACGGGCGATGAACCCCCGCAACATCATGCTGTACGGAATTCTGATCCTGGTCTGCGTCTACTACCTTTTGCCGCTGTGGGTGATGGTGATGACCAGCCTGAAGGGCATGCCCGAGGTGCGGCTGGGCAACATCTTCGCCCCTCCCGTCGAGATCACCTTCCAGCCCTGGGTCAAGGCCTGGTCCGAGGCTTGCACCGGGCTGAACTGCGACGGTCTTTCGCGGGGCTTCTGGAATTCCGTGATGATCACGGTGCCTTCGGTGATCGTATCGATCGCCATCGCTTCGGTGAACGGCTACGCACTGATCAACTGGAAGTTCAAAGGCTCGGACGTTTTCTTCACCATCCTGATCTTCGGGTCGTTCATCCCCTACCAGATCATGCTCTATCCCATCGTGATCCTTCTGCGCGAGGCGGGGATCTACGGCACGCTCTGGGGCCTGATCATCGTGCACACGATCTTCGGGATGCCGATCCTGACGCTGCTCTTCCGCAACTACTTCAGTTCGATCCCGGAAGAGTTGTTCAAGGCCGCCCGCGTCGATGGCGCCGGGTTCTGGGGCATCTACTTCCGCATCATGCTCCCGATGTCGCTGCCGATCTTCGTGGTGGCGCTGATCCTGCAGGTGACGGGGATCTGGAACGACTTCCTCTTCGGGGTCGTCTTCACCAAGCCCGACATCTACCCGATGACGGTGCAGCTGAACAACATTGTCAACTCTGTCCAGGGGGTGAAGGAATACAACGTCAACATGGCCGCCACGGTGCTGACCGGGCTGGTGCCGCTGATTGTATACTTCGTCTCCGGAAAACTCTTCGTGCGCGGTATCGCCGCCGGTGCCGTGAAAGGCTGATCCATGATTAACTCGATTGAAGTCAAGGACCTGACGCTGAACTTCGGCTCGGTGTCCGTGTTGAAGAACATGAACATCGACGTGGCGGAGGGGGAGTTCGTGGTCCTGCTGGGGCCCTCGGGCTGCGGAAAGTCGACGCTGCTGAACTGTCTGGCGGGCCTCTTGGACATCACCGACGGGCAGATCTGGATCAAGGGGAAGAACGTCACCTGGTCCGAGCCGTCCGAGCGGGGCATCGGGATGGTGTTCCAGAGCTACGCCTTGTATCCGCAGATGACGGTGCGGGGGAATTTGTCGTTCGGCCTGAAGAACGCCAAGGTCCCGCAGGCCGAGATCGACAAGCGGATCGCCCGGGCGGCGGAAATCCTGCAGATCCAGCCTTTGCTCGACCGGAAACCGGCGGCCCTGTCGGGCGGTCAGCGCCAGCGGGTTGCCATCGGGCGGGCGCTGGTGCCCGACGTCGATGTGTTTCTGTTCGACGAGCCTTTGTCGAACCTCGACGCCAAGCTGCGCAGTGAATTGCGGGTCGAGATCAAGCGCCTGCACAACGCGCTCGGCAACACGATGGTCTACGTGACCCACGACCAGATCGAGGCGCTGACGCTGGCCGACCGGATCGCCGTGATGAAGGGCGGGGTGATCCAGCAGCTTGCCGCACCCCTGGAGATCTACAACCGCCCGTCGAACCTGTTCGTGGCGGGCTTCCTCGGCAGCCCGTCGATGAACTTTCTCAAGGGCCGGACGATCGACAACGGTCGGGCGTTCCAGTTCGGTGCCACGAAGATCGACCTTGCCGGTTACGAGGGCGGGGCGGTGCTGGAGCGGGACGATGCCATCCTGGGCGTGCGGCCGGAGCATATCACCGTGTCGACGACGCCTTTGGCGGGGCCGTCCATTCCGGCCGAGGTCGAGATTGACGAGCACCTGGGAGCAGACAGCCTTTTGTGGCTGAAGGCCGAGGGAACCAACATGAGCGTGCGGGTGCCGGTCGAAGGTCGGTTGCCGGCGGGGACGAAGGTGCATCTGGGGCTCGATATTCCCAAGGCCTCGCTCTTTGACTCGAAGACGGAACAAAGGATCTAAGGAATGCTTGATCTGGCGGGGTGCTGGACGCTTTCGGATGAAAGCGGCACCCATGTCGTGCCTTTCGACCTGCCGGGGGATGGCGTCTCGGCACTGGCGAAGGCGGGGGTGATCCCGGACCCGTATTGGGGCCGGAACGAGTATGAGTGCCGCTGGGTTTCCGAGCGGGACTGGGTCGCGCGGCGGGTCTTTGTTCATGACGGATCGGCGGCAGAGTTGGTGGTCGAGGGGCTGGATACGGTGGCCGAGGTGCGGCTGAACGGGGTTCTGGTCCTGTCGGCAGCCAACGTGCACCGGCGCTGGCGGGTGGATGTTTCGGCGGCGCTGAAGGCGGGCGAGAACGCGGTGGAAATCCACTTCCGCTCGCCCGTCCGCGAGGCCTTGGCGCGGGCGGCGCGGATGCCGTTTCCGATCCCCTATCAGCAGGTGAACGGGGCGATTGCCTTCAACAACATGCTGCGGAAACAGCAGTGCGATTTCGGCTGGGACTGGAATATCGCGCTGGGGATCTTTGGGGTTTCGGGTTGTGTCCGGTTGGAGCCGGTGGGACCGCGGATCGGGGATGTGCTGGTGGATCAGGTGCATTCCCCGGGTCAGGTGGAAGTGCGCTTGCGGGTTCATGCGACGTCGGAGAATGTGACTGCAAGTCTTTGTGGTATCACGCAAACTGCTTCGGTGGTGGGTGGGGTGGCCGAGGTGGTGCTTGTCCTCCGTGACCCGGTGCTGTGGTGGCCGGCGGGTCAGGGCGCGCAGGTGCTGCACGACCTGGTCTTGACCAGCGGCGCTGCGCGGGTGGTCAAGCGGATCGGCCTGCGGGACATGAAGCTGGTGTCCGAGCCGGACGCGGCGGGGCGGTCCTTTGGTGTTCACGTCAACGGCCGCGCAGTGTTTGCCAAGGGCGCGAACTGGATCCCAGCGGATGCGCTCTTTGGGCGGATCACCGTGGAAGGCGTGCGGGCGTTGCTGCAATCCACGGTCGATGCCAACATGAACATGCTGCGGATTTGGGGCGGCGGGCGGTATGAGCCGGATTGGTTCTACGACCTCTGCGACGAGATGGGACTGATGATCTGGCAGGACTTTATGTTCGCCTGCCACCTGTATCCCTCCACGCCGGAGTTCCTGGCCGAGGTCGATGCCGAGGTCCGGGATGTCGTTAGTCGGATCAGCCACCACGCCTGCATCGCACTTTGGTGCGGCGACAACGAGTTGATCGGGGCGCTGACCTGGTTTCCGGAAAGCCGCAAGGACCGGGATCGGTACCTGGTGAACTATGACCGGCTGAACCGGGCGGTTGAGGGGGCATTGCTGGGCACGCTGCCGGGGGCGAACTGGTGGCCGTCCTCGCCAAGCCCGGGGCCGATGGCCTTCGGGGATGCCTGGCACGATGACTCGTCGGGCGACATGCACTTCTGGTCGGTGTGGCACGAGGGGAAAGACTTTGACCACTATCGGGACGTAAGCCCTCGCTTCTGTTCCGAATTCGGCTTCCAGTCCTATCCGTCGCTAACCGCCATTGCGCGGTTCGCCAACCCGCAGGACTGGAACATCGCCGCGCCGGTGATGGAGAGCCACCAGAAGAACCCCGGCGGGAATGCCCGGATCGCCGAGACCATGTTCCGCTACTTCCGCTTCCCGGTGGACTTTCCGAACTTCGTTTACGTCTCCCAAGTCCAGCAGGGGTTGGCGATCAAGACCGCCGTCACGCATTGGCGAAGCTTGAAGCCGCATTGTCAGGGGACGCTGTACTGGCAGTTGAACGACACCTGGCCGGTGTGTTCCTGGGCCAGCCTGGACCACGGCGGGAACTGGAAGCTGCTGCACCACATGGCCGCACGGTTCTATGCGCCGGTGATGGTGACGGCGGTGCCGAAGGACGGCGAGATCGAGCTGCGGGCGGTCAATGACCGGCCCGAGGCGGTGACGATCACCGTGACGGCCAATGCTGCGGCGATGGATGGGTCCACGCGGAAGTTGGGGGAGGCGACGGTGACGGTTTCGCCGGACGCGGCTTTGCCGGTGCTGACGGTAGGCGCCGATGCCTTGCGGTCGGATGAGATGCTGGCCTTCATCTGGATCGGCGATTCGCAGGGCGGGGATGTCCATGCGCCGAAGCCGTGGAAGGCTTACGACCTTTTACCCTCGGGCCTGACGGCGGACATCACGCGCGACGGTGATGTTTGGAAATTGACATTGCAGGTCAACGCACTCGCCCCGTTTGTTGCAGTAGAATCTGAAGTTCCCGGCCGCTTCTCGGCGAATGCAGTTACCTTGTTCCCGGGGTATCCGGCCACGATCACCTTCATCCCCGAGGACCCCTCGGCGGTGCCACGCTTCACCCTCCGCGATCTCCATTCCGCCACCTACGGCGGCTGACGAAAGGCTAACCCATGTTCAGCTATCAACTCTATTCCTCACGCAACTTCCCGCCGATGTCGAAGACCTTCGAGATGGTGTCGAAGGCGGGCTATACCGCCGTCGAGGGCTATGGCGCGCTGTATGCCGATGATGCGGCGGTGGCGGCCACGCAGGAGGGGCTAAAGGCCACCGGGCTGACGATGCCTACGGGGCACTTCGGTCTTGGCCAGCTTGAGACCGATGTCGACAAGGTCCTGGGCATTGCCAAGGCGCTGAAGATGGAGCGGCTGTATTGCCCCTATGTGATGCCCGAGGACCGGCCTACCAACGCGGCAGGGTGGAAAGCGTTTGGCGAGCGGCTGCAGAAGGCGGGCGCGCCTTACAAGGCGGCGGGCTATGGCTTTGGCTGGCACAACCATGATTTCGAGTTCAAGGCGTTGACCGACGGCAGCCTGCCGCAGGACCGCATCTTCGAGGGCGGGCCAGGGCTGGAATGGGAGATGGACGTGGCCTGGGTGGTCCGCGGCGGCGGGGACCCCTTGGCCTGGATCGAGAAATACAAGGACCGGATCACGGCGGCGCACATCAAGGACATCGCGCCTGCGGGCGAGAACAAGGACGAAGACGGTTGGTCGGACGTGGGCCACGGCACGGTCGACTGGAAGACGATCATGGCCGCGCTGCGCAAGATCGGGGTCAGGCACTTCGTCATGGAACACGACAATCCGAAGGATGACGCGCGGTTCGCTGCCCGCTC
>JANOCQ010000316.1:0-27599 GCA_031412255.1 Paracoccaceae bacterium | reverse complement strand
TCGACTGCGGGCCGCACCTCGGAAGACACGAGCTTATCCTTGGTCTGACTGGAAAACTTCGGGTCGGGCACCTTGACCGACAGAACGCAGGTCAGGCCTTCACGCGCGTCGTCGCCGGTGAAGTCGATCTTCTCGCGCTTGGCGATGCCCGAGGATTGCGCATAGCCGGTTATCGTACGGGTAAGCGCGCCGCGGAAGCCGGCCAGGTGCGTGCCGCCATCGCGCTGCGGAATGTTGTTTGTGAACGGCAGCACGTTTTCGTGGTAACTGTCGTTCCACCACATCGCGACTTCGACGCCGATGCCGTTCTTTTCGCCAACCATGTAGATCGGCTCGGCCATCACACTGGACTTTGAACGGTCGATGTACTTGACGAACTCACGCACGCCGCCTTCGTAGAAAAGCTCGATCTTCTGCGGTTCTGCGTGGCGTTCGTCTTCCAGGACGATCCGCACGCCGGAGTTCAGGAAGGCCAGTTCGCGCAGGCGATGCTCCAGCGTCTTGAAGCTGTATTCCAGGTTCGAGAAGGTGCCTTCGGGCCGGTTGGACTTGGCGCTCGCCAGAAAGCGGACCATCGTCCCCTTTTTTCCAGGGGCCGGGCCGGCCTCGTGGACATGAACGACGCAATCGCCATCCTCGAACCGGGCGCGGTATTCCATGTCGTTGCGCCAGACCGTCAGCTCCAGCCACTCGCTGAGCGCGTTGACGACCGAGACGCCCACGCCGTGCAGACCGCCTGAAACCTTGTAGGCGTTGCCGCTGTCGTCGGTGTTGTTGAATTTGCCGCCGGCGTGCAGCTGGGTCATGATGACCTCGGCCGCGGACACGCCTTCCTCCTGGTGGATGTCGACCGGGATGCCGCGACCGTTGTCACGGACCGAAACGCTGTCGTCGGCGTGGATGATCACCGCTACTTCGGTCGCGTGACCGGCCAGCGCCTCGTCGATGCCGTTGTCGACGACCTCGTAGACCATGTGGTGCAAGCCCGACCCGTCGTCGGTGTCACCGATATACATGCCAGGGCGTTTGCGAACCGCCTCCAAACCTTTGAGAACCTTGATCGAATCGGCACCGTATACGGCGGTGTTCTTGGGCTGGTCAGCCATGCGTGGGGAACCCTGATCGTTACGCGCGATTTATAGCGTTTCGGGGCGGGAATGTCACCCCATTGCCACAAGATTTGGTAGCTAGAGGAAGGGGATGACCAGTCCGACGCCGATCAGCAGGATCCCTGATCCCACGTTCAGTTTGCGCACGCTTTCCGGGCTGGACAAAAGCTGCCTTGCCCGGTCGAGGAAGAGCGCGAGGCCCAGGTTTCCTGCCGCGGGGATCAGGGCGGAAATGGCGATGATCGCTGCGATGTCGGGGGCGGTCAGCCGCTCGAGAGAGAAGAAACCCGGCAGTGCGCCCATGTAGAACAGGATCGCCTTGGGGTTGCCGATCACCGCTGCGACCCCGACGGTGAAGCCTGCCAGCATGCCGGGCCTCGTCAGCCGGCTATCTGCGTTCACCATGGCGGCAGGTTTGCGGATCAGCAGGACGCCCATCACCAGAAAGATTGCGGCGGCGACCCAGCGCAGGATGCCAAGGAAATCGCCGTAGCTGCTTTCGATCCAGGTCAGCCCCAGGATAGCGGCCAAAGGCCAGATCAAGTCGCCCAGTGCGACGCCGACGGCGAGCGGCCATGCCGAGACAAAGCCGCCCGACAGCGCCCGGGCGGTCAGGGCGACCCAGACCGGGCCGGGGACGGCCCAGAGGCCGGCCATGCCAAGCGCGTAGAGAAGAAGTTCATGCATCGAGACAGTCATGGACCAGCCTTAGAACAGACCACCGAGGAGGTCGAGGGGCTTGGCTTCGTCCCAGGGTTGCTCTTTCAGGACAAGGACTTGCAGATGCTGCTCGGGCTTGTCCCGATACAGTGCGCCGGTGCGGGCGTGGGTCAGGTCGATGTAGGTGAGCGGGTTTTCGATGGGGCGGAATCCGGCTGCCCGGTACAGTCGGGCGGTGCCGAACAACACCACATGCCGCGCCGGAGATTGACGCGCGGTGTGCAGCGCCGCCCGGAGCAAGGTTGCGGCATGTCCCTTGCCCCTGTGGTCCGGGTGGGTGGCGACATCGGCAATCCCAGCGACCGTCGTCAGCGTATCTCCCAGCCGGACGGCGCGCAACTGCACGGCTAGGTGCGCCACGATCCGGCCATCGTGGCGAAAGACATGACGCCAGCTGTGGCGGGTCTGAAAGAAGCTGCGGCCTCCGAAATCGGTGGTGAAGCAGCGCTTCAGCAAAGCAGCGATTGCCGTCTCATCGGCGATTGTGAGCAGGTGTTCGGCAATTGTCTCCACCGTCATGTGTCAACCTGCGAGATTCCGTTCTGGTCGGTGATCTTCAGCGTGTGACCACGGTCGCCCAGCGCGGTGAAGAGGTCGGACTCGGTCCCGGTCATCAGGGCTTGTGCACCAAGGGCGCAGATCTCTTCGTACAGCGCGGCGCGGCGCTGTTCGTCGAGGTGAGCGGCGACTTCATCAAGCAACAAGATCGGCGCGCGACCCAGATCCTGCGTCAGGGCGCGGGCGTTGGCGAGGATCAGACTGATCAACAGAGCCTTCTGCTCTCCGGTCGAACATTGGTCGGCGGGCACGCCCTTGGCGGCGTAACGGGCCAGAAGGTCGGCGCGGTGCGGGCCGACGAGGGTTCGGCCAGCGGCAATGTCGCGGCGGCGGCTTTCTGCAAGGGCGACGGCAAGGTCGTCAGGGTCTTCGGTGCCTTCGGGACCGATCAGCCGCAGGTCGGCCGAGGGGAAGGCGCTGGCAGGGTCGGCGGCGGTGGCGATGCGGTCGATGGTGGCGCGACGGTGGGCGGTGATCTGTTCCCCTGCTTCGGCCATCAGGGCTTCCAGTGCCGAGTACCAATGCGCGTCGGTGACCTGATCCTTGATCAACCGGTTCCTGTCCCGCATCGCCTTTTCGTATGTGAGCGAGTGTTCGGCATGATCCGGAAAAAAGCTGAGCGTAAGCCGATCAAGGAAGCGGCGGCGCCCCTCGGCAGCCTCGATCCAGAGGCGGTCCATCGCGGGGACCAGCCAGAGCACACGGAGGACGCGGCCAAGGCTGGCTTGCGTGGCCTGCTTGCTGTCGATGCGAACCTGACGAGGCTCGCCAGGTTCCGCCCAGGTCTCCAGCTCATGCGCGGCGGTCAGGCCCTGGACAGAGGCGCTGATCTTCCAGCCCAGCGCCTCGGGCCGGCGCGACAGATCCTCGGCAGCAGCACGGCGAAGGCCACGTCCGGGAGACAGAAGCGAGACGGCTTCCAAGACGTTGGTCTTGCCCGCGCCATTTGGGCCAACCAGCGCGACCGGCCGGCCGTCAAAGGCCAGCCGCGTGGCGCGATGGCTTCGAAAATGCGACAGGGCCAGGGTATCGATCACCAGACCGCCCACGAGGTTCCCTTTCAGATCGGGCGTTTAGGGCCGGTCAGACCCGCATCGGCATGACGACGTAGACCGCCGACAGGTCATTGCCTTCGCGCATCAGCGTCGGATCGGCGGCGGAGTTGAACAGGAAGACGGCGTTCTCGCGGTCAACCTGGCTGGCGATTTCCAGGAGGTATTTGGCGTTGAAGCCGATCTCCAGCCGTTCGTCGCCGTAGGCCACGGCAAGCTCTTCCTCGGCAGCACCGCTGTCGGGCGAGTTGACGGACAGGATCAGCCGGTCCTCTTCCAGCGACAGCTTCACCGCGCGGGAACGTTCTGACGAAACGGTCGCCACCCGGTCAACGGCCCTGGCGAACTCAGACGCGTCGACTTCCAGCTTGCGGGTGTTTCCGGTCGGGATCACGCGGGTGTAGTCTGGGAAGGTGCCGTCGATGACCTTGGACGTCAGGGTGATCACGGGGGTGGCAAAGCGCACTTTCGTCTCGGAGACCGAGACGGCGATGGTCGCCTCGTCGTCGTCGAGAAGCTTGCGCAATTCACCCACGGTCTTGCGGGGCACAATTACCCCCGGCATCCCGTCGGCGCCTTCGGGCAGGGGTGCGTCGATGCGGGCGAGGCGGTGGCCGTCGGTGGCAACGCACCGAAGGACCTTGCCGCTCTCACCCGTTGAGACATGCATGTAGACACCGTTCAGGTAATAACGGGTCTCTTCCGTGGAAATCGCGAATTTTGCCTTGTCGAACAGACGCCTCAGGACAGGCGCAGGGGCCGAGAAGTTCGAGGAATACTCCGAGGTGGCCATGACCGGGAAGTCTTCTTTCGGCAGCGTCGCGAGATTGAAGGTCGAGCGGCCCGCCGTGATCGTCAACCGGCCGGCGGCGCTGTCTTCCAGCAGGCTGACCAGCGCCCCATCTGGCAGCTTGCGAACGATCTCGTGGAGCATCACAGCGGAAACGGTGGTGGACCCGGCCCTTTCCACCATCGCCGGGGCGCGGTCCACCACCTCGATGTCAAGGTCGGTGGCACGGAAGGAGACCTGGGCTCCCTCGGCCTCGATAAGGACGTTGGCGAGGATCGGAATGGTGTTGCGGCGTTCGACCACCGATTGCGCCTGGGCCAGCGCCTTCAGAAGGGTGGCCCGTTCGATCGAGAGTTTCATCTAACTTCCCCCTGCCGACCCGTTGAAGGGACGACGAATTTATCCGGTTTCCACCGGTTCACAAGTGTTGGATGGACTGTGAAAGGCTTTGCAAGGGCCGTCAAGTGCGGCCCCTGCCCTAGCCCTGCAGAAGCCGCCGCAGAAGTTGCAGATCATCCGCAAGCTGACTGTCCGTGGTCATCAGCTCTTCGATCTTGCGGACACCGTGCATGATGGTGGTGTGGTCGCGGCCCCCGAAGCGGCGACCGATTTCCGGCAGGCTGCGCGGCGTCAGCTGCTTGGACAGATACATCGCAACCTGACGCGGGCGCGCGATGTTGCGCAGCCGCTTCGGCCCGATCATGTCTGACAGACGGATGTTGTAATGTTCAGCCACCTTGCGCTGGATTTCCTCGATCGAAAGCTTGCGGTCCGAGGAGCGCAGGATGTCGGCCAGGCAGTCCTGGGCAAGGTCGAGCGTGATCTCGCGGCCGACCAGGCTGGCGAAGGCGAAGAGGCGGGTCAGCGCGCCTTCCAGCACACGGACGTTGGTGGTGATGCGGTGGGCGAGGAATTCGAGCACGCCGTCGGCAATGGCAAGACCGCGATACTGGTTGCGGTAGAAATCCACCTTCTGCTGAAGGATGCCAAGGCGAAGCTCGTAGTCGGTCGGATGCAGGTCGACGACCAATCCGCATTGCAGGCGCGACTTGATGCGGTCCTCGAGGTCCTTGATCTCTCCCGGGGCGCGGTCGGCAGAGATCACGATCTGCTTGTTGGCATCAACAAGGGCGTTGAACGTGTGGAAGAATTCCTCTTGGGTGGAGTCCTTGCCGGCGATGAACTGGACGTCATCGACCATCAGCACGTCGACCGAGCGGAACAGTTCCTTGAAGTCCATGACCTGGCGGTCGCGCAGGGCCTGCACGAAGCGGTACATGAACTGTTCGGCCGAAAGGTAAAGGACGCGAAGCTCGGGGCGGCGGGTTTGCAACTCGTGGGCGATGGCGTGCATCAGGTGCGTCTTGCCAAGCCCGACGCCGCCGTACAGAAACAGCGGGTTGAAGGTCACCGGCCCGCCTTCGGCCACCCGGCGGGCGGCGGCATGGGCCAATTCGTTGGGTTTGCCGACGACAAAGCTGTCGAAGGTGAAACGGGCATCCAGCGGAGCGCCCGGAAGCTCTTCATCGGAGGCGCGGGCGCGGGCGGGCTTGGTGGCTGGCTTCGCGGCAGCAGCGACCCTTGCTGGTCGCGCCCCCTCCGAGCCGGTGCCCACGGCGAACTCCACCCGGTCGACCGGAGTGCCGGCAGAGGACAACTGGGTCCGGATGTGGTCAGCATAGTTGCGCTGCACCCAGTCGCCGAAAAAGATGGTCGGCACTTCGAAGCGTGCGACGCCGTTCTTCAGGTGGGACAGCTTAAGAGGTTCGATCCAGGTCACATAGTTGTTCTTGCCGACACGCTTGATCAACTCTTCCCGAACCTGCCCCCAGGCTTCATTTGTCATTCTTAACCTGCCAATATCCCCGGACCGGCACAGACTGCCGATCCTTTCCTGTCGCGTCTTCTTACGAGCCGCTTCGCCCAATCCCCGCGCAGCCGAAATGGCCTGCCGGACTGGACTAGTCAGGGGGACTGAACAACGCACGGCAAACAGCGCCGGCTTGCCGGTGCCCTTGTCATGCAGACGGGGTAGCTTGGCTGCTACCTCCAACCCTTTGATTGCAAATGGAAAACTCAGGTCTTGCAACCTTTTGGGCGCCGTTCCTGTGCAGCAGCTTTCCTTTTGCAACCCGTTCTGTCCCCCAGGACGAAGTGAATCGCAAGGTAACGCTAGCAACCCCTACGCGGGGTCTGCAACCGAACAACGCGCTTGACAGAGATTCCCTAAACCCGAATCCGGAGGCTCTGGCAAATCGGCAACGGAGGGCTGAAATGCAGCATCCGTCCGGCGCTAAAATGCCGAAAGGGCGCAACCCCTGCGGGTGCGCCCTGGTTGTTCCGGATTCGGTCCCAAGGGACGGATCAGGCTTTGGCGACGCCTGCGGACTTCACACGTGCGGCGAGGCGCGACATCTTGCGGGCAACGGTGTTCTTGTGCATGACGCCCTTGGTCACACCACGGGCGAGTTCCGGCTGGGCTGCTTTCAGCGCGGCTTGGGCGGCTTCGCCGTTGCCGGATGCAATGGCTTCTTCGACCTTGCGAAGGAAGGTGCGGATCCGCGAGCGGCGGGCTTTGTTGATAGCGTAACGGGCTTCCGACTGGCGGGCGCGTTTCTTGGACTGTTCAGTGTTGGCCATGCTGGCTTCCTTGCGGTCTATCGGTTTCAAATCGGTCGCACGAAAGACCAGAAGGCCCCATCCGGAGGGATGGATCTGATTCTTGCCTAAGCGGGCCCACGCGCATGTGGGGCGGCGTATAGACCACCCCTTTCAGAAAGGAAACCCCCGTCAACCATCCGCCTTGTCGTCCGGTGTTGCAGCGGGCCATAGTAGCCGTTGATCACCGCCCAGCTTGGAGTTGCCGAGCTCCTTTACCTTGTCCACCCGTGCGGCGATCGTCGGATCAGGGTCAAGCGTCAGGTAAGCCGGGACCCACGCGAGTTCAAAGTCGCGCGCTTTGCGGGTGCCGCCGACGGTTTGCTTCTCACCGGTGATCTTCTGGACAGCCGAAGGATCATCCAGGCCCTCCAAGGTAAACTGCACGACGCGTTGCAATGCGCCATCACAGTCGGTGAAAAGCTCGGGCCGTTCATCTTGCAAAAGAGCGGCGGTGGTAACCATGGGCGCCACAGCGTGCAGCTGGTAGTGAAGCGCCAGCTTGCCCCGCCACATTTCGTTCGGCAGGCTTCCGTCGGCCTCGGCGGTGCAGGCAACAAGACGCAGTGTCTCGGCGCCCCAGTCGATCAGGGCGGGGTCGTCCAAGGTCAGGCCCACCCGCGTCACCGCAAGGCCCGCCCAGGCGCGCAGGTTGTTCCGCGAGGCACGCGGCGGCGCTTCGGTGTCAAAGAACACCATCGTCTGCTTTGACCGGGCAAGAAGCCAAGCCTCGATTTCAGCTTTCCCCGCGGGCTCGGGGACAACCTTCAGGGCGGCGGCATATGCGAAGGCGATACCGCCCACCCGCGACGGTGCCGACAGGTTCGCGCCCTGCGTGGTCAACGCGCTGAGGGCGTCAGCCTTCGCCCAGGCGAGGATACTGTCCAGCACACAGGCGGCGGCCTTCTGCGCCTCCTCGGGCTTCGTTTCGGGATCATTGAGGATGTTGGTCTGCTTGGCGAGATCGGTGATGAAGTCGTCGATCGGCTTCAAGGCCGCCGTCACGGCCTTGTCACTTTCCTCGTCAAAGTCGCTGCGGTTTTCGCTGTCGTCGGTGTAGCGGCTCCCAAAGCCCAGGGTGATGACAGGTTTGGCGTCGGTGGGGCATTTCAGGGCATCTTCGGCAGCCACCGGGCTGGCCAGAAGAAGGATCAAGGCAAAGGGTCGCGTGGTCATTGGTTGACCTCCGTCGAAAGTTTCAGGGATCGCAAGCGTTGCGCGGCGTCTTCACTGCCGAGGTCGGCAGCCTTTTGCAGCCAGTCCAGAGCCTCGTCCCGCGACGGGTCGATGCCGATGCCAAAGACCAGCGCATCGGCAAAGTCGACCATTGCCGCAGGTTCACCCGCCTCGGCCGCGCGGCGAAGCCAGTCGGTCGATTCAAGCACATCCGCCGGGGTTGCAGCCGCCTCGCGCAGGATCAGGGCGTACTCGCGCATCGCGATTGCACTGCCTGATTCCGCTGCCGAAAGGTAAAGCGCGGTCTCGTCGATGGTGCGGTTGGCAATTGCGCGGATCTCGGGTGTCGCGGCACGGAGACGGGAAAGGGTGCCCGGCAACTCTGCGGGGTCGCTGAACCGAACGAGGTCGGCAAAGAGAGCAGCTGACCGTTCAGGATCGTATTGCGGCGACGACCGGCGCGAGTAGATGTTCAAGAGCCGGTGGATCGCAATCCGGCTCCCTTCCTCGCGCGCGGCCTCGTAATAGGCCAGGATCTTCGGCTGGTCGGCGTCTGTGGCGTAGCGGCTGTAGACGTCGGCCAACTCGGCAAGCGCATAGCCCTCGCCTGCGGCCAGATAGTCCGAGATCCGCAGCCAGCGCTCGAATAGCGTCCGGTCCCCAGCACGTCCAACGGCCTCGGTCAGGCGCAGGGCCTCGTTGAAGGTGCAGGCGGTGATCGAGGTGGCGCGGGTCAGGTAGTCGGCATAGACACTGCGGTCCTTGATCAGCGGCAAGGCAAGCAAGATGGCGTCGAAATCTCCCCGCGTTGAGACCGCGTCACCGTAGCGGTCCATCACCACGGTCAGCGTCGGGAAAGTGTCCGGATCGGCGAGAGGAAGCATCTCCAGCGCGTCGCCCACGCCGCGGTCCGCTAATGGAAGCAGGATTTCCAGCGCCTCGGCCTGGGTTTCGGAGGTAACGAAGTCTTCCTCCAGAAGCGCCTCGGCGAACTGGGTGCCGGCAGAAGGTTCACCCAGCTTGATGGCCTTGCGGAAGAGGTCCAGCGCCGCGGCATGGTCAGCGGGACTGCGCGCTGCCTTCAGTGCCAAAGCGGCGCGGGCTGTGGTGACACCGGGGAAACGGGTACTGTAGTTTTCCCAGAAAGCCAGCGTTTCGGCCGGGACCTGGCGTCGTTCGAGAAGAGACATATACTGCGCGATGGCGGTGACACGGCCGGTCAGCGCCTGGGTCTGAAGCTCGGCCTCGGCAATGGCATCTTGAGTGTCGGCGATGCGCGCCAGTTCCTCGGGCGTGAAATCCACGGCTTGTGACGCGGTACTGTTGGCCACTTGCCCCCAGTAGTCGGCTTCTTCGATCAGGGGCGCATCGGGCGCGCGGCAGATGAAGGCGCTGGACAGCTGCTGCATCGGATCGACCTCGCCCGATGACACGACGGACTGCATCAGTTGATCGGTCACCGCATAGAAATCCTGCGGCGTGCGGGCCGCGCGGAATTTCATCGGTGCGGTTTTCTCCATTGCGGCGTATTCGCCCATCGCGATGGCGCGTTCCAGAAGCTCCAGCGCCTCGGCCTCTCCGGCCCAGCGGCCCTTGTCGGCCAGCACCTTGTCGGCCATCGCGATCAAGGACCAGGCCGGTGCATCCTGGGACTGCACCAGCGCCGAGAGCGCCTCGCCGTAGCGCGGGATCCACTGCGGATTCTTGCGCGCCTGAGCCTGAAGGAAAAGCACATGGCTGGCCGCGCCCGAGGACCAGGCTTCCCCGGCGGCGCTGTAGAGGGCCTCGGCGGTTTCCAGGTCACGCGGCACCAGCGCGCCGTCGGCTTCGATGCGGGCCAGCGCCACCTGGGCATAGGGGAGTCCCGCGTCGGCTGCGGCGGTCAGGTAGCGCAGGAGGATGTCGTTGTCCTTCGGCAGATCCTCGGCCCGGAGGTGAATCTCTGCCACTCGCCAGGCCGACAGGGCATCGCCGAGGTCTGCAGAGAAGCGGTACCAGCGTTCGGCGAGAACCGGGTTCCGGGTCACGATGTCGCCATTCATGTATTCGCGTGCGATCCGGTTCACGCGGTCGCAGATCAAGGGGTCAAGCTTCCCGACAAGCGCCCCGAAAGCCATCGTGACCCCGAGCTCGGCCGGCACATCCCAGCCTTTGACGGGGCTGCCCTGGATCTCGCGTTCGACCAGTTGCAGGATCGCGTCGGCATTGCCCCCGAACCCGGCTTGCAGCAGCAGCTCCTCGCCTCTCTCCACGTCCCGTTCAATCCCGACGCCGCGGATCAGGTAGCCAGCCAGAAGGTGCTGCGCCCGGGGTGTTTGCCGCAAGTCCAGCGCGGACAGCTGTTCGACCAGCCGTTCGCGCTGCAAATCCTGAACGCGTCCGGCGGCCAGCAAAAGCTCGATCCGGTCGATCAGCATGTTCGCTTCGGAATACTGCGGGTCGATGCTGCGGAAGTTCGACTGCACGGCATCGACGGTGTCGAACCAGCGCTGCGGGTCCAGTTCGACGAGGCGGCGGAAATCGCGCTTGATGATAGCTGTATCGCTTTCAGGAAGGACGTCCAGCGCGACGCCGTCCCATTTCGCCACCAGGGCCTCGTCCGAGGGCCGCGGCTCACAGACTTGCCCGGTCTCAAGCTCTGGCGGCTCGAAGACAAGGTCAACCGTCTGCGCCTCCGCCACGGCGGGCAGAGTCAGGAACAGGAGTGTGGCGAAGATGCGCTGCATGGGCTTTGGCCCTCCGGTCAGGGTTGCTTGGCCAAGGCGTTAGGCGTGACGGTGGCGGTATAGGTGCCGCCGGTGCCGGAAAGCACGATGGCCACACCTTCACGGCGCTTGAGGTCGACGGCGGGGATCGTGGCGACCACGGTTTCACCATCGCGGATCTCGAAATCCAGCGTCAGCGGGGCCTTCAGCGCCACGGCGGCGCCGTTCTTAGGCTCGACCCCCTCGATCGCCAAGGCTTTGGCTTGCGGCACGTAAAGGTCAGCCGAGGCAATGTCGGAGAGGTTGTAGAAGGTCACGTCGGCCTGTGCCGGGTTGCGGGTGATCTTGTCGACCACAAGCGCCGAAGTCCCGTCCGCGCCGACCAGGAAGGAATAGAAGGTGGCGGGCTGGATTGCCTCGGTGGCTGACGTCTCGCCCGACGTGATGCGGACCTCCGTCTCGCCGTCGATGACGACATAGGGCGTGACCCCCTTCTCCACCCGGTCAAAGCTGGCGGACTGTATTACCGCGACCGAAGCCGAGGCGTCCACAACGCGGACGAAGCTGGAATTGGGGTTGGCGACGTCTTCGTAAAGACTGGCGTCCTGGGCAAAGGCCATCGAGGCGGTGGCGACCAGAAGCGGAAGGGCAAAATGGATGCGTTTCACGACGCGTCTCCTTTCGGGGTTGGGCAAAGATTAAGGGCGGATGTGTCGTTGAGCGGGCGGTCGAAGGCGACAGCCACCTGGACAAGATCGGGGTGCCAATAGGGTTCCAGTTTCAGGAAGAAGCGGCCCGTGGCGCGCAGGCGGTCCGACCGCTCGATGCGCACGGACCGACGGATGCCCGCCTTGGTCTCGAACGTGACCGTGGCCACACGAGCGCCTTCGCCGCCATGGTCGAAAAGAAAGGCGTCGTCGGGCTTGAGCTTGCCCGGTTCAAAGCGGGCTACCAGGGCGTTGTCATCTGCGGTGGCGCTCGTGGCGATGTCGCAAGCGGGTCCCGCCGCGACGATCAGTTCGTCCATCGGAACGGGGCCGAATTGGGCCAGGCTGTTGTAGATCGGGTTCTCCCAGACAAGGAAGGTCGGCCTGTCCTCGGCAAACTCGCGCGAAGTCAGGTAAGATGTCATCGAACCGAACTGGTTGCCGCCGGTGATGGCATAGTTGACTGCTTCGATGCCGGAGTATTCGGACAGGAAACCGGCAAAGTTGTTGATGCTGCTGTCAGAGAACGACGTGCCGACCAGAACCAGGCTGGCCTCGTCGCCACCAGCGCCGAAGATGTCCAGGGTCTCGCCCTCGGCCGGCGTTTCGGCAGGCTCGGCATCCGCAAAGATGTCGTCTGCAGAAAGCGCGCTCCCGATGGCGCGGGAAGTGACCCAGGTGGTCGCCTCGACCTGGGGCAGTGTTTCCTTGCAATAGGTCTGCAATTCGCGGCGGAGGCCGGAGAAGGCAACTTCCGCTGCCGCCTCTTGCGAGACGAAATCGACCGGCGTCACATTGGCATAGGCGGGCAGGCTGCGGATCACCTCGCCGATGGCCTGTGCCGCAAGCCGCGCACCGTCCGGTGTCCAGTGGAAGTCGGCCTGGAAGAAGACCTTTTCGTTGGGCTTCGCCGCCAACATGGCCGTCATCAGGTCAGGCGCGGGTACACCGGCAGCATTAAGTCGGTCGGTCACGTCCTGATAGTTGGCCTGCATGACGGCGGGGTCGTAACCGTAAGCCGCAGCCTCGGGCGGCAGGTACTGTGGCATCGCCTGCCCCTTGGTCGGGACGTTCACATAGATCAGCGTGGTGCCCTGTTGCTCCAGCACGCGTGCAAGTTGGGCCAGTTGGCCCACGACGATATCGTCCATCGGGTGCTGCAGGCGCAGGTCGGACTGGACACGATAGAAGACACCATCCTTCCCTTCGATGCTTGCCGAGGGGGCGATTTCGGTGTTCGCGCAGCCGAACTGCGTGGGTCCGGCCTGGGCGGCGGGGGCGAGCAGGACGCATAGGGCGAAAGCGGGACGCATCATGGGGCGGCTCCTTCCAGGGGCGGGCGCACGGGGGGGCGCTTGCTGCGGTCAAGATCAGGTGATCCGGCGGGGAGGGCTGCGGCCTGAAGTTCCTCGCCGCCGGGGATCTGGCGTGCAAGCGACAAGGCCATGGCCTGAACGCCAGGATCTGGGCTTGCGAGCGCAAGCTCCAGAGCGGGGCGGGCGGCGGCGGGGTCGGGTGGCAGACCCGGCTCGCCCTGGATGTGGCTTAGTGCAAGTTGCATCGCTGCCTTGGAGTCGCCGGCTTGGGCGGCCAGCAACAGCAGGTCGCGCGCGAGGGGAATGTCTGCCTCGAACGGCGCACCTTTCAGCAGCATCTGCGCCAGGCCCGACGCGGCCTTGGCATCGCCACGTCGGGCGGCACGGTCAAGAACGCCGCGAATGTTGCGCAGACGGGCCGGGCCGAATTCGGCACGTTTGTCAGTCAGGGTTGCAAGAAGGCGGGGCATCGCGAAGTCGCGGCCCTGGTAGACCGCAATGGAATAGTAGTGCGCCGCGTCGTCGACGAAGGCCGGATCATTGCGCTCTTCCAGCCGCTTGGCATAGCGGGCGGCCGCCAGTCCCTCGCCCGCATCGGCAAGTGTCTGAAGCTGCAGGTCCGACATGTCCCGCCCGCCGAGCATGGATTTGCGCAGGGCCTTGAGTGAGGGGCTGCCCGCAATAGCAGGAGGCAGCACGACATCTGCCGCTGCAGGGGCTGGCGACAGAAGGGCCAGCACCAGCCCGATATGCACCAGGTTACGCACCGCTTTTCACCGGGCCTTGCGCATTCCACAGCGCGGGGTCGGTCAGGTAGCGCACCGGGAATTCCCAGATCACCACCTCGGGCGGAGCATCGCGGAAGTCGGGGGATGCAAGGTAGTCCAGCATCGGTCGCGCCGGCCCCTTCCCTTCTTCGGCCAAGTTCAGCACATCGCGACGAAGCGCCAGTTTCAGCGCTTCGGCAAAGCTGAAGGTCGGGTTTGCGGAATAGGAGGTTCCGACCAGAAGCGTTCCCCCGGACTCGGTCCCCGCGAAGATGTCCAGTCCTTCGCCGGTGGGAGCCACGGCGGTGAACGGCGTGGCCGACTCGGGTTCCAGGCCGATGATCGGGGCCAGGCCTTCGGATGTGACAAAGGAGACGAGGTCGCCGGTAAACAGGGTTTCCGGGCCGGTCTTGACCGTGAACGCCGTGTCGCCCTGCGCCACCAGGCCCGATGCGGCCAAAGCCTGCGCTACGTGCTGGGCACCGTGCGGGGTCCAGTGTGTGTCTGTGCGGAAGAAGGCCGCGTCACGCGCCGCATCCACTCGCAGTGCAGCGCGGGCGTCCAGGACCGGAACCTCACGCTCACGCAATCCGGCAAGAAAGGCGTCGTAAAGCGTGGCAATCCCCTCCGCCATCTGGCGGTCGGTGTGTCCGACCTGGACATCCAGTTTGCCGGGGACCGGCACGATCACCAGTCGCGCCCCCGCTGCTTCCAGGCGGTCGCGGATACGGGAAACGCGATCCAGAGACTGGTCGATGTCGTCGGTCAGGGGACGCACTTCCTCGGCTGTGAAGAGCCATCCGTCCGACCCGGTGACCACACCCTTGCGCCCCTCGCCCACTGCCAAGTAGCGCAATGCGCCGATGGTTCCGATCGCGCTTTCGCGGTGCGGCAGCGACTTGCGGTATGTTTCGTCCAGCTTAGCCGTCAGCGCCCCCGTGAGGGCAGTGCGGTCGGTCGGCACCTCGTCCGCACTGGGAAAGCGGGCGTAGCCCAGGTTGAAGATCGCCGCATAGGTAAAGAAGGCGACGGGTAGCGCATAGCGCGCCGAGCGGAGGATGAACTGCATGGGACCACCTAGAACTGGAAATAGAGGAAGGGAGAGAAGCTCTGTTCGGCCAAGCGCATGACCGACAGCGCGAAGAGGACCGAGGTCAGGAGTGCGGGGGCCAGCGTGTCGCTGACGGCCAGCGCGCCGCCGGGACCTGAAGGCACGTAGTAACGGCGCACGACCTGATCGCGGGCGGCGGGTTCGATGGCACAGATCAGAATGGCCAGTGCCATGATCACCAGACTTTCGCGGGTGACCTGCAGGGCCAGTTCCATCGGCATCGCAAAACCGTTCAGCCCGATCATCCCGGCGTAGAAGTCTGCCGCCTGGGTCACGTCGACCGCCCGGAAGATGACCCAGCCCAGCAGCACGACCAGCATGGTCAACGCGATCCGTCCTGCGGTGCGCGGCTGCATCGCCCAGCCCAGCCAGCGTTCCGCCGCCAGCCAGCCGCCATGCCAGACTCCCCAGATCACGAAGGTCCAGTTGGCCCCATGCCAAAGGCCGCCCAACACCATCACCGTCATCAGGTTGATGTAGGTCCGCCGTTCGCTGATCCGGTTGCCGCCCAATGGGATGTAAAGGTAGTCGCGCAACCAAACCGACAGGCTGATGTGCCAGCGCCGCCAGAACTCTGTGATCGAGGCCGAGATATAGGGCGTGTCAAAGTTCTCGCGGAACTTGAAGCCCATCATCAAACCCAGCCCCATCGCCATGTCGCTGTAGCCCGAAAAGTCAAAATAGAGCTGCAGCATGTAGGCGATCGACCCGGCCCACGCCAAGGTGAGCGATGGATCGGGGGTTGCAAAGGCAAGGTCCGCCAGCGGCGCGATGCTGTCGGCGATCAGCACCTTCTTGGCCAGGCCAACAGCGAACCAGGCCATTCCGTCGGCGAACTTCTGGGCGCTGTGCGTGCGATGCTCGAACTGATGCGCCAGATCCTTGAAGCGCAGGATCGGTCCCGCGACAAGCTGCGGAAACAGCGCGATGAAAGCCGCGAAGTCAAAGAAGTTTCGGGTTGGCTTCGCGTCCTCGCGCAGGATGTCGACAAGGTAGCTGATGCAGTGAAAGACATAGAAGGAGACGCCGATGGGCAGGATCAGCCGCCAGTGGATGTCCAACCCCTCGGCCGTGGTGCCCAGAAGTGCGGCGAAACTGTCGATGAAGAAGTTGAGGTACTTGAACACCCCCAGGACGGACAGGCAGCCGACAACCCCCACCCCGCACCAGAAGCGCGCCTTCTGCGTGCCGAGGTTCGCGCCGATCCGGTGCCCGATGACATAGGTCCAGAGCGTTGTCAGGAACAACAGAGCTAGGAAGTCGAAGCGCCACCAGCCGTAGAACAGGTAGGATCCGGCCAGGATCAGCGCCGACCGGAACCGGAAGGGCGTCAGGTAATAGAGCGCCAGGAACAGCGGCAGGAAGAGAAACAGGAAGATTTCCGAGGAAAAGACCATCGGGCTACTCCGTTTGACACAAGTCAGGGTTTACAGGCGATGCGGTGCTGGCGGCGGGAATGACGAAGGCCGCCTCCGCGCCCAGATAGGCACCAAGCCAAGGCGAGAAGTCCCCGGCGAACTGGCGCGGGGTTTGGTGAACAAGGTCGTTGCCGGCAAGGCGAACCTCGCCCAGACCCGCAGCTCGCAGGCCCTCGCGGTTGCCGCGCAGCACGTTGTCGGACAGAAGCACCGGGCCAAGCCCTGACTGGGCGTCCACCTCGATCCCAGCAGAACCATTGTCGAGGACCGCGTTATCAGCCACCCGCGCGGCACCGGTCCGCGTCAGGCGCAGGCCCGCCGTGCCGTTTCCGGCGATGATGTTGCCCAGAACCGAGACGCAGGTCGCGGGTCCCAGCGTGATGCCGGTACCGACGTTGTCCAGGATCACATTCGCCCGCAGGCCCAGATGCTGCGTCTTGCCGTCTATCTGAAGCCCATTGCGGCCGCCGCCGGTAATCACGTTGCCGGCGATAACAACGTCCTCAAGCACGCCCGACAGACGGACGCCAGCTCCGCTGTGAGTCTCGGAGATGCGGTTTCCGGCCAGTGTGACCTTGCGCCCGTCCTTGACCGAGACTGCGGCGGCACCTGCCTTGGAAAAGCGGTTGCGGGCCAGAACCATACCGTCCGCACCCTCGAACGACAGGCTGAAGACGTTCTGGAAGCGGCTTTTGGTGACGACCGGAGCGCTGGCCGGTTTCATCAACCCGCCGGTCATGACCGAGACGCCCCGGAAGGCCACCGGCCCGTCAAAACCGAGGTCGGCAAAGGTCGACCTTTCGGCATGGAAGCTGCCCTGTCCAGTGACCAGAAGGAACGGTCGGAAGGACTTTACGCGGGCGTTCTGCCCGCCGTCGCCGCGCAACGTGGCTCCGCTCATTCGGACATCGCCGAAGCTGAGGACGAAGGCCCCGGCTGCGGTGTCCAGTTCCAGCAGCTCTCCCGGCGACAGCACCAGCGCTGCACCGGGCCACAAGACCAAGGGCCGCGACAGCCGCCAGCCATTGGCGCGACGTTCAAGATAGCCGGATCTCTGAAGTTCGCGCAGGGTTGCGGTGCCGGACAGAACGTAGATCACATCTGTCGTGCTGGCCTGGGCCAATTGCAGTGACAGATGTCCGTTGCCACCCGCCAGGATCGACAGTTGCGTCAGGGCTGCCTGGACGTCGCCCTCCAGAACCTTCATCGACCCTGCTTCCAGCGGGGCGGGTTGCGGGATGGGCGGCTGGTCCACCCGTCCTGCCAGACGGTCGGCCAAAACCGCCAGAACCTCCCCATCCCCGCCAGCGTCCAGCACGCGGGCGATGGCCCCATGCAGAACCATGTCCGGCTGGGCCGACAATGGGCCAGCCACAGCAAGAGCCGCGATGAGGGACGGCCAAAGCCGCATCAGATCGCCTCCGGCAATCGTTCAGACGCCATGATCATGCTGCCGCCAACGCCACCGAATTCGGCACCGCCGCGAAAAACCAGGTGGACCAGCTTCAGCTCGCCCTCGGTCGGGTTGGACAGGGGCAGTGCTTCGTCCGGGGCGATGGCGACTGTCTGGCCGCGCTTTACCGTAACTTCGCGCCCGTCGATCAGGCACCGTCCCTCGCCGGACAGAACGGTCAGCAGGCTTGGGCCTACCCCCGTCCCGTTCACCTGCAGCGACGCCTTCTTTTGCACCGTCATGATGCGCATGTCGTTGCCCATATCGGTCCCTACCGTCTCGATCCGGCCCCATGGCATCTCGCGCGTGGTGTGAGTACGGACTTCCCGCCGCTTGCCGGCCTTGAGCCGGTCCACCAGATGCTTGACGTCTTGCGAGTTGGACCGCTTGGTGACCAGCACAGCATCAGGAGTGTCGATCACCACGGTGTCCTGCATCCCGATCACCGCAACCAGCCGGGTCTCGCTTTGCACCAGAGAGTTGCGGGTGTTCATCGCAATGACGTCGCCATGCAGAACATTGCCGTCCCTGTCGCGATCTGAAATCTGGTAGACCGCATTCCAGGCACCGACGTCGTCCCACTCCACCCCGTGCAGCGGAGCCAGGGCAATCGCAGGCGTGCGTTCAAAGACCTGACGCTCCGTGGGTTCGTTAGCTGCCAGACGAAAGTTGTCCTCGTCCAGCACGATGCCAAGCGTGCGCAGCTCGGCCGCGTCAACTGACGCCACGACTGCCGCATGGGTGACCGGGTCAAGGCGGCGGAACTCCTCGATAAGAGTGTCGGCCCGCATCAGGCTGATGCCCGATGCCCAGAAGACGCCGCCCGCTTCGATCAGTCGCTGGGCATGCTCGTAGCCGGGTTTCTCGACGAACTGCGCGACCTGGTGAAGACCCGGATAATCGTGCACGGCGCCGCCGTCGGTGATGTAGCCATAGCCGGTCTCGGGATAGGTCGGGTGGACCCCGAAGCTGATGATCCGGCCATCTTCAGCCGCCGGGCGCATCGCGTGGATGATGCGGTTGATGTTTCCCTTGATCATGTGGTCCGACGGCAGCACCAGAATCATCGCATCACGGTCCTGCCGGCGCGCACAGATCGCCGCCGCCAGCACGGCGGGGCCAGTGTTGCGCCCGACCGGCTCGCCAATCACCTGGCCCTGCATCTGCAGGTCATCGAGTTGCCGGTGCACCAATGCAGCTTGCCCGGCGTTGGTGACCACGATCGGTTCGGCGAAATCCGGACCGCGATGCCGCTGCAGAGTGGCCTGGAAATAGGTCAGGCTGCCCTTGCCGAGCGTCGGCTGAAACTGCTTGGGCTGCTCGACCCGGCTCATTGGCCAGAGGCGGGAGCCCATGCCACCGCAAAGAACCACGGGAGTTATGGGAAGTGTCATGGCGCGACTGCCTTTGCTGCGGAGGTAAGAGATTGGGCGTAGCCCGTGACCTGCCGGGCCAGATCCGGAACCGGGCGGCGGAGGGTGACTTCAGCCAGTTGCCCCGCGCGATCCATGGCGAGGGGTTGGTCGGGGGTCAGGCGGAACGGGACCGGCTCGCCTGGAGAAGCGGAGCCAAGACCGCCCGGTGCAAGATGGGCCGTTATTTCATGGCCGTCAGCAAAGCGCAGATCTACCGCGCCTGCCTGGGCCAGTTCCAACGTCTCTTCCGGCAACACGGTTCCGGTCAAAACAAGGGGAGCCTCAAGCTCGGAAATCCGCAGCACCGGATCGCCAGCGAAGACGGTCGACCCAGCTTGGACGCCCAGCACTTCGACCCTGCAGTCGCAGGGCATAACCACGGACAGGGCCTGCCCGGTGTTCGACCGGATCGCATAGGCGACATCACCCGCCTTGGCCTCGGGGTTCAGAAAGTCGATCTGGCCAGTGGCCGTGGCCGCCAGCGTGCGCCCGTCAAGGCCAACGACCGCAGGGGTCGCCAACCGGTAGGTGAAGACGCGCTGGAAGATCTTCGTTCCAACCAGGCCCACGAGAAGGGCGGTCAGGGCCAGCATCAGAAGCGTGCCGCCGAACCGCCGAAACCGGCGCGTCGGGACCGGCGCGCCCTTTGGCTTTGTCCCGGTCGTCGGCCGCACCGTCAGCACGGTGCCCAGCGTGACCAGATCGCCCGCGATGTACGAATTCATCAGATGGCGCAGTTGCGGCAGGTGCTCGCCCATCGGTTCCAGAAACACCAGTGCCGCGGCGCCTTTGGCGGCGTCGACCTCTTCGACCCGGACCTCGATGGACAGGCCGACGGTGTACCCCTGGAAGCGGAAGACCACCCAGCCCAGCCGCTCCAACCCCTGCATGTGGGGGTCGATCAGCCCGCTGATCGTCGCGCGAACCAACGAGATTTCGCGGCCTTTGTATTGCCGCCCGTCGATCTCGACGTGAAACGGGATGTCCAGCATCGGGTGATCGGCCGGCCCGCCCCAGGTGACGCCTGCCGGACTTTGGCGGGTCGATGATGTGATCGCTTTGTCCAAGGGACGGTCCTTTCCAGACGGGTTTCAGACAAGCCCCGACAGAAGCATGACCCCGAAGGTCAGCCAGCCGAGGGCAAGGAGGTGAACGTAGGTCGAGCCGAAGGCGCGCAGACGCTCGCCCAGGGCGGGGGCGGCGTAGGCCGCGGATTGGCGGGTCCAGCGCTGGCGATCCAGGCGAAAAAGCACGTAGCTTTTCACTGCCGCACCGACGATCTGGCCAAAGTACAGCAGGACCGGATAGGTGATCGGGAAGCCGCGCCCGCGGATCGTGGCCAGCACCCAGCAGAAGACGTAGCGGGTGGCCATGACCCAGGCGATATAGGCGGGCAGGACCAAGGGCTCGACAAACAGTGCTGCCAGAGCAACCGAGATCGGCCCGGCCAGCGTGGTCCAGATGCCCAGCTTCTGGTCCAGGATAGACCACCACGTGAACAGCCCGATCCGACGCGGCCCCAGCGACAGGGCGCGCCCGTTGGTCCGCAACATGTTGCCGAACCATCGTATCATCAGCGTGACCGCGCTGTCGGCAAAGCCGGACAGCGGCTGCGTCTCCATCGAAAGCGAGGTGACGTCAGGTAGATAGAGCATCCGGTAGCCGCGTTGCAGCAGCCAGAACCAGGTCGACTTGTCGTCGCCGGTCAAAAAGTCGACGCGCCCCAGTCGCCAATGGTCGATGTGATCGTGCTGCACCATGCGCACGAACTCGGGGTGGGTCGCCAGGTCGGCGCGGAAGACCGACATGCGCCCTGTCAGGGTCAGCACGCGGCCCGAGAGACCCATCGAGCTCATCATCATCTGTCGCTGGGTAAAACGCAGGGCGAACCAGTCCGCGAAGAGGCTGGGCTTGACCTCGGCCGCCTCATCGGTGGTCAACGCGCCGACCGTGGGGTCGGTGAAGAAGGGGGCCGACGCCGCGACAATATCCTCGGGGACGCAGCTGTCGCCGTCGACGAGGAGGAGGATGTCTCGAGCTGCCGGCGATTGTCGCCCGATCAAACGCAACGAGCGCGCCAGCGCATCGCGCTTGCCCGTGCCCGGGATTTGGTCAACGATCAGCTCGACGCCATCCATCTGCACATCCATCAGCGCATGGATGCGCCGGATCAGCCGCAGGTCCGACGTGTCGACGACCGACGCCACGATGGTCGCCCCACCCCTTGCCGCCGCCGCTGCCCGGAACAGGGCCTGGTAGACGCGGCGGGTGGTGTCAGTGTCGATCTTGTAGCTGGTGATCAGGAAATAGGCGTGGCCGTAGACGGGTTCCGCCGCATGGGCCGCCTCCGCCCGCGCCTTCAGCCGGGGATAGGCAAATCGGGTATAGACAAGCGCCCGCAGATAGTTGACCAGGGCCCAGCCATAGCGCCAGGCCCCGACGGCGCCGACGACAATCAGCCCGTCCGAGACATGGCCCAGCGCCCCAGGCGGAATGCTGAGCACCAGAAGTGCCACCACCGCCAGGTAACAGACGTGACCAGGGATCAGGGACAGGCGGGTCATCACCAGCAGATCCCCTCGTAGGTGCCTTCGGAGCGCTGGCCCGGCTTGATCCGGGTCAGATCGACCATCGGACGGTTGCCGAGAGCAGCCTGAAGGGGACGGATTGCCTCGTCGTAGCGGTTGCCAACCAGCACGATGTCGGAACCTTCGATCAACTCGTCGATCGACCCGACCAGTCGGCTGCCCAGCCCGATGTCCTTTTCCAGGCCGCGTCCCACTGCCGTGTTGTCGTTGGCAAAGGCTTCAAGGACAAAGGGGTCGTAAACCGTCAGCTCCATCCCCCGCCCGATAAGGCGGCTCGCCAGTTCGGCCAGCGGGCTTTCGCGGAGGTCGTCGGTTCCCGCCTTGAAGCTGATGCCGACCATGCCGACGCGGGTCTTGCCCGAGGCGTGGATCATCGCTTCAGCCCGCGAAATCTGCGCGGCATTGGCCACCAGCACGGCGTCAAGCAGGGGCGACGCGATCTTGCGGTCAGCCGCGAAGGCCCGCAAAGCCCGGACATCTTTCGGCAGGCAGGAGCCGCCGAATGCGAAGCCTGGACGCAGGAAATAAGGACTCATCGAAACCTTGTGATCCGAACAGAGGATCGACATGACCCGCTGGCCGTCCAACCCGGCCGCCTTGGCGATGTTCCCGATCTCGTTGGCAAAGCTGACCTTCACCGCGCGCCATGCGTTGGAGGTGTACTTCACCATTTCGGCTGTTGGCAGATCGACCAGATTGATCTGGCACGGCAGATCCCGGTTAAGGGCAGTCAGAAGCGCTCCGGTGGCCGAGTCCAGCGCCCCGAAGACGATCAGGCCCGGATCCCCGTAATCCTGAATCGCTGTGCTTTCCCGCAAAAACTCGGGGTAATACCCCACGCCGAAATCCCGACCCGCCTGCTTTCCCGACGCCTGCTCCAGGATCGGGATGCAGAACCGCTCTGTCGTGCCCGGAACGATGGTCGAGCGCAGGATCACCGAGTGGAACCCCGGATGCGTCGCCAAGGCCCTGCCGATGTCCTCGCAGACCCCGTTTACGTAGGTCAGACCGATGGAGTGGTCCGCCGCACTTGGCGTGCCGACGCAAACGAAGGACGCGTCACTGGCATGGACCGCCTCTTCGGCGTTTGTCGTGGCAGTCAACCGACCCGAAGCCACCACCTTTGCGATCAGTTCGGGCAGGTCCTTTTCAACGATGGGCGAGCGCCCCTCGTTGATCGCCGCCACTCTGGCCGGATCGACGTCCACCGCGATGACCTGGTGGCCGTCCCGGGCCAAACAGGCTGCGGAGACAACTCCGACATAGCCGATTCCAAACACTGCAAGTCGTGCCATTACCCATTCCTTTTCCCCGGTCGTCCGACCGCAATTCCCCACACCGCATGCAGCAGTGCAGCATCCCACAAACAAGGTAGGCACGGCCCAACGCGTCGGAAAGTCAGGGAAAAACCCCGTTATTGCAGGGATTTTGTGAGGGTTGCCCCTACAGTGCGGGGTGATACTGACAGGCTAAACCAGCGACGTAAGGATTTACCTGTCAGGTCTTTCTGCAGGTGCGAAGATCTCGGGGCCACCAGAGCGGTGGTTTTCAGATCCCATTGAAAGCCGGCGCTTTTCTCAGCCGGCGGTGAGAGAGGTCCCGTCCACCCATCCCTGGGCGATGGCGAACTCCACGATCTGGCGACGACCCGACAGGTTCAGTTTGCTCGTTCCGCGGGCTTTGTATGTCTCGATCGTCTTGGAGGAGAGATCGAGCTCGCGGCCGATCTCCTTCAGCGACTTGCCATGTGCTACCGATTTCAGCACGAAGAGCTCGCGTTCCGACAGGCGACGGTCCTGGACAGGCGCGGGGGACGGGTCTTCGGCACCCAATCTGGGAGCGATCGCCGCCGCAAAGGCCTTGTCGATGAAGATGCCGCCGCCGGCAGCAGTGGCGAGGGCGATCTTCAAAACGTCGAACGAAACGGTTTTCGGAAGGACCCCGTGGAACCCGGCAAAAATACAGTCGTGCGCCAGGCTTTCGGACAGAGAACTGCAATAAGCAACCATCGCCGCGCCCCGACCGCGCAAGTCGCGCGCAAGCTGAGCCGGAGTTACGTCGACCTGGGCGGGATCAATGATGATCACATCAAACCCACCCGCGAGGGTTTCATCAGGCTGGGTGCCAAGAAATACGGCACGCACCGCGAAACTTTCGTCCTGCGTGAGCAGAGCGGCAATTCCGTCGGCAAGCAGCGGATTGGCGTCAATTATCGCAATGCTCAGCCGGTCAGGCGCGTTCATCGCTGACCCCCTGCGCATGCGCCTGTGCAAATGCCAAGCGTCCCACGTCCCATGTTTCCCAAGTCCCACTTCCAACCGGGTCAACGCGGTCTGCATGGGATTGTTCCCGTGGAAACCAGACAAGTGCCGCATTGCGGCGAACCGCAGCGTCTTTCCGCCGAAGGCGCTCCCAGCGGCCCAGAAACTGACATCATTCAGCGGAGATCCGGGGGGGTATCGCCAGTTGCTGTGCAGCGGGAGGGCAGAACGAGAAAACCGGAGTCCTGCACGGACTCCGGTGTGGCTCTCGGGCTTACGCTGCTGCGCGTAAAGCCTTCATTCGATGCGCATCTTCGGTTCGAACCCTGAGGCTGGCCTCTCGCGCCGTGCAACGTTCGACCCAGTCGCGGATCAGGGCGTCGTCGGGCATCGCGTCGGGGAACCAGACGTAGGGCCCGTGCAAGAGGATGTCCGCCGCGCTGAAGCTGTCGCCCATGATCCAGCGGCCCTTCTCCAACGCCGCGCGCAGGCGGGCCACGGCGGTCTTGTGGTCCCGGACCGCCGCCGTCATCCAGGGGTGCGAGAAGCCCGCGGCCTCCATGATGAAGGTCGGCTCCAAAACGCCATGATACCAGGCCATCCACATCGCGAACACGCCCCACTCCGGAGTGCCGACGCGTGGCGCAAGGCCGGTGTCGGGGAACAGGCTGGTCAGGTGCAGGATGATCGCGCCGCGTTCGGTGATGACGTGGCCGTCATGCACCAGGGCCGGCACCTTGCCTTCCGGGTGCGGGTTCGACGGATCGAGCCCGCCCGAGCCGTCCATCCGCGGGATCGTCACTTCGCGAAGGTCGATCCAATCCTGGATACCCATCTCTTCGATGAGCGCCAGTATGGCGGTTGACCGGCTTTGCGGGGAGTGGATGAGGGTCAGCATGTCGTTCTCCTTTGCTTTTCGATGCGGTCAGAATAAGCTGGCGCTCCTGCCAGAACCTGTCAGCATCACATGCCGAAACCCGACCGCCTTTTTCGTCTTCTGAACGCCTTCCGGATGCTGCCGCAGCCGGTCACCGCCGCCCGGTTGGCCAAAGAGACGGGGGTGTCGGTGCGCACGCTTTACCGAGACATCCGGTCCTTGCGGGCGGCGGGGGCGCTGATCGACGGCGAGGCGGGGGCGGGTTACACCCTGACCGAAGACCCCGCCCTGCCACCGCAGATGTTCACCAGGCTGGAGGTCGAGGCGCTGGTTCTGGGACTGGCCGAAGTGAAGATGGCCGGCGATCCCGCGCTGGCAAAGGCGGCAGCGCAAGCGCAGGCCAAGATCATCGCCACTCTGCCCGACCGCGTGCAGCGCCAGGCGGTCCATGCGGTGACCCAGACCTACCGCCGCGAACGTCGTGCGCCTTTGCCGCCGCATATGCAGACCCTGCGCGAAGCCGCATGGGAGGAACGCGCCCTGGATTTGACCTACCGCGACCTGAACGACCAGGTGACTTTCCGCCGGATCTGGCCCCTCGGCACCGTCTTTCTGGACCGCGAGGTGCAGTGCCTGGCCTTCTGCTGCCTCCGTCAGGACTTCCGCCGCTTCAAGATCGCGCAGATGACCGATGTCCGCCTGACCGACGAAAGCTTCCGCCCCCGCCGCGTTCCGCTGTTGCGCAGCTTCATCGACCAGTTGCGGGCCGAGGGAAGCCGCCCCACCGCCGCTTGAAAGCCTTTCGAACCGCGTGATAGCGTTCCGGCGCACGTCCAGGGAACCCAGATGTCCGACAGTCCCGCCACGCTTGATCCCACGAAGAAGCCGGCCGGGGCGATGACGATGGTCTACAAGGACCACTACTTCCTGCAGCGCTGGGTCGACTACTACGGCCGCCAGTTCGGACGGGAGCACCTGTATGTGCTCAGCCACGGCGGCGACCCCGAACACGACCGCATCTGCGAAGGCGCCAATGTCATCCACCTGCCGCGCGACCCCACGATGTGGCGGATGGAGCGGCGACGCTGGGGCATCAACACCCAGTTCTCGGCCGGGATGCTGCGCTATTACAACTGGTTCATCGTCAGCGACGTGGACGAGGTGGTGATCGTCGATCCCGCCGCCGCCCCGGATCTGGTGACCTACCTTGGCCGCTACACCAATTCGAAGAAGGCCCCGGCGTCGCTGTGCCCCTTCGGAATCGAGCTGGTGCACAACCCGGAAGCCGAGCCGGAACCCCTTGCCGACGACGCCCCGATCCTGTCACGTCGTCGGGTGTTCCGCGCCAACGCCAACTACGCCAAGCCCTGCGTCTTGCGCAAGGAAACCGGCTTTACCATCGGCGGGCATGCAAACAGCCACCAACCGCGTGTGCTGGACCCGCATCTGTACCTGATCCACCTGCGCTTCTTCGACTTCGACCGCGTCACCGAACGACTTGCCGGTCGCAAGGACATGCGCGCCATCATGGCCGGCGACCGCAACCCCGATGCGGTCGGCAAGGCCTGGAGCAAGGATCTGGAAACCTTCCTCGCGTTATCCAAAGGCATTGCCGTGCGTGAGGACGCTGAACTTCCCGACTTCCGCAAGAAGATGGTCGAGGAGCAGCAGCACCTGCATGACGGCAAGATCACCTTCTTCGGCGGTGGTCGCTCCAAGTCGCTTTTCCGTCTGCCCGAACGTTTCGACCACGTCTTCTGATCCTGGCTTCTGACCCCCTCGCCAAAGGCTCCATCATGGAACTCAACCGCCGCCCCGTCGCCTCGCTCTGGATCGGGGAAAGCCTGCACTACGTGAACCAGCTTTGCCTGAAGTCACATCTGGTGATGGGCCACCCCGTAACACTGTATTGCACTGACACAGTACGCAACGTGCCGAAGGGGGTAACGGTGCGCCCGGCCACGGAAATCATGGACATCGACCGCGCCATCGTCGCCGAAACCTCGGCCTCGTTCCTGTCGAACGTCTTCCGCTACAAGATGATTACCAAGACCGGGGCGATCTGGATCGACTGCGACGCCTACTGCCATCGCCCGTTTCCCGAAGGGCAAGAGCATATCTACGCCGGCCACGGCATGCGCGGTGCGCTGAACTGCGGCGTGGTGGCGATGCCCAAAACCGGGCGGCTGATCGAAAGCCTGCTCGACTACTACGACAACCTGCCCGACTATCCCGCCTGGTGGGGCAACCGGCAGAAGAAGAAGATGGACAAGCTGGACCGCTCGCTCCCCAAAGCCGTCCGCATCTTCCAGACCGAGCGCACCGCCTTCGGCCCGCAGGCCTTTACCCACTTCGCGGGCGTGACGGGAGACATCGACAAGGCCATGACCGCCGACACGCTGTATCCTGTCCCGTTCCAGCTGAACGACGTCTTCTATGACCCACATTCCAACGTCGAAGGCCACTTCACTGATGCGACCCTTTCAGTCCACATTTACACCAACGCCGCCCGCCCCTGGTGGCGCAAGAATGCTCCCCTGAAAGGCAGCTACATCGCCCGGATGTGCGATAAACTGGACATCGACCCCACCGCCGCGCTGGAAGAATGACCTTTACCCGCCAGACCAGCCCGCATGGGTCACTGGTGGTGCTGTCCACCATGAAGGATGAAGGCCCCTTCGTGCTGGAATGGGTGGCGCATCACCTGGCGTTGGGGTTCACCGAGCTGATGGTCTACACCAACGACTGCTCGGACGGGACCGACACGCTTCTGAAACGGCTTGAGGCGATGGATACCGGCGTCTACCACCGCGACAACGTGATCCCCAAGGGGATGAAGCCGCACCCCTCGATGCTGAAGTCGGGCGCCGAGGACCCGCTGATCGTCAACTCCAACTGGGTGCTGGTGATCGACGCCG
>JANOCQ010000315.1:0-4424 GCA_031412255.1 Paracoccaceae bacterium | reverse complement strand
GCACGAACAATCCCATGCCGGTCCCCTCGATTTTGGAAAAAGCCCCCGGGAAGGGGCGCGACAGGCGCGCCCCTTCTTAGTTCTCGGCGATCTAGGCTATCAGACCATCGACCACTTGTAGTGATGGTGCTCGAAGGCGGGGTGGTGGGCCAGACCCGCAAAGCCATCCTTGTGGTGGCTGAACAGCGACCGCGAGAACGGATTGATGATATAGCCTTCCTGCTGAAGGATCGTGCACATGCCCACCATCAGCTCACGACGCTTGTCGGCATCGGCGATTGCCAGAGCCTGCGTCATCAGCGCGTCGAACTCGGGGTTCGCCATCGCGGTCTCATTCCACGAGCCGGTCGAGGTGTAGGCAAGGCTCATGTTCTGGACGGCGAGCGGGCGGTGGTTCCAGGTCGTGGACGAGAAGGGGTACTTCTGCCAGTCGTTCCAGAACGTCGAGCCCGGCATGACCGTGTGCTTGATGTTCATGCCGGCGTCCTTGAGCTGGGCCTGAACCGCAGCGGTCGTCGCCGCTTCCCAGCCATCGTCCAGCGAGATCACTTCGAACTCGGTGTCCTTCAGTCCGGCCGCTTCCAGTGCCGGGGCCAGCCCTGCCGGATTGATGACCTGCGGCGGTAGCGTCGGGTACTCGGGGTGGATCGGGAAGGCGTGGTGGTTTTCGCCGGTTTTGCCGAGGTTGTTGTAGCCCAGTTCCAGCACGACCTTCGGGTCGACGGCCAGCTGGACCGCAGACCGTACGGCCTTGTCCTTGTAGAGGTCCGAGGACGAGTTCATCCGAACCACGATGGTCGATGCGGTGACCAGCTCTTCCTTCACCAGGCCCATGCCATCGAGGATGTCGATGAATTCACCGACCGATTCATAGTTCGCGTCCACCTCGTCCGAGGAGAAGAGCGCGACCATGGCGGCCGGGTCGGTACCGAAGTCCACATAGTGGATCTCGTCCAGCGGCGCGGTGCCTCCCCACCAGGTGTGGTTCGGGGCACGGACCAGAATCGCCTTCTGGCCGACGGCGACTTCCTGCGGGATATAGGGGCCCGTGCCGATCGGGTTCGAGGCCGGGTCCTGACCATCCTGGAAGGACGCGTGGACAACCGCTGCCGGGTAGTCGGACAGGTTCGCCACGATCGCGATGTCGGACGCGGTCAGGTTCAGTTGAACAGTTGAATCGTCGACCTTGACCACTGCACCTTCACGTATCGTCTTGGTGGCTTCGTCGACCAGGCCCGTGAAGCGCGAGGCCATCGCGTTGCCTTCCACGTTGCCGTCGGTCCAGCGGGCAAAGTTGCGCACCACGTCATCGGCGGTGAAGGGCTCGCCGTTGTTCCAGGTGACGCCCGGACGGACTTTCAGGGTGTACTGGGTCGCGTCGGCGTTGGCTTCCCAGCTTTCCAGGAGGCGGCCTTCGAAGGTGCCGTCGTTGTTGTACTGGACCAGGTATTCCAGCCAGCCGCGATAGATGTTGGCGATCTGCGGCCAGTCAGTCAGACGCGGGTCCTTGGTGCCCTTCACTTCCATCGCCACGCGAATCTTTCCGCCGACCTTTGCCTCTTGTGCCTGGGCCGGGGCGTGCAGACCGATCAGCCCGTAGGCAGCGGCAGCCGACAGGCCCAGTGCGGTGGTGCGGGTGAGAAATTCGCGGCGGCTCAGCTTGCCTTCGGCATACTCGGCCACGTACATCGTAGCGGCCGAGTGCACCTCGGCCTCCTGGATCATGTCTTTCATACTTGTCTCCCTGTCAGGTTCTTTTTCATTGGTTGTGGCGACGCAGAACCTTGGCGGACGAGATGGTCGTGCCACCGCTATCAGCCTGCGCGAGCTGCGCACCCCCGTGCCTATTGCGCACCTTTTTCGATCTTGCGTCAACGACTGGTTTCGACGGTTGGCAGCCAAAAACGACATCTTCCTGTCGATTCTCTTACGTGACGGGCAAATGCGCTTTACCCGGCCCGACGGAAGGCCGACGGCGATTTCCCGGTGAGGTGCTGGAAAGCCCGCGTAAAGTAGGCGGGCGAATTGAAACCGAGCTGCTCGGCAATCTTGCCAACGGGGATTTTCGTCTCGGCCAGAAGCTTGCGGGCTTCGAATATCCTGCGGTCTTGCAGCAGCGCGCTGGCCGGGCGACCGCAAGCGGAATTGCAGCAGCGTGTCAGGTGCGTGGGCGTCACGCCAAGGGCGGCGGCAAAGTCGGCCACGTTCATCCCGGTGCGGAAGTTTCGCTCCAGCAGGGAAGTATAGCGCGCGACGAGTCGCCGGGTCGCATCCTGTCGCGGACTTTCCAGCGGGTCTGCCTTCTTTGCTTGCCGCTCGAGCCACACACCGAGAAGTCCGACATAGGCCTCGGTGGCCCGTTCATGCGCCGGTGTATCGCTTTCGACTTCGCGAAGAATCGAATCAAGCAGAACGTTGACCTCTTGCTGGGCGTGGACTTCGCGAATGCGCAGATGCAGAGCGGACTTTGGTAAAACCACCTTCGGATAGCGGCCAAAGAAGACCGCCGTACCAAACACCTGCGCTCCCGCCTCGAAACCATGCATGACGCCCGCAGGGATGAAGACCGCATTATGTGCCGTGTAGCCGCGCGTCACCCCCGATATCGTGATGCGACCCTGGCCCTTGGTGAACCAAAGCAGGCAGGGTTCGGACAGCGATCGCATTGCCTCCACCCGCCAGCGACCGCCTGCGGCAAGGCGAGGAATCGCGACGAGGCGCAATTGCGATACAGACGAGGACTTCAACATATTGGGCAGATCCCGTGGCAGAGGCACTGGCCACGCAATTAAAGCAGGCGGGTGAGCGCGACCCAAGCGGTTTTCGCGACAAGCGGGACGACTTACCCACTGATGTTCCTTTTTTCTGTGTAAAAGCCTGTGGATAACTGAGAAATCGCAGTAACGTCTGGGTGCAAGTCGTTGTCACGGAACGGAAAGCGTTCGCCACCCCTTCATGTTCGATCTGAACCAGGTGCGCTGCCGTTTGGCATACTGTCGGCTGGCGAGAGTGGCGGCTTCAACCGCTGCCTCCAGTGCCAGTTCACCACTCAGATGCGCAATCAGTTCTGGCCCTCCGATGGCCTTCGATGACGGCCGCTTGGGGTCCCATCCTGCCATGTTTGCCCTGGCTTCATCCAGTGCCCCCTCCGCCAGCATCTGCTTGAAGCGAAGGTCGATTCTGGCCTTGATCCAAGGGGCTTCCGGCATCAGCACCAGCGCCACGGCCTTGGCAAGCGGCAGACGCGGCGGTGGCGTTTCGTCCTGCCAGGATGCAAGACCCCGTCCGGTTGCGCGCCAGACCTCCCATGCGCGCTGGACGCGCACCGGGTTCTGCGGGTCGATCCGCGCGACCGTCGCAGCATCCAGTTCTGCGAGAAGACCCGAATGCCCCTCGACGGCGCGGCGGTGGTCAGCCTCGGCCCGAACATCAGGTGGCACCTCGGGAACTGCGGCAAGGCCACGCGTCAGGGCGTTGAAATTCAGCCCGGTGCCGCCCACGACAACCAGGGGTCGGCCTAGAAGCGGACTGACGTCGCGCAGCCAATGCCCTACCGAATACGACCCTGTGCGGGGGACATGCCCATACAAAGCATGGGGCAATGCGGCCTCGTCTTCGGGCGAGGGGCGGGCGGTCAGGATCCGCCAGTTCTGATAGACTTGCAGCGCGTCGGCGTTGACGATCAGCCGCCCGTCCCGCGCCGCCAGCTCCATTGCAAGAGCGGATTTACCGCTGGCCGTGGGGCCTGCAAGCAGCACGGGCGCCTCCCGTGAGATGCTGTCGATCCTCACTGCCGATCTCCCGTTGAACCTGCCGCGGTTTTGCGACATTTTGGGGCCTAGTCCAAATAGAAAACGATATGCAGGGGTCCCATGCCGGAGACAGCCACCAAATACAGCCGCGTGATGCTGAAAATTTCGGGCGAGGCGCTGATGGGGGACCAGGGCTATGGCCTCCACCCGCCCACAGTGGCGCGGATCGCCGAAGAGGTGAAGTCGGTCCGAGACTTGGGGGTCGAGATCTGCATGGTGATCGGCGGCGGCAACATCTTCCGAGGGCTGCAGGGCTCGGCCCAGGGGATGGAGCGGACGACAGCCGACTACATGGGGATGCTGGCAACCGTGATGAACGCGCTGGCGATGCAGTCCGCTCTGGAGTCGATTGGGGTCTTCACCCGCGTCATCTCCGCGATCCCGATGGACCAGGTCTGTGAGCCCTACATCCGCCGTCGCGCCGTGCGGCATCTGGAGAAGAAGCGGGTCTGCATCTTTGCCGCCGGCACCGGGAATCCGTATTTCACCACCGACACGGCTGCAACGCTGCGTGCCAGCGAGATGGCGTGTCAGGCGATCTTCAAGGGCACCAAGGTGGACGGGGTCTATGACAAGGACCCGAAAAAGCACGCCGACGCCAAGCGCTATGAC
>JANOCQ010000314.1:0-17859 GCA_031412255.1 Paracoccaceae bacterium | reverse complement strand
AGACCTCGACGCAGTCGGTGTACTTGCAGGCGATGCAGTTGTCGATGACGACGTAGGTCATGGGCGTGGCCTTGGTGCGAAGCGTTTGGGTCTAGCTAGAGCAGGCGGGCAGATCATTCAAGGCTGTCCGGGTCAGATGACCCCGGATCGAGGTCGAGATAGAGCGCCTGCGCCTCTATTGCCGGGCCGCGCCTGATCCCAAGCGCCAGGATGCGGATGACCCGGATACGGTTGGCTTGCGGAAAGGTCAGCGTGTCGCCCGCACCCACATCCCGGCCCGGTCGGCTGATGCGGGTGCCGTTGACGCGGACGTGGCCCTCGGCAATGACCCCGGCGGCGAGGGTGCGCGATCTGAAGAACCGGGCCTGCCAGAGCCACTTGTCCAGCCGCACCCTTTGGGCAGCGGCTGGATCGGGTTTGCCCGAGGGCCCGGCCAATCAGACCTTGCCCTTGAGGGCGAGAAGGGCCGCAAAAGGGTTGTCGGGATCGATTGGCTTTTCGGGCCGGGGCGGGCGGGCCTCGTAGGACTTCTGCCGGTCGTCGCGCGGGGGCTTGCCGCCCTTGTAGTCGCCCTTCGGACGGTCGCCTTTGGGGCGGTCGCCGCGCGGGCGATCCCCTTGCGGGCGGTCGCCCTGGGGACGGTCGCCTTGGGGACGATCACCCTGAGGACGATCCCCCTTGGGCCGGTCGCCCTGACGTTCGCCTTGCGGGCGATCTCCCTGCGGACGATCACCACGCGGCGCGCGGGGCGCATCGCCTTCCTTCCGCTCGGGCCGGGGGGCACGTTCGGGGCGGGGGCGGGGCTTCGGCGCCCAGGTGAAGGTGTAGAAGGCCTCCATCTCGGGTGCAGCAGGTTCGGCTTCCGGTTCGGGAGGCGGGGCAAGGATCGAGACTTCCTCGGGGATCGGCACCCCGGCCGCGATGGCAGCTGCGGCTTCAGCGGAGATTTCCGGGGCCTTCGCGGCGTCAGCGGCTTTCACCTTGGCGCGTTCCGCTTTTTCACCCTTGTAGCCCAGGCCCGCCATCAGGTCGGCGAACTGATCCAGCGTCATGCCGGTGATCGACAGCATGTCGGGCGTGGCCTCGAAGCCGGCGCGGCTGTCCTTTTGCCGCAGGATGTCGGCCAGGCGTTCCAGCATGTCGATGCGGATCGCACGGGTGCCTGCGGGGTGATAGCCGGCCAAGGTGTAGTGCTGCTTCGGCACCTCGGCGACGTTCGGGATCGTCACCAGCCCGGGGGGCGGCGATTCGGGGAATTCCTTCAGGCCGTTCCACAGCGACCAGAGCACCAGGCGCAGGCGCGTGGGCGCGGGTTTCAGCAGGGCGGGCAGGAAGATCGTGAACTGGCCGAAGCGGACGCCGTGCTTGCGCAAGGCACCACGCGCCTCCTGGTCCAGTTCCTTCACTTCGTTGGCCACCGCCTCGCGCGGCAGGACGCCCATCGCCTCGGACAGGCGGAAGGCGAAGCCGCGGGCAAGGCCGGTCAAGGCCTCATCGCGGGCCATGGCGAGCAGAGGCTCGAACTGGGCGGCGACCTTGCGGTCGATGAAGTGCTGCAGGCGGCGGCGGACCTTTTCCACCACCTCGGGGCCTGCTTCTTCGTCCACGAAGGCCTCGACCGAGGGTTTCGCAGCCTCGGCGCCCTTGACCAGCTTGCCCACCGCATTGGTGCCCCACATGAGGCCGCCCTGTTCGGTGAAGTCGAGTTCCGTGTCCGGTGCGTTGTAGAAACGGTCGGCGCGCAGGTGGAATTCCGGCTTCAGCGCCTGGATCGCGGCCTGGGCCAGCGTGCGGGCGGCATCGGGCGTCGCCGAGGCATCCTGCTTGAAGCGGAAGCCCTCCAGTTTCCCGGCGAATTCGCCTTCGACCGTCACTTCGCCCTTGTCATTCACTTCGGCCACCAGAGCCTCCTTCTGCTTCAACCGGCGGAGCAAGACAGAGGTCCGCCGGTCGACAAATCGTTGCGTCAGCGCCGCATGCAGCGCATCCGACAGGCGGTCTTCTACAGCGCGCGTTTCATCCCGCCAATGGCTTTCGTCTTCGACCCAGTTTTTCCGCTGGGTGACGTAGGTCCAGGTGCGGATATAGGCCAGCCTGCGCGATAAAGTGTCGATGTCGCCGTCGGTCTTGTCGATGCGCTTGATTGCGGTCGCCAGCCAGTCCGAGGGGATGCGACCGCCACCCAGGCCACGGCCGACCAGAAATTCGAAGATCCGGGTCAGAAGCGTGGTGTGTTCGGGGCCGGAGGAGGAGCGGAAGTCCGGGATGCGGCAAACGTCCCACAGAAGCTGCACGCGCTTTGGTTCGATCAGCTTGTCCTGCACTTCGGGCATCGCGGACAAGGCTTTGAGCGCCAGCACATCGTCGGCATCGCGTGCGCGGGTCAGCCATTCGTTATGGGTGGGCGCCTCGAGGCTGCGAATCAGTCGGTCGGCAGACCCGAAATCCATCGCTTCGTTGCGCCAGTGCAGCTTCTTCACCGGCGCAAAGCGGTGGGTCTCTATGGCCTCGACGACATCTTCGTCAAAGGGCCGCGCCTCGCCGGTGACGCCGAAAGTCCCGTCCTCGGTGTGACGCCCCGCGCGGCCGGCGATCTGGGCCAGTTCCTGCGGATAAAGCGCGCGCATCCGGCGGCCGTCGAATTTGGCGGTCGACGAGAAGGCAACATGGCTGATGTCAAGGTTCAGGCCCATGCCGATGGCGTCGGTGGCCACGAGGTAGTCCACGTCGCCGTTTTGATAGAGCGCCACCTGAGCGTTCCGGGTGCGGGGGCTTAGCGCGCCCATCACCACAGCGCAACCGCCTTTCTGGCGGCGGATCAGCTCGGCGATGGCATAAACGTTTTCTACCGAGAACCCGACGATGGCCGAGCGGGCGGGCATCCGGCTGATCTTCTTCGATCCGGCATATGCAAGCGTCGACATCCGGTCACGCTTGAGGAAGGTCACATGCGGGACGAGGCCTGCGATGGCCCCGCGCATGGTGTCAGATCCGAGGAACAGCGTTTCGTTCAGTCCCCGCGCGCGCAGAAGACGGTCGGTGAAGACATGCCCCCGGTCGGCGTCGGCGCAAAGCTGGATCTCGTCCACCGCGACGAAATCGGCGCCGATCTCCAGCGGCATCGCTTCAGTGGTGCAGACCCAGTACTGGGTGCGGTCGGGAACGATGCGCTCCTCTCCCGTCACAAGCGCCACCACGGACGGGCCAACCTTGGCGACGATCCGGTCATAGACCTCACGCGCAAGGAGCCGAAGCGGCAGGCCGATGACGCCCGTCCGGTGCGACAGCATCCGCTCGATCGCATGATGGGTCTTGCCAGTGTTCGTCGGTCCGAGGACCGCCGTCACCCGCCGCGGGGCGTCCATGACTTAAAGCTCCTGACCCTCGGCCTCGACCTCAAGGCGGTCGACCGCTTCGGTCGCGCCATGAAGATGGGGATGGATGGCGAGGGCTGCCTTGTAAACCTCCAACGCGCGCTCCGGCTTGCCGGTTTCCTCGAGAATCATCGCAAGCCCCGACAGCGCCCCGAAATGCCGGGGGTTCAGGGTCAGCACATGGGCGATGTCGGCGACCGAAGGCCCGAATTCGCCCGCCATGTAATAGGCGGTGGCCCGCGCGTTCCAGGCCTCGGCGAACTCTGGGGAGTGGTCAATCACGGCGGTGAAATGCTCGATGGCTTGCCCGGCATCTCCCAGGTTCATCGCATCTTTCCCGCGCTGGAGCAGGAGATCCATCGCCGGAGAGCCGGATTTCGACCATTCGATCCAGATTTCCGTCTCGATGCGCCCGGCTTCGGCCGCCTCGGCGGTCTTCAGTCGACCGAAGAGACCATCCAGCTTGGCGGTATCCTCGGCGAAAGCGACGGCACAAGTCAGGAAAAGCGGAACCAGTGCCGCAACGATACGATTGAGAATGATGGCGATGAGACCCATAACGTGAAAGTAACCGATCCGCGCCAGATATCCAGTGGCGCCAGGGTCACGAACCGGAGACTTGTGATGAGCGAAATGATCGATGCGGCGGTTCGGGTGTTGTCCGCAAAACTTTCGGGTGGATTTGATGGCGTGGCCAAGTTCGTCATTCCTGGCGAGGGTGCCATCATGCTGGACCCGACGGGTGTCCGCGCCGGCGATGAAGAGGCCGACGTCACCCTTACGGCCGATGCCGACGTCTTCCGCGCGATCCTGGACGGGCAGATGAATCCCACGATGGCCTTCATGACCGGCAAGCTGTCGGTCGACGGGTCGATGGGCGTGGCGATGAAGCTTGGTTCGGTGCTGGGGTGAAGGACACCGCGATCCTGCAAGCCCCGTTCCACGCGGCGCTGGCGGACGGCCCGCCGGGTGCGACTTGCGTCTGGTTGCAGGCCGGCGCGGCCCGCATCCGCGTGGCGTGGTGGAGCGCCGGCCACAAGGGAACGGTGCTCTTTCTGCCCGGTCGGACAGAATGCATCGAGAAGTATGGCCGCGCAGCCGGAGATCTGGCCGCGCGGGGCTTTTCGGTCATCACCATCGACTGGCGCGGGCAAGGGCTTGCCGACCGGGCTTTGCCGGATCGGATGGTCGGTCATATCGATGATTTTGCCGAATACCAGCAGGACCTGGACGCCATGTTGGCCGAGGCGTCACGCGCTGGCCTGCCACAGCCTTGGTACCTGATGGCGCATTCGATGGGCGGGTGCATCGGCCTGCGGGCGCTGATGCGCGGGGTGCCTGTCAAGGCCGCAGTCTTCTCGGCTCCGATGTGGGGGATCGCCATGGCGGCCTGGCTGCGTCCGGTCGCCTCGGTTGTCGGGGCATTTGCCCGGCCCTTCCGGATCGCGCACCGCTATGCGCCGACAACGGGAGGCGAGGCCTATCTGGTCACCCAGCCCTTCGAGGGCAATGTGCTGACGACCGACCGACCGATGTGGGACTACATGCGGCGCCAGATCGTGGAGGCGCCCGAACTTGGTCTTGGCGGGCCGTCCATCGCCTGGCTGAAGGCCGCTCTGACCGAATGTGGGGCGCTGGCACGGATGCCTGCGCCCAGGGTGCCGACGATCTGTGCGCTGGGAACTGCCGAGAAAGTCGTCGATATGCCGCCGATCCACTTGCGGATGGCCGGCTGGGGAACGGGGCAGCTAGACCTTTATCCCGGCGCCGAGCACGAGATCATGATGGAAGGCCCAGCGGCCCGCGCCCGTTTCTTCGACCGGGCGGCCGCGTTGTTCGAGGCCAGTCGCTGAGGCAAGGTGGACGGATGGCCCACCTTTCCGGTCGTCAGCTTCTGGTGTCCAGCTTTGCTTCGATCGCAGTCAACCGTTCCATGACCTTCGCTTCGAAGGCTTGGTCGCGCTGTTCTTCGGCTTCGCTCGCGGCCTCCTGCATCGAACTGACGATCAGGCCGACGATCAGGTTCAGGACTGCGAAGGTGGTGATCAGGATGAAGGGGACGAAAAATGCCCAGGCATAGGGATAGACCTCCATTACCGGACGCACGATCTCGCCCGACCAGCCTTCCAGGGTCATGATCTGGAACAGGGTGAAGGACGTGGACGCAAGGCTTCCGAACCAGTGGGGGAAGCTGGAGCCGAACAGCTTCGTCGCCATCACGGCGGCGATATAGTAGATGATCAAGATCAGCAGAAACACCGATCCCATGCCCGGCAGCGCCCGGCCCAGCCCGTCTACCACCCGGCGCAGCGAGGGCACGGCCGAGACCACGCGCAGCACCCGCAGGACACGCATGGCGCGCAAGACCGAGAAGCTGCCCGTCGCGGGAAGAAGCGAAGTCGCGATGATGACGAAATCGAAGACATTCCAGCCCGATTGGAAGAAACGCAGCCCCATCGCGTAAAGCCGTAACACCAGTTCGACCACGAAGATGCCGAGGCAGACCCGGTCGATCGCCAGAATCAGCGCGCCTGCCCGCTCCATCACGGCGGGGACGGTTTCCAATCCCAGAGTGACGGCGTTGATCAGGATGACGGTAATCAGGAAGCGCGAGACGCCCTGACGCTCAAGAAAGGCTTCGACGGCGGCACGGCGGGACATGGGACCTCGGGAACTGGGAACGTCGTGCCGATATGTGGTGCCGCCGCGATGCCGTCCAGCCCCGTCAGGGCGAATGCTGGTCCTTTGGTGCGCAGGTCGTGCAGCGCGTGAGGCTGTTCATCAGATCGCGCGCAAATTCCATGCTGCTACCGTCCGGACCGGTCAGGACAAGGCTGCGCTCGTCCACTTGCGCCAGAAGCGTCATTGCGGAGAGGGCCTTGAGGTAGACCTGCTCGTCCGCCAGCCTGTCGCAGGCCATCCGCGTCACCCGCAGGGGGGAAAGCTGGATGTCGGGAAGCGTGGCCCTGTTCTGGCCGCCGTAGCTGTTGCAGGGCGCCTTGCCACCGACGCCGCCGGTTTCGCCCAGGGTCAAGGTGGCTGGGATGTCGACGACCCGACCGTCGATGGCCAGAAGCTGCCACTCGACGCCGGTCGGGCTTTCGGCTGGGTCCTGGGCCTGGGCCGTGCAGGCGGTCATGGCAAGGGCCGCGAAAAAAGGCAGAAGGCGCATCGCAACGGCTCCATCATGGGTGCTGACTATCCTTGGACGCGTCAGAAAGCCTCGGGCTTGGCCTCGCGCGCCATGTGATCAAGAACGGCGTTCACGAACTTCGGCTCTTTGCCATCGGGGAAGAAGGCCTTGGCCACGTCGACATATTCTGTGATCGCAACCTTTGGCGGGGTGACCATGTCCACCAGTTCCCCTCCGGCGGCGCGGAAAAGCGCGCGCAGGACGGGGTCGATCCGGTCGATGGGCCAGGTCGCCACCAGCGCGCGGTCGGTCAGCTGGTCGATCTTCGCCTGCCAGTTGACGGCCGACCCGACGACCGCGCGGAAGTGATCCACGTCACCTTCGGCAAACTCGCCTTCGTCATAGGTCGCACCGAAACGGTGTGTCTCGAATTCGCGCGTGACGGATTCGACCGTCTGGCCCGAGACTTCCATCTGGAAGAGCGCCTGCACAGCGTAAAGCCGCGCCGTTGATTTCATCTGGCGCTTTTCGTCGCGTTTGGCCGTGGTCATGCCCGGAAACCGATCCCTTTGGATTTCCCGGCCCATTTGCGCGAAAGCGCCACAAGGTGCAAGGCCGCCGCAGCGGCACCACCGCCCTTGTTCTGTCCGGCCGGATCGGCCCGCACCTCGGCCTGGGCGCGGTTCTCCACTGTCAGGATGCCGTTGCCGATGCAGGCGCCCTGCAGTCCCAGCAGGCTGATTGCGCGGGAAGAATCGTTGCAGACGGTGTCGTAATGCGTGGTCTCGCCCCGGATGACGCAGCCAAGCGCCACGTAGGCGTCATAGTCGGCCAGCCGCTGTGCCATCGCGATGGCCGAGGGGATCTCCAGCGCGCCGGGCACCTCGACCAACTCCACCTCGGCCCCGCAGGCTGTCGCCACCGCACGGGCGCCGGCGACGAGGTTGTCGGCGATGTCCTTGTAGTAGGGTGCCACCACGATCAGCAGCTTCACGGGCTTGTCAAAGCTGGGCAATGGCAGGGTGTAATGCGTCTCGGCGGTCGCCATGGTCTATTCCTTCAGCGCGCGGGTGCCCGCGATGGTCAGGTCATAACCTTCCAGCCCGACCAGCTTTGGCTGGACCGAGTTGGTGACCAGAGTGATAGCCGACAGTCCCAGCGCCGACAGGATCTGCGCGCCGATGCCATACTGGCGCAGGGTCTGCGGCGACTGTTCGCCATCCTCGACCATCTTCATCGTGGTGTCGCGCAGAAGAACCACCGCGCCCCGACCCTCGGTTGCGATGATCCGCATGGCGGCCGGCAGGTCGCTGCCCTCGCCCAGGCCCAGAACGTCCTCCAGCGGGTTCAGCGCATGGACCCGCACCAGCACCGGTTCAGGGGTGGAAAGGTCGCCCTTGGTCAGCACAACATGGTCGGCACCCTGCAGGTCGTCAACGAAGACCCGCATCAGCCAGTCGCCACCGTGGACGGAAGACACCGCCTTGACCGAACGTTCCTTGACCAGGTTGTCATGCTTGCGGCGGTAGGCGATCAGGTCCGAGATCGTGCCGATCTTGATCCCGTGCTTCTGGCCGAACTTGATCAGGTCGGGCAGGCGGGCCATCGTCCCGTCATCGTTCATCACTTCGCAGATCACGCCAGACGGGTTCAGCCCCGCCAGACGGGACACATCCACAGCCGCCTCGGTGTGGCCCGCGCGGACCAGCACGCCGCCATCGCGGGCGCGCAGTGGAAAGATGTGGCCGGGGCTGGCAATATCAGCCGCGCCCTTCGAGGGGTCGGTCGCGACCGATACTGTCCTCGCGCGGTCGGCGGCTGAGATTCCGGTCGAAATCCCTTCCACCGCCTCGATCGACAGCGTGAAGGCGCTGGAATGGCGGCTGGAGTTCTTGCGGTCCATCAGTTGCAGACCAAGTTGGTCAACCCGCTCGGATGTCAGGGCCAGGCAGATCAGCCCACGACCGTGCATCGCCATGAAGTTGATCGCATTCGGCGTGCACATCTGTGCCGGGATGACGAGGTCGCCTTCGTTCTCACGGTCCTCGTGGTCCACCAGGATGAACATCCGCCCATTGCGGGCGTCCTCGATGATCTCTTCGGTGGAAGAAATGGCGTCGGAAAATTCGGACATGGGGGGTGCCTCGCAAGCTCTCCCGGCCCATGTATCGCGGGCCGGGCGCAAAGGCCAGAGGGTGACCAGCCCGGGCCTTGCAGAGACATTGTGCGCCTTGGCAGGCAGAGGGCCTCAGACCCGTGCGGAAAGGACCGAAAGGCAGGCAACCTCTGCCAGTTGCTGCGCGGCGCCAAGGATGTCGCCGGTCTGACCCCCGACCTTCCGCAGGGCCAGGAACGCCAGCAGGATCGCGGCCGTCAGCGCCGCAAAGACCAGTGACACGGCAGTCCAACCGGTCAGGGCCACGGCAATTCCAGCGGCAAGGACCAGAGCAACCAGCGCGGTGGTGGCGCTTGGCCGACCGGTGGCATGGCTCAGGCCCTCGCCCCGCGCATTGGGCAGGAGCGCCATCATCAGCGCCATCGGGGCGCGCGAGAGGGCACCGGTGGCAATCAGCGCCGCCCAGTGGTCGCCCCCGTTCTGACCATAGACCAGAACTGCGGTCAGCGCCGACCAGCGCGCCAGCGTCACAAGCACCAGCGCCAGGACACCGTAGCTTCCGACCCGGCTGTCCTTCATGATCTCCAGCCGCCGCGCCTTGGTCCATCCGCCGTAAAGCCCGTCGGCGGTGTCCGACAGCCCGTCCTCGTGCAGCCCGCCGGTCAGCATCGCGGAGAGGGCCAGGACCAGGACTGCCGTGAGCCCTGGCGTGACACCCAGCCACAGCGCAGCCGCCGCAAGCGCCGCTCCAAAGGTGCCCAGCACCGCGCCGACCAGCGGCCAGGCCCAGGCAGAGGCCGCCCCGGTCGCCAGGTGGTTGGGCAGGGGCAGGCGCGACAGCAGCGCGAATGCGGACAGAAGGTCGCGTGGCAGCTGGGTGGTGATGTCGCGGATTGGGGTCAAAGCGGCTTATCCCGGCTGGCGTTGGCGTAGCCCATGGGGTAGCCCCGGATGCGAAAAGGTGCAATCCGGAGAAGATGATGCCGTTCCAGTCCCTTGCCGATGTCCATGCGATGCTGGCGAAGCTTCCTGCGCCCGATGCGGTAGCCATCGCTGCTGCCGAGGCGCGGAACGGCCAGCTGACCAAACCGCCGGGGGCGCTGGGGCGGCTGGAGAAGGTGGCAATCTGGATGGGCGGCTGGCAGGGGACCGACAAGCCCACGGCCGAAAAGCCTCAGATCGTGATCTTTGCCGGAAATCATGGCGTTACGGCCAAGGGCGTCTCTGCCTTCCCTGCGGAAGTGACCGCGCAGATGGTGGCGAACTTTGCCCATGGCGGGGCCGCGATCAATCAGCTCGCCCGTGCCTTTGGAGCAAAGCTGGACGTCCATGCGCTGGAGCTTGACAGCCCGACGAAGGACTTCACCGAAGCTCCCGCGATGACCGAGGACGAGGTCATCGACGCGATGCGTCAGGGCTATGACGCGGTCAATCTGGAGGCGGACCTGTTCGTCGCCGGAGAGATGGGGATCGGCAATACCACCTCCGCCGCCGCCATCGCCACGGCGCTTTTTGGCGGTGTTGGCTGGGCCGGGCGCGGGACCGGGGTGGACGACGAGGGCCTTCGTCGCAAGGAAGCCGCCATCGCGGCTGGTCTGGAGCGGCACAAGGCGCTGCTGGGCGACCCGTTGCAGGTCCTGCGCTGCCTTGGCGGTCGCGAGATCGCGGCAATGGCGGGTGCCTACATTGGTGCCCGGATGGGCCGGGTACCGGTGATTCTGGACGGCTTCATCGCCTGTGCCGCCGCCGCCGTGCTGCAAAAGGCGGCGCCGGGGGCGCTGGACCATTGCATGGCGGGGCATCAAAGCGCCGAAGGCGCCCATGCGCGGCTGTTGGAAAAGCTGGGCAAGGAGCCGCTGCTGTCGCTTGGCCTGCGGCTGGGCGAAGGCTCGGGTGCTGCACTGGCGATTGGCGTGGTGCAAGGGGCCGTGGCATGCCACTCCGGGATGCTGACCTTTGCCGAAGCCGGCGTGGCTGCAGGAGCCTGACGCGCTGCTTCGTGGTCTTCACATGGCGGGTCGCACACAGAGCGGCGACGTCTACCCCCACAACGGTTGCCGAAGGGGTAACGCCTACCGTCAAGCCGTTGTTTCTATGGCAAATGCCTTGCCTGTCCCGCGTGGACAGGTTCAGGCCTTGGGCATCTTCAGACTGACAAGGCGGCCGCCCTTCTGGTAGCGGACCTCGGTCTCGGTGATGGCCTTCACCGTACCGCCGTCGATCTTGTCGCCAACCTTGACCTTCTTGTACTTCCCGTTCGATTGGCGGACCAGCGCGTAGCGGCGCGAGTCGGTGCCATAGGTTCCGATCAGGTTGATCTTCGACAGGTTGATCGCATTCGCAAACGTCGCCTGCTTGGCCACGCTGGCCTTGGTCGGGATCGCCGGAGCGGCGCGGGCCGTCTCCGGCTCATCCAACTCGTCGATTTCCTCCGGCTTCGCTTCCGGAACAGCGGCGGCGACCTCGACCTCGGGCTCTGGGGCGGGTTCGCGGACGGCGGCGGCCACGGCGGCTTCGACAGCGCCCGAAAAGTCGTTCGGCCGGGCTGCCGGGCGCATGGAAATCGCGACAATGGAAGGGTTTTGCGCTTCGATTGCGGCGGCTTCGGCAAGCTTCGCCTCGGCCTGGGCGGTCAGGGAGGCCGCCTGTGCGCCCAGATCCGCTGTTTCGGTCGGAGCGGCGGCCGCGGCAGCAGCGGTGACGCTGGCAGGGCGCGGAAGGGGGCGGAAACCAGCGAACTCGGTCGCGATCTCTGGCGCAAGAGCGGCGTCGTCGGCTGCGGCGGGCGCAATGCCCTCGGGTCTGGGCCGGGGTCGGAAGCCGGCCATGGCGGGATCGGCTGCGGGAAGATCCACGGCGGGTGCGCTGTCACCGGCGGTTACCAGAGAAGCATCGGCGGGCGAAGCGGTCCCGCCTGGAGCAGCAGCAGCGGAAACAGGCGGCGCGACGGGTGTTGCAGCCAGAGCGGCGGCGGCCGCGGCTTCACTGCGGACGGGCGGCAACAGCGGCGGCTTTCCGGCGATCAGGAAGACGCCCTCGGGGCTCATGATCCCGTCGGCCGTCGGTTTCAGCAGCCCGTTCGCATCGAATTGGTAGACTGTCCCCGGAGCGGGGGGCGGCATGACGGGGTCGGGCAGGCTGTCGCGGGTCTCGGCAAGAGCGGGAAGCGCAAGTGCATCAAGCGCCGGAGGCGGAGCATCCATGGCCGACAGGAAGATCTCGTCTTGATCCTCGACCGGGGCAGAGGCGGCCGACACATCGGTGACGACCGCAGTGGCAGGTGCCGGTTCGGGGGCCGGTTCGGGTGCGGGCTCTAGCGCGGGCTCGGCGGCCGCCACTTCGGTCTCGGGCACTTCCACGTCGGCGGCCGTGACTTCGGCGGGCACATCTTCCGCCGGGTCGGCGACAGCCGCCGGATCTCCGCCCATGTTCACCGGCAGGCTTTCGGTCGCAAGCTCGTCCACGCTGGCCGCCGCGACACCGTCCGCCTCGGGGATCGGGTCGGTCATCCCCACGGGGTCCTGCATGTCGGCGAGCATCTCGTCGTCAACGCCGGGCACGGCTTCGATCAGGGCGGCCGAGTCTTCGGTCGTCGCCCCACCGCCGCCGACGAAGTACGAGGCCCAAGCGGCGACAAGGGCAAGAAACAGCAGCAGGAGTGCCACCATTACCATGAAGACAGTGCCGGTCCGCTTCTTGGCCGGGGCCATAGTGCCGAAGGTCCCACCGGGACGGGCGGGCGATTTGACGGTGGTGGGCCCGCCGATGGCGGGACGCGGAATGTCGTTGCCCTTCAGCTTCGGCTTGGCGCGGGTCCCCGGAATAGACGGCGCGGTCACGAGGCTGGAGAAGCCCTTGCCGTTGGCAGGTCGCGCCGCGGGCACGGGTTTGGCAGCGGTTGGCGGGGGTCCCGCGCGCGTCACCCCGTCGATGGGACGGGCTGCGCTGTCCGCGGCGGCGTTGCGGCGGCTGGCAAAAGCCAGCATCGCGGCCGAGGATGGTGCGGGCGGAATGTCATCTGAGATGTCTTCGACCACGGCCTTCCGCGCCGAGGCAGAGGTGGGGAGATCATCGCCGTCCGGGAAGGCCGAGGTATCGGTGACATGGGCGAAGGGCGCTTCTTCGACCTCCGGGGCCGCGATGACAGCGGCGGGGACCTGGACGGGCTCGGCAGGCTCGGGGTCTGGAGTGGCGACAACCGGCTCGGCGGCAGCTTCCCGGGCAAGCGTTGCTTCGGGTTCCAGCAGGGGCTCGTCGTCCACGACGTCTTCGATCAGGTCGATGACCGGCGGGGGGCTGGACGGGGCGATGCTTGCTGCGGATTCGTCCGTCAGCTCTGCGTTCAGCGCTTCTTCAAGACCAGGAAGGTCGTCGTCGGCAGGAGGCGCCGATGCTGTATCGGGCTTCGGCTCCGGCTCCAACTCCGGCTCGGGCTCCGGCACGGGAGCAACTGTCGCAGACTCCGCTTTGGGGAGTTCCCGGTGCAGGATGGCCACCGGCTCGCGGTCGCGATCCACGGTCTCGTCCTCGGCCAGGATCGAGACCGAGGCGGCCGTGGGGCCGAACCAGGGTTCGCCAACAAAGGCTCCGTCCTCGGGGACCGCAACGAAGGAGACCGGGTTCAGCCGGTGCTCGACGGCAAAGCTTTCCGCCTGCTCCAGGGTTTCGCGGGCGATGACGGCCACTTTGACGGTCGCACCCTTGCCGGACCAGTCGAAGACCAGATCCTCGACGGGATAGGGCGTGCGGCCCTCCAGTGCAGTGGCGATCTGGCGGCGCTTGTCATCGCGGCTGGGGCCGGGCGCGTGGACTTCGGTGTACAGGATCTGACTGTTCGGCAGGACCAGCTTGGTTGCGACCCCCAGCGGCGACAGCCCAAGTGCCGTCTTGCGCAGGTAATCCATCGCCTCGGGCAAATCGGGTGCATCGAAGGCAACTTCTCCGATCGACAGCCAGCCTTTTGGCGTCCGGTGCAAGAGCCCAATGGTCTCGCGGGTCAGGTCGAGTGCAAATGTCGGTTTCATGTCGCGGGTCTAGCACGGATTCTGGATGTGCTGGAACGTGCCCCAGCCTTAGGCCGCAGTACTAAAGCAGCTTTTCGCCGAAGGGAAGGAAAAGGGCCAAGGAAGTCGTTGCGGCGCGCGTCACAACTGCGAAATGTCACGTAAACCGAAGGAGACCCACATGCGTGTTCTGTCAGCCCTGATCCTGTCCACCGCGATGGCCCTGCCGCTGGTCGCCCCTGTCCACGCCGAGGACCTGTCTCGCACCGTCAGCGTGACGGGCACCGGCACCGTCGAGGCAGCGCCCGACATGGCGACGCTTATGATCGGCGTGACCACCCAAGGTGCCACCGCCGCCGAGGCGTTGGCCGAGAATTCCAAGGCGACCGATGCGGTGATCGCGCGCCTGACCGGCTCGGGGGTGGAAGCGCGGGACATGCAGACCTCGAACCTGTCGATCAACCCGAACTGGACGGGCTATGACAGCGCAACCCCGACGATCTCGGGCTATGTCGCCTCCAACATGCTGACTGTACGGGTGCGGGCGCTGGACACGACCGGGACCATCCTGGATGCGGCGGTGGCCGACGGGGCCAACACCCTGAACGGGATGACTTTTGGTCTGGCCGACCCCGAACCGGCATATAAGGAGGCCCGGAAAGAAGCGGTGGCGGATGCACGAGCCAAAGCCGAGTTGCTGGCCAATGCCGCGGGGGTCAAGCTGGGGCAGGTGATGTCGATCACGGATGCGGGCGCGATGACCGATCCGGCACCGATGTACCGTGACGCGGTCGCGGCCTCGCCCGTGCCGGTGGTGGGAGGCGAGTTGGGCATGGTCGCCAACGTGGCCGTCACCTGGGAAATCACGGACTAGTCAGCACAACTGCCACTCAACCGGCGGAATTTGCAAGGATTCCGCCGGTTTCCGTCATGATTTGGCCCAAGTCGCCGGGCAAGGTGGCGTCCAAGTAAGAAGGCAGGAGCAGTTTCCATGATCCGCGGGCCGATCAGCATGTTGATCGTCGGTGCCGTCATGCTTGGCGTCACGCTTGTGGTCACGCTTGGTCCGCGCGCGTTCGAGGGGATTCTGCCCGCCAAGGTGCTGGATACCCTGGATGGCACGATGATCGGCGGTTTCTCCGGCATGGCCGCGGGCTCTGGCGATACGCCGACGGATTTCTTGCGCGATGACCCCGACGGGCTTCAGGTCACTGGCCCGATCGCGGCGATGGCCGGCAATCGAGCCGTGTTCATCAAGGACGTGATCGATGGCTATACGACGCAGGTGGGCGCGGATTCCCCGGCCGAACTGATGACGATCCGGCCGATTTCCGGATGCAGGTTTACCCCGCCGATGCAGGGAACGACGGTCGGTCATGCCACAGCAGGGATGACCGATCTTGATCTGCCGATCCTGACCTACAACGACGGCGACTTGGCAGCCGCCGTGCAGACCTTCGTCAATCTGTACCGCGAGGGCGGGGTCGCTCAGGTCGGACCCCCTGCGGAACTGGCGTATGAGGTTTACGACGTCGCGGTGACCGAAACCCGGGCTCCGGTCTACTTGGTGCTGGAGAGCTTTGTCCGCAACCGGATCTGGAACATCCATCTGGTGCCCGGCGCGCGGATCGAGCGGGTCATCCTGCTGGGTGGCACACACTCCGGGGTTGCCAACCTTGATCCCGTGGTTCCGGTTGAAGTGCTGCCCGATGCAGATCTCGCCGCCTGCGGAATCCAGCCCGCCTATGCTCTGAACCCCGGTCACCGGTTCTTCGAGGTCCTCACGAATGGCACAGCGTCGTCCAAGGCAGAAGCAGAGTCCGACTTTGCCGCCATGCAGGACAGAATTGCCGCCTACAATACCTGGTTCCGCGACAGCTTCGGCATCAGGGCGGATGAAACGCGGGCTGGCTTTGGCGGCACGATCTCGGTTGTCGGGCCCCAACCCGGAGAAGCGGAGCCAAAGGCGGTCTATGCCTCAATCCAGGGCGGGCGCATCCGGATGACCCAGGACGCCTACGTCGAGATCACTGGCCAGGTCGCCGCGGGCGAAGATTTTGCCGCCCGTGTTAGGGCCATCGCGACCAGCTTCGCTTTCGGAAACCTGGAAACGCTACGCCAGGGGGTGCAGTTCTGATGCTGCGTCTTCTGATCGGATGCGGTGTGCTTCTGATGGCCGTGGGCTTTGGTGCGGCAGGTTGGCAATACTGGCAGTCGCTGCCAAAGTCCGCGCCTGTCGAACTGGTTGCCGCCGCCAAAGCTGCGCCTGCCCCCGCGCGGCAAAGCTGGATGATTTCTCCGACAGGTGGGCTGATCCGTCAGGATGAGGTCGAGGCTTATCTGGCGCAAGACCGTTTTGTCCCCGGGCGCACGGTGAACGTGCAGCGCCTGGCGCAGCTGGACACCCTTCTGGCCGAAGGCGAGAAGCTGCCCGAGCCCGCGTTCTTTCAGGTCCTTGCTGACATCCGCGCTTTGGAAGTGGCCGAAGGGCTGTGTCCGATCCTGCTGGAAACATTGGCACAGGACTGTGCGGTGCAATCGGCCCGGGTGGTCGAGGGGAGTATCGATCTGGTGCAGGGAACGGGGCTGTTCCAGATCCAACTGGTCTATCGTCTCAAGGACGAGGGGTTCGAGCTTCCCGATCTTGCCGCGCATGTCCTGCGCTCGGACGTCGTTCGGCTGAACCTGGACGCCGGGGCCGAAGGAACCGCCAGCCCAGAGGCCGCACTTCGGGCCGCGCTCGTTGCCGTTGCGGATGCCTGCGCCGCCGAACCGGTGCGAGAGATCTGTCGTCCGATGCAACTTGACCTGGACTGGAAGCCGGGTCAGCCCGTCTCGGCGCGGGCCAGCATTGCCTGGCTGGACCCGCTGCCAGAGGGAATGTTCGTCGCCCCGCCGCTGGGCGCCCCCTAGGGAGGCCACGCGACGGGGTCCGGTGTCAGTCCGTAGCCTTGGCGAGGGCCTGATCCAGGTCGGCGATGATATCGCGCACGTCCTCGATCCCGATCGACACCCGCACCGAATCTGGCGCGGCCCCGGCCTTGACTTGGGCGTCCTCGCTCAGCTGGCGGTGCGTGGTCGAAGCCGGGTGAATGATCAAAGACCGCGTGTCGCCCAGGTTCGCGACGTGGCTGAACAGCTTCACATTGTCGATCAGCTTGACGCAGGATTCGTAGCCTCCCTTCACGGTGAAGGTGAAAAGCGCCCCTGGGCCCTTGGGCGTGATCATCTTGGCCAGGTTGTGATAGGGCGACGACTTCAGGCCGGGATAGGTGACCTTGCCGATGCGCGGGTCCTGCTCCAGCCATTCTGCGACGATCTGCGCGTTCTGGAGATGTCGGTCCATCCGCAGGGCCAGCGTCTCGATCCCCATCAGGGTGTAATGCGCGCCTTGCGGGTTCATGGTCATGCCAAGGTCACGCAGACCGATGGCGATGGAGTGGAAGGTGAAGGCCATGTTCCCCAGCGTCGGGTGAAAGACTAGGCCGTGGTAGGCCGGTTCCGGCTGGGAGAGGGAGGGGAACTTGTCGTCCCTGGACCAGTCGAATTTCCCTGAGTCGACCACGATCCCTCCAGTGACGGTGCCGTTCCCGGTCAGGTACTTGGTGGCCGAGTGGACGACGAGGGTCGCACCGTGTTCGATGGGGCGGCAGAGGTAGGGGCTGGCCGTGGTGTTGTCGACGATCAGCGGAATGTGGGCCTGGTTCGCCACGCGGGCAATGGCGGGCAGGTCGGAAAGCGCGCCGCCGGGGTTGCAGATCGTCTCGCAGAACAGGGCGCGGGTGTCGGCGTCGATGGCGGCCTCGATCGCCTTGGGGTCGTCGAAGTCGACAAACTTTGCCGACCAGCCGAACTTGCGGATCGTGTTCGAGAACTGCTGGATCGTGCCACCGTAAAGCTTGGTCGAGGCGACGACGTTGCGTCCCGGCTGCATCAGCGGAAACAGCGCCATGATCTGGGCGGCGTGACCCGAGGAACAAGCGATGCCGCCCGCGCCGCCTTCAAGGGCCACCACCCGGTTCGCCAGCGCGGACACGGTGGGGTTGGTCAGGCGGGAGTAGATGTAGCCGACCTCTTGCAGATTGAAGAGCTTGGCCGCGTGGTCGGCGTCGCGGAAAACGTAGGCGGTGGTCTGGTAGATCGGAACCTGTCGGGCACCGGTGGCGGGGTCCGGTTCAGCGCCGGCGTGGATGGCAAGCGTCTCGAAGCCGAGGGGTCTGTCGGTCATGGGTC
>JANOCQ010000313.1:0-10892 GCA_031412255.1 Paracoccaceae bacterium | reverse complement strand
TGCGGGTGGCATACATGACAGGAGACATCACGATGGCCAATGGCACCGTGAAATGGTTCAACGCCACCAAAGGCTTCGGCTTCATCGCTCCCGCGGGCGGTTCCAAGGACGTTTTCGTCCACGTGACCGCGCTTGAGCGTGCGGGCATCCGCTCGCTGCCCGATGGGCAGGCCGTGACCTATGACATCGAGCAGGATCGTAACGGCCGTGAATCGGCTGTGAACCTGGCTCTGGCGTAAGCCTTATCCCTTCGGGGACCAGGGAACGGGGGTGGCGCAAGCCGCCCCCGTTTTCTATTGCACGAGGGCGTTACGCGCAGCCTGCCGAATCGCCTGGGTCACTGGCGCAATGGCGGGGGCCGCAAGGCGGGTGAATTGCCAATGCAGTGCGACGTCCAGCGGCGTGTCTGGCACCACCTCGACCAGCGCGCCAGAGGCGAGGTGGGCCGCAATCAGCGGCTTGGGGTTCATGCCCCACGCCAACCCCGCAAGGCAAGCATCGAGAAATGCCTGGGACGAGGCCATGCGGTGCGCGGGCAAGGCCGGTCGGACAAGGCCCCTGGCCGCGGCCCAGCGGATCTGGAGCTGGTCCTTGTCCGAAAATGTCAACGCCGGGGCCGTTGCCAGCACTTCGGGCGTCACGCCGTGCGGGAACCAGCGATCCATGTAACCGGGCGAGGCCGTGGCGCAATACCGGAGCGCGCCCAGCCGAATCGTGTCACAGCCCGGCAGCGGGCCGGGATGGGATGTTATGGCGGCCACAACTTCGCCGCGCCGCAACCAGTCCTGGCTTACCTCCTGGTCGTCGATCACAAGATCGAAAAGGAAGGTCTCCGTTTCGGCAAGCGCAGGGATGACCCAGGTTGCCAGGCTGTCGGCATTTACCGCGATGCGCAAGGTCGTGGGGCCGGGTGCAAGGCCCGGAAGGTCCTGCGCAAGCGTTCGTTCAAGCAGGGCGATCTCGTCATGGTGACGGATGAGCCGCAGGCCGGTCCCGGTGGCGGTGCAAGGCTGGCCTCGGCGGACGAGAAGAGTGCCGGTAGCCTCTTCCAGCGCCTTGATCCGTTGGCTAATTGCCGAGGGGGTGACGTGAAGCTCTGCCGCCGCAAGGTCGAAGGCGCCGCGGCGGTGCACGGCGGACAGGGCGGCAAGCTGGGCTGGATCGAGCATTAGCTGAGCTTAATCGATAGGAGCAGGATTAACTGGAGTTTCGCAGTGCAGGCCAGTAGGTCAAGGATAAAAAGGGAGGCCTGGATGCGTGAGACAGATCTCGCGTTGCTACTTGCGACAATGGAGCCGGTACTGCATGCCGAACCTTATGGTTATGCGGTCTGGACAGGAGGAAGTTTGCCGATCCAACCCTTTGCCGCGATCCAGGAAGCGGAAGGTGTGACCGTCGTCGCCCTTCTGTCCGCGATGCAGGCGACCGGAATGGTGTCGGAGCGATGGGCGCGGATCAGCCTGACGGTGCACTCGGACCTCGCGGCGGTGGGTTTGACGGCGGCCTTTGCCACGGCGCTGGGGCGCGAAGCGATCAGCTGCAACGTGATCGCCGGGTATCACCACGACCATCTTTTCGTGCAGTGGGATCTTCGGGATGCTGCAATGGCGGCGCTGCGGGCACTGTCCGGTGCTTGAGGCGGCGGTCAACGGATACCTCGTGGCGCTGAGCCTGATTTTGGCGATCGGGGCGCAGAATGCGTTCGTGCTGCGGCAGGGTCTGCGGCGCGAGCATGTGGGGGCGGTCGTGGCAGTCTGCGCGATCTCGGACGCGGTCCTGATCGGGGCGGGGGTGGCGGGGTTCGGGTCCCTGAGCGCCGCGCTGCCGTGGTTTGGTGAGGCGATGCGGTGGCTGGGCGTGGTCTTCCTGGTCGTCTACGGGGCACTGAGGTTTCGGGCGGCGCTACGCGGCGGCGAAGCGTTGCGGCCTTCCGAAGCGGGGTCGGCCCCGCTGGGGAAGGTTCTGGCGACCTGTCTTTTGCTGACCTGGGCGAACCCGCACGTCTATCTGGATACGGTTGTGCTGGTCGGATCGATCTCGGCCCAGTATGCGCCGCATCAACGGGTTTTCGGCCTGGCGGCGGCCTGCGCCTCGGTCAGTTTTTTCACCGCGCTTGGCTTCGGAGCGAGGGCGCTGGGACCGGTCTTCGCGCGGCCTGCCGCCTGGGTCTGGCTGGAAGTGGGGGTGGGACTCACGATGTGGGGAATCGCTGCGGGACTGGCGTTTGGCGTCTGACTTGGTCCACGCTGGACACGCGTCCTTCGGCTTGGTGTTTCAAGGGCTTGAACGTCGCCGTTAGGGTGGTGTTAACCGTGCTGGCCGGCTTGGGTGCGATCCCGAAAGCTTAACTCTCGGTCCGCGGGTTGCCATTGCCGTGCCATTCGGTTTTTGTCCTGCAATGCGAGCTGTAAGTGATCTTGGACGCCCCCTTGAGGGGGCTTTGTGGATGGCGGGAGCCGGGCTTTCCTTCGTCGGGGTGAACGGGATCGTCCGCTACCTGGGAACCGAGCTGCCCGCGGCCCAATCGGCGTTCATCCGGTTCGGCTTTGGACTTCTGTTCCTTTTGCCTGCCCTCTGGGCAATGCGGAGGATGCGGTTCGGCCCGGGCGTGGGGCGGATGTTCCTTGGCCGAGGGGCCCTGCACGTGGTGGCGGTGATCCTGTGGTTCTATGCGATGGCCCGGGTGCCGGTGGCCGAGATGGCTGCGATTGCCTTTCTTGGACCGGTGATGGTGCTGGTGATAGGCGGGCTTATGCTGGGCGAGGGTCTTGGCGCACGGCGAATCGTGGCTGTGCTGGTGGCGGTCGCGGGAGGGCTGATCGTGCTGCGACCCGGAGTGCGGGAACTGTCGCAGGGACATTTGTCGCAACTGGGCGCCACTGTGTTCTTTTCGCTGAGCTACATCATCGCCAAACGTCTGAGCCGGGAGGCACCGGCGTCGTCCATCGTCGCGGTGCTGTCGCTGACGGTGACGGTCGGGCTGTTGCCGCTGGCGGTGGTTCAATGGCAGCCAGTGCGACTGGAGCAGGTGGCCTGGCTGGCTTGCGTGGCAGCGCTGGCAACGCTGGGTCATTACGCAATGGCCAGGGCATTTCGGGCAGCCCCGTTAGCGGTGACGCAGCCGGTGACTTTCTTGCAACTCATCTGGGCGGCACTTTTAGGTGCGTTGGTCTTCGGCGAGCCGGTGGAGCCTTGGGTGGTGGGCGGCGGCGCGCTGATCATCCTTGCGATCAGCGCCAACACCTGGGCCGAGGCGCGCCGGGAGCGTCAGGCTCCGGCGATGGTCGAAGACCCTTGAGCGGCTGGTGGCGGATCGCCCACCCTGCAAAAGGTCACGGGGTCGAATTCCAATTAAAGCAAGGGTGGAGATCCGCTCGCCCCTGGCGCGTTGCGGGTAGCGGCGTTTAGCGAGCGGTCTGCTTAGTCGGCGTGAAGGAAGCTTCCCTAGGGTCCCCTCCAAGGCGATCCCGCGGAGGTTCTGATGCCCGATGAAACGACGATTCTGTCGCTGCCCCTGATCCTTCCGGCGCAGGCGCAGAAACATGTCACCCACAACGAAGCTCTCGTAAAGCTGGACCTGATGGTGCAACTCGCGGTGATCAACCGCAATCTGACCACACCGCCCGCTTTGCCGACCATTGGCGACCGGCATATCGTGGCGGTCGGGGCAACCGGACCCTGGGTCGGCCAGTCGGGGCGCATTGCCCTGTTCACCGAAGCCGGTTGGCAGTTCACCCAGCCGCTGGCGGGGTGGCAGTCGTATGTGATGGCCGAAAGCCAGATGGCGTTCTTCAACGGACTGACGTGGATCGCACTGTCCGACGGACCGTTCACCGTGGGCCGTCTGGGAGTGTCGGCCACGCCGGACGCGACGAATCGGCTGGCGGTTTCCGCGCCGGCGACCTTGTTGAACCACGCGGGCTCGGGGCACCAGCTGAAGCTGAACAAGGCAGCACTCGGCGACACGGCGAGCCTGTTGTTCCAGACCAGCTTTGGCGGGCGTGCCGAGATGGGGACGGCGGGGTCGGATGATTTCAGCGTCAAGGTCAGTGCCGATGGCTCTGTCTGGTCGGTTGCGCTGGTTTCCGACGCGGCGTCGGGCGAGGTGACCTTGCCGCAGCCGGTGCATCTGGGCGGTCAGGCTGCGGACCCGGGTGCTCCGGCGGACGGGACGCTGTGGCTCAACGCAACGACGGGTGAGGTCAGGGTCCGCAGCGCGGGCGTGACGCAGGTCGTCGGAGGTTCGGGTGCCGTGCCTGACGGGGACAAGGGAGACATAACGGTATCGGGCCTGGGGACCAGCTGGACCATCGATGCTGGCGTTGTGAGTCTGGGAAAGATGGCGGACCTGGTGACGAACACCATCCTGGGGCGTGCGACGGCGGGAAGCGGGAGCCCCGAGGCGCTCACGGCCGCACAGGTGCGCACAATCCTGAACGTCGCCAGCGGGGCGACCGCGAACCAGACCGACGCCTTCCTGTTGGCCCGTGCGAACCACACCGGGACTCAGGCAGCGAGTACGATTACCGGGCTCGCGGCGGTGGCTACCAGCGGCTCGGCGGCGGATCTGTCGGCGGGCACGCTGCCCGCTTCGCGGTTTGACGACACTTCACACGGAAGCCGGTCGGGCGGCCCGTTGCATGCGGCTGCGACCACCACGGTGGCTGGCTTCCTGTCCGCGACGGACAAGACGAAGCTGGACGGGGTTGCGGCGGGGGCGAACCTCTATGTTCACCCGAACCACAGCGGGGATGTCACCTCTATCGCGGACGGGGTGACGACCATCGTGGCGGGGGCAGTGACCAACGCCAAACTTACGACCATGGCCGCGAACACGGTGAAGGCGAACGCGACTGCGTCGGCAGCGGCGCCAAGCGATCTGGCGGTGGGCACGAACTCGGTCGTCGGTCGGGTGGCGGGAAGCATTGTGGCGGCTCAGGTGGTCGATGCCCAGGTGGCGACCGCGACGCTGACCAACGCGAAGCTGGCGAACATGGCTTCCGCGACGCTGAAAGGCCGGGCCACCGCGGGAAGCGGCGCGCCGGAGGATCTGACCGGCACGCAGGCGACCGCACTCCTGGACACCTTCGGCAGCGGGGCGAAGGGCCTTGCTCCCGCCTCGGGTGGCGGCACGCTGAACTATCTGCGAGCAGATGGGAGCTGGGCCTCGCCACCAACGGGGGGCGTGACGGATGGGGACAAGGGGGACCTAACCGTTTCGGGGTCGGGCACGACCTGGAGCATCGATGCGGATGCGGTGACCAACGCGAAGCTGGCAAACATGCCGGCCACGACGCTGAAGGGCAACGCGACGGCCGCGACGGCGGATCCGGCGGACTTGACCGGGGCACAGGTTACCGCGTTGCTGGACACCTTCTCGACCACGTTGAAAGGCCTTGCGCCAGCGTCGGGTGGGGGAACGGCCAATTTTCTGCGGGCGGACGGGACCTGGGCCGCCCCTTCGGGTGGCGGAGGCGGTTCGCCCGGTGGGGCCAGCGGCGAGATCCAGTTCAACAATGCCGGGGCTTTTGCAGGCGCAGCGGACGTCGAGATCGAGGGCGGACAACTACGTCTTCCCGCCATTGCCACCCCGACCGCACCGGCGTCAGGGGGATTGAAACTCTTCGGGCGAGACGTGGCCGGGCGCATCCTGCCTGCCATCGTCGGGTCGGCCGGGCTGGACACTCCCTTGCAGCCCTTTTTCGGACGGAACAAGGTCGGTCTGTTCATGCCAGCGGGGAACGGCGGCGCGGACGCTCAGTCGGGCATTGCCTTTACGGCGGTGGGCACTGCTGCGACAGAGACCGTGGCCACCAACAACCTGCACAACTACATGAGGCGCAGGTCCTGGCGTGTCACGACGCCCGCGACCACAGCTGTTGTTGGTCTGCGCGGCTCGGCGATCCAGTTCACGCTGGGCGGGCCGTCGGCAGGACTTGGTGGTTTCCACCTGGTCTGGCGCTGGGGGCCGGCGACCGGGGTCAGCAATGCGTCGCACCGGACTTTCGTGGGCATGAGAAACTCGACCACCAACCCGACTGACGTGAACCCATCCACGCAGACCCAGATTTGCGGGATGGGATATGACTCGGCAGATGCGAACGTCCAGTTCATGCACAACGACGGAGCCGGAACCGCGACAAAGATCGACCTGGGCGCAAGCTTCCCAAAGCCGAATGCCGACCTGACCTCGGTCTATGATCTGGCCCTTTTCGCGCGGCCGGGCACGACCCAGACGCTGACTTACGAGGTTACCAACCTGGTGTCGGGTGCCGTGGCGAGCGGAACCGTCACGACTGACCTGCCGTCAACGACGACGCTTCTTGCTCCGTACAGCTACATGAGCGTTGGCGGCGTTTCGGCGGTCATCGGCTTCGCGACCATGGGCATCTATATAGAAACGGATTACTGACATGACCCAGCACATACTGTTCACGGAAGATGGAATTCCCGGATGGATCGGGAATACCCCGCGTCAGGGCAGTGAACCGGTCGAAGGGCTGACACTGGACTTCCTGTGCGCACATCGCCGAAACAACCGCGGGAAATGGGTGGCGCGGACCTCGGTCGCGACGCCAGATCCCTCGCCTGAAGAGATCGCTGCCCATGCCGAGGCGGCCTACCAGGTGGCGATGGCGGACCGGGACCAGGCGCTGCGGGCGGCCCTTGCGGTCGAGGCCGACCCACAATTCTTCCGCTGGCAGCGCGGGGAAGCCAGCCGCGAGGACTGGCTTTCCGCCGTGGCCGACGTAAAGGCCCGCTTTCCCAAACCGGAGCGCTAAGGCCCCGTCAGGCCCGTCCCCCCGGGACGGGCCTGATTTGACAGGGGGATGCCGCCTGCATAGACATGCCCAAGGCAATGGGGCGGAACGATGCGCATCGCGATGATCGGGACGGGATATGTCGGGCTCGTCTCGGGCGCGTGCTTTTCCGACTTCGGGCACGATGTGATCTGCGTCGACAGGGACGCCGGCAAGATCGAACGGCTGACGCGCGGTCAAGTGCCGATCTATGAGCCGGGACTGGAAGCACTGATCGCCAAGAACTGCGCCGCGGGGCGTTTGTCCTTTACGACCGACCTGGTCGCGGCCGTGGCCGAAGCCGAGGCGGTGTTCATCGCGGTGGGCACTCCGACGCGACGGGGCGATGGGCACGCCGATCTGACTTACGTGATGGCGGCGGCGGCCGAGATCGGGCGTGCGCTGACCGGCTACGCGGTGGTGGTTACAAAATCGACCGTTCCGGTAGGCACCAACCGCGCCGTGGAGAATGCGGTCCGGACCGCCAATCCTGGGGCCGAGTTTGATGTGGTCTCGAACCCCGAATTCCTGCGTGAGGGTGCTGCTATTGACGATTTCATGCGCCCGGACCGGGTCGTCCTCGGTCTGGAGACAGCCAGAGCGCGCAAAGTCATGGCCGAACTGTATCGCCCATTGTCACTGCGCGAGTTCCCGATGGTCTATACGGGCCTGGAAAGCGCTGAGCTGATCAAATACGCGGCCAATGCCTTCCTTGCCACCAAGATCACCTTCATGAACGAGATAGCGGCCCTGTGCGAGAAGGTCGGTGCCGATGTGAAGACGGTGGCTAAGGGCATCGGAATGGACGGTCGCATCGGCGACAAGTTCCTGCACGCAGGACCCGGATACGGGGGCAGCTGTTTTCCGAAGGATACCAAGGCGCTGGCCCGGATCGGCCAGGAGTATGCCTCCCCGATGCAGATCGTGGAAACCGTGATCAAGGTCAATGAGGAAATAAAGCGGCGGATGATCGACAAGATCGTCGATCTGTGCGGCGGGACCGTGCGGGACAAGACCATCGCTGTCCTGGGCGTGACCTTCAAGCCCAACACCGACGACATGCGCGAAGCTCCCTCGCTGACCATTATCCCTGCGCTGGTGGGTGCGGGGGCAAAGGTGCGGGTCAGCGACCCGCAGGGGCGTCACGAAGGCGAGGCACTGCTGCCGGGGGTTAAGTGGATCGAAAACCCCTATCAGGCTGCGAACGACGCGGACCTTTTGGTCCTGCTGACCGAATGGAACGAGTTCCGGGGTCTCGACCTCGCAAAACTTGCGCGCAAAATGGCGACCCCGCAGATGGCGGACTTGCGCAACGTCTATGATCCGGGTGAAGTCCGCGAGGCGGGCTTCATCGCCTATGTCGGGGTTGGTCGGTAAGTTTCAGACAGCTTTGCCGAAAATCGCGGGAAAACGCCGCGATTGCGCCCAGATTGCTTCACGTGCCGCAACCCCCTTCGAGTGCAGTCTCCGCCTTGGGTACATGGGTGTGTGACTGGGGCCGAAAGTGATCAACTTTCAGGTGGTAGAGACATTTTTAGGGGCACCTTTGCACATGGTGTCCGGCATCTCCGATCTGGAGCTGGTCGTTCAGGGTGACCGCGTGTTCCTTTACACGGCGACGCGGTCCGGAGGCGGTGTGCTGGCGCTGGACGTGACCCGCGCGATGACGGTGGTTGACCTTGAAAGCTTGGCTCCGGGCTCGTCACTTCCGGCTGAGGCGGTCCTGGAAACGGTGACCATCAACGGCGTCCGGCATCTGATTGTGACTGGTGGCAACACGGCGGGTGTCATGGCCTATGGCCTGCAGGCCGATGGCGGGCTGGCAGCACCCCTGCAATTGCCGGGAAGCCTTTCAGGTGCCCTGGCGGCACAGAGCGTGGCACAGATTGGCGGCCAGACGTTCTTTTATGCCGCAAGGTCCGGTGAGAGCACGATCAGCAGCTATGCGGTCAGCGCCAATGGTTCCATGACCCTGGTCGGGTCGCGCGTCCTGGACGGGGCACATCCTGGCGTCGACATCTCGTCCTTGATGCCCGTGACGGTCGGAGCCAACCGTTTCCTGATCAGCTTGTCGCTGGACGCCGACGTGGTACGCGCCTTTCCCATCGCCGCGAATGGGTCCTTGGGCAACCCGCACATGATCGGCGCACCGAACGGGCTCGGGATCAGTGACCCATCGGACGTCAAGGTGGTCGAGATGGCGGGGGTCACCTACCTTGTAGTGGCCTCGGCAATCTCCTCGTCGATTAGCGTGCTGGGTATCGGCACGGATGGGACCATGCGGGTCGCGGACCATGTGGTCGATACACTGGACACCCGGTTTCGGGGCGTGCAGGCGGTGGCGACCGCTACATTGGGCGACCGGGTCTTCGTCATCGCCGGCGGCGGGGACGAGGGGATCACGGTGATGACCCTGACCCCCGATGGGCAGCTACTGAACTGCGGGCAGTTGCTGCAGGTACCGGGAATGATGCTGGACAACATCACCGCAATGACCGCGCGGGTGGTCGACGGCCGGATCGAACTCTTCATCACAGGAGAACGCAGTGGAATCACCCGTTTGCAGATTGACCCCGGTGATCTGTCTCCGATCCAGCGGGGTGGGGCGGATGCCGCGTCGCTAACGGGTGGCAGCACTGTCGACATGATATGGGGCGGTGACGGCGCCGAAGTGATCCAAGGCGGCCAAGGCGCCGATATCCTGATGGACGGCGCGGGAAGCGACACGCTTTACGGTGGCGCTGGGAACGACCTTTTCGTGTTGACCGCAGACGGTGCAAGGGACGTTATCGCAGATTTCCAGCTGGGCACCGACCGCATCGATCTGTCTGCCTGGGGACCCATTCATTCGCTGGCGGCCCTCGGCCTCGCCGCGACCGCAACGGGCGCGGTGATCAACTACGGCGAGGAAACGCTGGAGTTGCTGACCCCCAACGGCCTTCCCCTCTTGCCAGGAAGTTTCCAGCTGGGGGATTTCATCGGCCTCTGGCATACACTTCCCTCGGGGCCCGATTCCAGGGACATGGTTTACGGCACCAACCAGGTCGATGTCCTGTCGGGAGCGGCGACTGACGACATGTTCATGGTCTCGGTCGGGGCGGACACGATCAACGGAGGCGCAGGTTTCGACTATGTCGTCCTTACGCGGGCCACGGGCGCAGTCCGGCTTAATCTGGAAAGCCTTCATCACAACACGAATATCGCCGCCGGACAGTCCTATGTCTCGATCGAAGGCATCATAGGCTCGGCCTTCTCCGACTTGCTGACCGGAGATCTTGCGGCGAACCGGATCGACGGGATGGAGGGCAATGACCGGCTCTCCGGCGGGCTTGGCAGCGACAGTCTTTACGGCGGCATCGGCAACGATCAGCTCCTTGGCGGCGGTGGCGCCGACGTGCTGGACGGAGGCAACGGTCGTGACCGGGCAAGCTATCGGGAATCGCCCTTTGGCGTCGTGGCGGACATGGGCCAGCCGGTGCGCAATACCGGCGAAGCCGTGGGGGACAGCTATCTCGCGATCGAGGACCTGGAGGGCTCCGGCTACAGTGATACCCTCGCGGGCGACGCACAGGCCAATCAGTTAGTCGGCATGGAGGGGAATGACCGACTGGAAGGGCGTCTCGGCAATGACTCACTTTTAGGCGGCGACGGGGCCGACACGCTGCAAGGCGACGAGGGTGGCGACCGCCTGGATGGCGGGGCCGGCACGGATTTTGCAAGCTATGAAAGCAGTCCGACTGCGATCCGGGTCGACCTGCTAACCGCGACTTTGGCCACCGGTGATGCCGCCGGCGATGTCTTCATCGGGATCGAGGGATTCATCCTCACCAGTTTCTCCGACAGCTTCGCTGGAACGGATGTCGCCGACCGCGTCCTTGGTGGCATCGGAAACGATACGCTAACCGGACGCAGCGGCGGGGACTGGCTGTCTGGGGGATCGGGCAACGACGGGCTTTTTGGCGGCGAGGGGGACGACACGCTGTTGGGCGGTGCGGGGTCTGACCGTCTGGAGGGGGGTCTGGGGCGCGATCTGGTGAGCCACGCCGATGCGGGGTCCGGGGTGCGGGTGGATCTTGCAAACCCGGCGCTGCA
>JANOCQ010000312.1:0-11035 GCA_031412255.1 Paracoccaceae bacterium | reverse complement strand
ATCAGATCATTCGCCATGCGCGGCGTCATCTTGTCGCCGGCCTTGCAGATCACTTCGCCGGTCGCCGCATCGATCACGTCATAGGTCGGGCGGGTGCCACGGATCCGCTCGGGGAAGAACTTGGTGACCCAGCCCTTGTTCTTCACGTAAGCGAAATTGATCGTTTCGTAATAGGCATCCATGATGCCTTCCTGGTCCATACCCAAGGCGTAGAGCAGGGTGGTGACCGGGAGTTTCCGGCGGCGGTCGATGCGTGCGAAGACCACGTCCTTGGCGTCGAACTCGAAGTCCAGCCACGAGCCGCGATAGGGAATGATGCGGCATGCGAACAGAAGCTTGCCCGAGGAGTGCGTCTTGCCCTTGTCGTGGTCGAAGAACACGCCGGGCGACCGGTGCATCTGGCTGACGATCACCCGCTCGGTGCCGTTCACGATGAACGTGCCGTTGTGCGTCATCAGGGGCATGTCGCCCATGTAGACGTCCTGTTCCTTGATGTCCTTGACCGACCGGGCCCCGGTGGTTTCATCGACATCAAACACGATCAGACGCAGCGTCACCTTCAGGGGTGCGGCGTAGGTCATGTCGCGCTGCTGGCATTCGTCGACGTCGTATTTCGGCTTTTCCAGCTCGTACTTGACGAATTCCAGAACCGAGGTCTCGTTGAAGTCATTGATCGGGAACAACGACTGGAAGGTGCCCCGAATCCCTTCGCCTTCCAGCGGCTTGTCGCTGTCACCCGACCGCAGGAAAAGGTCGTACGAGGACTTCTGAACCTCGATCAGGTTCGGCATCTCCAGCACTTCGCGGATTTTGCCAAAGTAGCGGCGGATGCGTTTCTGGCCAACATAAGCTTGCGCCATGTGTCTGGTCACCTTTCCATTTTTCGCTGGCGCACCACCCGTCGGGCCACGGGCGCGCACCGCTTGCGAAGAGACCGATGGGTTCCATTCGTGCCGCCCGTCCCGAAGGGTGGCTCCCGAACCCGCCGCGTCTGGGAAGAGGCTTCACGCGAAAGCCTCTTCCAAGACGCGCATGGCTGGGACCGAATTCCTCGGCCCCAGCCCTGCTTTTTGCCGGGGTTTCCCCCGATGTCCGATTACTTCAGCTCGGCCTTGGCGCCAGCTTCTTCGAACTTCTTCTTCATCGCCTCGGCATCAGCTTTCGAGATGCCTTCCTTGATCTTGCCGCCAGCTTCCGTCAGGTCCTTGGCTTCCTTCAGGCCGAGGCCCGTCAGTTCGCGCACAACCTTGATCACGTTGATCTTGTTGGCGCCGGCGTCGGTCAGGACGACGTCGAATTCGGTCTGCTCTTCAGCCGGAGCTGCAGCGGCAGCCGGACCAGCAGCCATCATGACGGCGCCACCGGCGGCCGGCTCGATGCCATACTTGTCCTTCAGGATGGTCTTCAGTTCCTGAGCTTGCAGGAGGGTCAGACCGACGATCTCTTCAGCGAGTTTGTTCAGATCAGCCATTTTTTCAGTTCCGTTTGTTAAGATGGGTTCCAACGATGGGGGGGTCAACCACACCGGGCAAAAGGATCAGGCGGCAGCCTTTTCCTCGATGGTCGACAGAATGCTCGCGATGTTCGAAGCAGGCGCGCCAATGGCCCCGGCGATGGCAGAGCCCGGAGCACCGATGCACGACACGATCTGAGCGATAAGCTCTTCGCGCGACGGCATGGAAGCAACGGTCTTGACACCGGCCTGGTCCAGAACCGTGTCGCCCATAGCCCCACCAATGATGACGAACTTGTCGTTCGTCTTGGAATAGGCCTCGCAGACCTTGGCCGCAGCCACAGGGTCTTCCGAGAAGGACAGCACGGTCATGCCCGTGAGCAGGTCACCCATCTTTGCAGCGGGTTTCCCTTCGAGGGCGATCTTGGCGAGCGTGTTCTTGGCAACGCGAACGGACCCACCCACATCGCGAAGCTTCGCGCGCAGGTCCTGCATCTGTGCAACCGTCATCCCGGTGTAGTGGGCAACCACCACAACGCCAGAGCTTTCGAAGATCTGGCCGAGTTCATCGACCACTTTCTCTTTTTGGGCTCTATCCACAGTTTCACTCCAAGGTTGGGGGTTTCCCCCCGGCTCATGTGTGCCCCCTTGCGAGGGGCGTTCGGGTCCGTAGTCAGGTTCCCGAAACCAAGATCACCCGAAGGTGCCCCAAATCTCGTTCCCCATCTCGGGCAGGATTTATGGCGTTTGCGCGCCACCCACCGTCTCGGACAGAACCGGGCCAATATGGTGGCCCGGCCAACCCACGCCTTGCGACGCGGGATCTTTTACGCCTGGGTCGCCGACGAGATGTCGACGGACACGCCCGGCCCCATGGTCGAGGACAGCGACACCTTCTTCAGGTAAGTGCCCTTGGCGCCGGTCGGACGGGCCTTTGACACCGCGTCCACGAAGGCGCGGATGTTCTGGGCCAGCTTGCCGTCGTCGAACGAGACCTTGCCGACGCCGGCATGGATCACGCCGGCCTTTTCGACCTTGAACTGCACTTCGCCGCCCTTGGCACCTTCGACGGCCGTTTTCACGTCCATCGTCACGGTGCCGACCTTCGGGTTCGGCATCAGGTTGCGCGGCCCGAGGATCTTGCCAAGGCGACCGACGAGCGGCATCAGGTCCGGGGTCGCGATGCAACGGTCGAAGTTGATGTTGCCGGCCTGGATCTGTTCCATCAGGTCTTCCGCGCCCACGATGTCCGCACCGGCGGCCTTGGCTTCGTCGGCTTTGGCGCCACGGGCGAAGACGGCGACACGGACGTTCTTCCCGGTGCCATTCGGCAGGGCCACGACGCCACGGACCATCTGGTCCGCGTGACGCGGGTCAACGCCCAGGTTCATCGCGATTTCGACAGTCTCGTCGAACTTGGCCGAGGCCGCGCTCTTGATCAGTTTAACCGCATCTTCCACGGTGATGTTCGTCTTGCCCGCGAAGAGTTCGTTCGCCTTGGCGACGCGCTTTGCAATCTTTGCCATGGTGATCAGCCCTTCACTTCGATGCCGCAGGACCGCGCCGAGCCGAGGATGATCTGCATCGCAGCTTCCACGGAGTTCGCGTTCAGATCCTTCATCTTCGTCTCGGCGATCTTGCGCAGCTGGGCTGCGGTGATCGAACCGGCGAACTCACGGCCCGGCTTGGCCGAACCCTTGGTGCGGTTGCGCTTGCCGACCGACGGAAGGCCAGCGGCCTGCTTGATCAGGTAGGCGGCCGGAGCGGTCTTGAACTCCAGGCTGAACGACTTGTCCTGATAGTAAGTGATGATCACGGGCGTGGGCGTGCCCGGTGCCACGTCGGCGGTCTTCGCGTTGAATTCCTTCACGAAGGCCATGATGTTCAGGCCGCGCTGACCCAGCGCCGGACCGACCGGCGGGGAAGGGTTGGCTTGACCCGCTTTTACTTGCAGCTTCAGGCTGCCGATAATCTTCTTGGCCATGTGGCCTTCTCCTTTGTCACTGCACCCGGCCCGGAATTGGGGGATGCGGTTTAGTGGTCCGGTCCGTCACGTCCCTTGCGGTCCGCGCTCGCCTCCCACGCGTTCCTCAGTTCCCTTTGGAGACCTGAGTGAATTCCAGTTCGACGGGCGTCGCCCGGCCGAAGATCGACACAGTGACCTTCAGACGGCTGTGCGCCTCGTCCACATCCTCGACCATCCCCGAGAAGCCTTCGAACGGGCCGTCGGTGACTTGAACCGTCTCGCCGATGTCGAAGCGGATCAGGTTGCGCGGGGCTTCCAGACCTTCTTCGACGCGGTTCAGGATCGCGTTCACTTCGTGGTCGCGCATCGGCATTGGCTTGCCCTGCGGACCCAGGAACCCCGTCACCCGGTTGATCGACGAGATCAGGTGGTAACCCTTGTTCGACATCTCCATGTGCACAAGGACGTAGCCCGGCATGAAGCGACGCTCGGAGGTGACCTTCTTGCCGCGGCGGACCTCGATGACTTCCTCGGTCGGCACCAGAACCTCGTCGATCTCTTCTTCAAGCCCCGCATCGGCGACGGCGGTCTTGATCTGCTCGGCAACCTTCTTCTCGAAATTCGAGAGAACGCTTACCGAATACCAGCGCTTCGCCATCTTGCCTGCTTCCTTGCTGCCCGGGCCATTCGGCCCCGTCTTCGTATGGCCCCGGAACAAAAAACAGCGCGCACCTCGAATCGATGCGCGCCGGTGTCCCATTGGTTGGCGGTCAGTTACCCCCTGCCCGCCCTCAATTCAAGAGGGAAAGCCGATCAGGCCCCGATGATGTAGTGCAGGCCCGTCCGGATGCCGAGATCGACCAGGCTGAAAAAGGTCGCGGCAAGCGCCGAAAGAATGAAGACCATCAGAGTGGTCAGCAGAACTTCGCGCCGGGTGGGCCAGACCACCTTGGCGACTTCGGCGCGGACCTGCTGCAGGAACTGGACGGGATTGGTCGTGGACATGGGAATTCCGACTATGGTTCGCTGCGTCAGATACGGCTTCGGGCGTGGGAATTCAAGCGCAACGCGTGACCTGCTAACCAAATGGGGAGGGCAGGGTGGTTAGCAGTTTAAAAATCAGGGGCTTTGTGGGTGCTCCGACCAGTCTGCAAGAGCGTCCGGCGCCACGTGGACGCCGGACGCAAGGCTGCTACGCCCCCTGGGACATTGGGGGCGCGGCGGCACTTACTTCAGCCGGCTGACGACGCTGTCGGCAAAGGCTTCCACAAGGCGCGTGTAGGCGCCCGACGCGTCATTCGACAACACCACGACCGTGCCCTCGGGCACGATCACCTTGGCGTTTTCCAGCGAGACGGTCAGCTCGTAGCCATCCGCATTGCTGTTGTCGGAATCGTCCACGATGGTCACCTGACCTACCAGGACCGCGTCGCCCAGGTTGAGCTCGCGTTCAAAGGCGGTCGCCAGTTCGACTTCACGGATGTCCACCATGATCTGCGCGCCGTCGATACGGCCCTGATCGTCCGGCTTGACCTCTTCGGTGGCCAGTCGGTCGGTCACTCGGGCGGCAATTGCGTTTTCAAGGTCGGCTTCCAGATTGGCCCAGAAGGTGGCGGCCTGCGCGTTGTTGATGGCGGAGACATCGACGGATGCGTCGATCTTGGCGACCTTGTCGACAGCGGCGAAAAGCGGGCTGGCCAGAAGGGCGATCAGAGCAACGGACGCAATCGGTTTCGCTTTGAGCATGAGTGTCTCCATTTTCCTGCAAGAGGGTTCACGGAGAAGCAACGCGCGAAAACTTGCCGGGTTCCCTTCCGGGAACCACAGGGACGCAGCGTAATTGAAGGAAGGATGGCAGGGGCAGAAGGTTTCGAACCCTCGACCTACGGTTTTGGAGACCGTCGCTCTACCAGCTGAGCTATACCCCTACGCGGAGGCCGGGTTACGGCAGCCCGCGCGAGAGGTCAAGGGATTCTCGCGCGGATCTGCGGCTACCGGTCAGGCTTGGGACGCCAAGGTTTCCAGCGCGGACAGGTCTGGGGCCAGAAGCGCAGGCACAGCCCTGCGAATGCGGTCCAGCGGCCAGTCCCACCATGCAAGCGCCAGGAGCCGGTCCACGATTGCCGCTTCAAACCGTGACCGGATGTGCCGGGCAGGGTTCCCCGCCATTATGCTGTAGGCAGGAACGTCCCGCGCGACCACGGCACCGGCCCCGATGATGGCACCACTCCCGATTCGGACGCCCGGCAGGATCAGGGCACCGTGTCCGATCCAGACATCATCGCCGATCACCGTGTCCGGCAGGCCGGTGAAGCTTGCCTTGTAGCTTTCTATCGAGGCGGGGTCGAAGACCGGGAACGGGAAGGTCGTGAAGCCCCTCATCGCGTGGTTGGCCGAGGCAGTGATGAACCGCACGCCGTGTGCGATCTGTCCAAACCGGCCAATCACAAGCCGCTCTGGCGCGCCGGGGTAAAGGTATGGGGCAAGGCGCGCCGCCCAGTCCTCCGGAGGGTCGAAGTCGTTGGCGTAGGTGAAATCGCCGATCGAGATGTTGGGGTGATCGATCACCTGATTGAGGTGAGCCATGTTCGGTAACGTCGTGCCGTCTGGAAGCACCAAAGGGTGCCGCAGCGTCGGATCAAGGGGCATGTCAGGACCTTTCAAGAACGGTTCAGGAGGAACGGTTCAGGCAGTCAGGTCCATTTCAGCCTCCTGTCGCTGGGTTGCCCATTTTACCACGATTGGCGGATGTGTGAAAGATATTGCAGTCGCGCTTGCACTTCAGTCCGCCCGATCCAGGTTCCGCGGGGAGTAGAGGCCGAACCATGCCGAAAATGCGCAAGAAGTCCCAGTTGCCGCAGAAGCCCTGCATCGTTTGCGGACTGCCGTTCAGCTGGCGCAAGAAGTGGGAAAGGGACTGGGACGAAGTGCGCTACTGCTCTGACCGTTGCCGGAAGGGGGCGGGTTCACCGTCACTTCCAGCGCAGCAGGGGCCCTTGCAACAAGAAGACGCACCCGCACCCGTCGCGCGTCTGGTCACGACGCGACGAGCGCCCTAGTCTGCGACCAGGAGGCGCCCGTGCAGTCAGTCCCAGAGATCATGGCAGAATTTGCCGCAAGGCCTTGGAAAGCCGTGCCAGAGGCCGATCTTGGACATGCCGCGCAAGTGCCGACCATGCTGACGTCCGAAGAGCAGCTCTTTTACCACTGGCTTGGACGCCGGGTTCAGGGCGGCGGGGCCACGGTGGATCTCGGGGCCTATGCCGGGGGCTCGGCGGCGCGGCTGCTGTCTGGGTTGGCCCTTTCGGGGCAGGCCTTCCATGTGCACAGCTATGACCGCTTCCGCTCCTCCCGCTCCATCTGGGCCAGGGTCATGCCGGACGAGCCCTTGCCCGAGGTCGATGATGCAGACCTATTGCCCGTGGTCAGGCGTCATCTTGCCCCTTGGAAGGCTCAGGTGACACTGCACATCGGCGACATCGGGGAAAAGTCCTGGACCGGCGGCCCGATCGAGATCCTGTCGGTCGACGCAGCCAAGGGGGCCTTACTGGCGGATCATATCGCGGAGCAGTTCTACCCGGCACTGGTTCCGGGGCGGTCGATCCTGGTCCAGCAGGATTACCTTATGTCGGTGCAGCCTTGGCTTTGCGCCCAGATGGTGCGCCTGCGCGACAGTTTCCTACCGCTCGCGCATGTGCCGAAAGTGGGCCTGGTCTTCCTGCCCGTCGCCCCGATGACCAAGGCGGCGCTGGCGGCGGCAAAGGTCGGCGCGTTGACCGACGGCAAGTTGATGGGCCGGGTGCGCGAGGCGGCGGCCTGGCACGAGGGCATGGTGCCGCGCGTGCCGTTCAAGGCGATGCTGGAGCAGGTGAAGGCCCATCCGGGCGTCCGTCTGGGCTGGCAGATGCGGCAGGCGCAATCACCACGGGGCCAAGGCGGTGCGGGTTAGGGGCCGGTGTCGCGTCCCGGGAAGCGGCGGTTGAACTCGGCGATGTAGTCCTTGGAATCCACCGGGCGCAGGGTGCGAAGGATCAGGTCCAGCTTCTCTTCCACACGGTCGTTGCCTTCTTTCGACTGCGGCGAGCCGACGAACAGGAAGAAGGCAAGACCGCCGACCTGCCAGAGAATCTGCAGGAATTCGGACTGCCAGTCCTCCATCGTGTCCCGCATCATCTCGACCAGATAGTCCGAGACGACGATTGGGGTGCCGTGCTGGGTCTGCTCGTCGACATAGGCGAACCAGCCGAAAGTCCAGAAGCCGATGAATGCGCCCAGAAACAGGATCAGTGTGATCCAGGCATAACTGTAGCGCTTCCAGATCGACATGGCCGTCTCCGTGATGGCGGAGAAGAAAACCGGTGACGCAGGAAAATGTTCCGGTGGGCCAGAGGTTACCCCTGGCCCACGCAGGATTAGATGGTACCGGCTTTCATCTCGCTGGCGATGTGGTCGGCCTGGCGGATGGCGAGGGCGACGATGGTCAACGTCGGGTTTTCCGCCGCCCCGGTGGTGAACTGCGAGCCGTCCGAGATGAAAAGGTTCGCAATGTCATGGGTCTGGCCCCATTTGTTGCAGACGCCCTTGGTCGGGTCCTCGGACATCCGGTTGGTGCCAAGGTTATGGGTCGACGGGTAGGGCGGTGTCGGGAAGGCCCGGGTCGCCCCCACCGCCTCATACATCGCGATGCCCTGCTTGTAGGCGTGGTCACGCATCGCGATGTCGTTCGGGTGGTCCGAGTAGTTGACGTTCGGGATCGGCAGGCCGAACTGGTCTTTCTGCTCGGCGTGCAGGGTGACGCGGTTGTCGGCCTGTGGGATATCCTCGCCCACGATCCACATGCCTGCCATGTTCTCATAGTGATCCAGCGCGGTGGTGAAGCTGCGGCCCCAGCCGCCGGGGTTGAGGAAGGCCGCCATGAACGGCAGGCCCAGGCTGAGCGTCTCCAGCTCATACCCGCCTACAAACCCGCGCGACGGGTCATGTCGTGCTTCGTCCTGCACGATCCCGGCCATCGTCGTGCCGCGCCACATGCGGACCGGCTTGTCGAAGACCGCGTAGACCGAGCCGGTGACGTGCCGCATGTAGTTGCGGCCGACCTGGTCGGAGGAGTTGGCCAGTCCGTTGGGGAACATCTCGGACGCCGAGTTCAGAAGGAGGCGGGGGCTTTCGATGGTGTTGCCCGCGACGCAGACGATGCGGGCTTTCTGGGTCTGCTTCACGCCGTCCTTGTCGAAGTATTCCACCGCCGTGACCTTGCCGCTCTCGTCATGCAGGATCTTGGCAACGTGGGAACGGTCGCGCACTTCAAGGTTGCCCGTCGCCTCGCCCGCCGGGATGTCGGTGTAGGCGGCCGACCATTTGGCGCCCCATTTGCAGCCCTGGAAGCAGAAGCCGGTCTGCTGGCAGGCCATCCGTCCGTCGTATTCGGCCGAGTTGATCGCCATCCGGCCGGTGTGAACTTCCTTGTAACCCAGCGCCTTGGCGCCCTTCTCGAAGACGAGGTAGTTGTTGTTCCCCGGCAGGCCCGCGCGGTCGCCGGTGCGGGTCACGCCCAGCTTCGTCTCGGCCTTTTCGTACCAAGGCGCCATTTCCGCACCGTCGATCGGCCAGTCCAGAAGGTTCGCCCCCTCGACCGCACCGTAGGTGGAAAGCGCCTTCCATTCGTGGTCCTGGAACCGGATCGACGCGCCCGCCCAGTGCGTCGTGGTGCCGCCCACCGCCTTGACGATCCAGGCTGGCAGCCCGGAGAAGTCCTTGGCCACCCGCCAGTCGCCGCTGGTGGTGCGGGCGTCGAGCCAGGCCAGCTGGCCGAAGCTTTCCCATTCGTCGTTGATGTAATCCTCGGGCAGATAGCGCCCGCCGGCCTCCAGCGCCACGACCTTGACGCCCTTCTGCGCGAGTTCGTTGGCCAAAACCCCGCCGCCCGCACCGGTGCCGATGATGACGACTACCTGGTCGTCGTTCAGATCAAACGTTGCCATTGCCGTCCCCTCTCAAAGCCAGTCGATGTCGTTGAAGCCGCGCTCGATGTAGCCACCCTGAGAGAAGCTTTCCCCCTGGTAGCCGAAGATCGGCCAGACCTCTTTCTGGTTATAAAGCCCGGTCACCAGGCCCGACCGCACCGTCTGGAAGAAGGGTGTCGTCTCCATGCCCTGCAGCAGTTTGACCCGGTCTTCCTCCCATCCCGCCGCCACATAGCTGTCGAACCCGGCGGCCTTGGCGGCAGCGTCAAGCGCTGCAACACCCTCGGCCACCAGGGCCTTCTGCTCTTCGCTGTCATAGCCCTTGACCGCCACGGCGTAGAACTGGTCCGGCACCTGGTCATGCGGGTAGATGTCGCGCGCCATCTGCAGTAGCGTCGCCATCTGTTCCGGCGTGATTGTGGTCACCTCGACCGCCCAGGCGGCGTCCGGCGCGGCGATGAAGCCGGTACCGACCATCGCCAGCGCACCGGCAGACAGGCTGCGCGACAGAAGCTGACGCCGGGTCAGCCCCCGAAGATCATGTTTTGTCATGGTATTCCTCCCTTGCTTTTGGCTGGGTCGGTCGCGTCTCCCTCCTTAGAGATAACGACCGCCGCGTTGCAGGACCTCGATCTGGTAGCCGTCAGGGTCCGCGATGAAGAAAAAGCGGGCGATCACGCTGCCCGCCGGGGCAAAGTCCACTAGCTTGCGCGGGTCGAGGCCCGCCGCCGTCATCCGGGCGTGCGCGGCGTCTACATCATCGATGCTCAGAGCAAGGTGGCCGTAGCCATCGCCCAGATTGTAGGCCTCGGTCCGCCCCTTGTTGATGGTCAGTTCCAGCTCGAAGGTCTGCTCGGGGTTGGACAGGTAGATCAGCGTGAAGCTGTCGAAATCCAGCCGGTCCGCCACCTGCAGCCCGAAGGCAGTCTCGTAGAACGCCAGTGACCGCGCCTCATCCAGGACGCGGATCATCGAGTGTATCAGCTTGGCCATCGTGCCCCCGGAAGTCCTGTTGATCTGGTAAGATTAACGGACCAATTTTCGAGGCAGGTAGTACGTGAATACTACAGGCGGATTTTCCTACTCGGCGGCGATAGCCGGGCCGGGCTGTGGCACCTGCTCCAGCTCGCCCAGGTGGATCATGCAGGCGCAGCGCAGAAGCGAGGTGAAGTTCGTCGCCTCGCCATGCTGTTGCAAAACCTCGGAATGCAGCTTCGAAAGAAAGGCTGGAGTCGAGGACCCATCCCGCGCGGCCATCTGGTCGACGATGCCCCAGAAGGCCCGCTCAAGCCGGATGCTGGTCGATTGGCCGTTCAGCCGCAGGCGGCGCGTGACGTATTCATAACGGGCCGGGTCCTGCCCGGCGAACATCTGACACATGCCTTGCCTCCCCTGGCTTTTTGGATGCGGGAAGCGTGGGCTGGATCGGACGAATCGTCAACGCGACATTCGTCGCATCCAGACCGGTCAGCCAAAGTCAGGTCTTCTCGACGTAATGGCAAAGGCTGCTGGTCGTGCACCCGTCCCTGGATCTGCTCGGGGTGCTCCTTCACCAGCCAATTACATCGCACGAGGTTCCCCTAGGCCAGGGAGCCTTTAACCGGCAGGTCCTGCATCAGAGCCACCTGGTGCAAAAAGGCGCGCGGCATGCCG
>JANOCQ010000311.1:0-15733 GCA_031412255.1 Paracoccaceae bacterium | reverse complement strand
CCGACTGCGTCGAGGTCTGCCCGGTCGACTGCTTCTACGAGGGCGAGAACATGCTCGTCATCCACCCGGATGAGTGCATTGACTGCGGCGTCTGCGAACCCGAATGCCCCGCAGATGCAATTCGTCCGGACACGGAACCGGATATGGACGAATGGGTTTCCTTCAACCGGAAGTATGCGGTGCAATGGCCGGTGATCGTGACGAAGAAAGACCCGCTTCCCGGCTACGAAGAGCGTGACGGCGAGACTGGAAAACGGGACAAATACTTCTCGGAGGCCCCGGGCACCGGCGGCTGAAGACGTATGCGATTCGGGCATATCTGTGGTTCCGAATCGGTGACAACGCGTAATGTGACAACGTTTCAAGATGTTACGTCTGAACTGCCCGGTTTCGCGGCAGTTGGAATCAGCGCGTTTTTGTGTTATGGTTCCTTTACAAAGCAAGCATGGAAGCCTGAACCGGCTTAGCGAACATCGCCTAGGCCCAAATCTTTTGTGACAATCCAGCTCCACTCGCCTGAACCAAGGTTCAGGGCGCGCGGGGTCTTTGTCGCGGAGGGGGACTCCTTTTGGGGAACGCTGAATGACCAAGTCGAAGAAGCCTGAATTCCGCCCGAACGATTTCGTGGTCTATCCTGCGCATGGCGTGGGCAAGATCATCTCGATCGAAGAACAGCAGATCGCGGGGATTCAGCTGGAGCTTTTCGTCATCTCCTTCGAGAAGGACAAGATGACCCTGCGCGTCCCCACGCACAAGGCGCTCGACATCGGCATGCGCGCCCTCTCGGCCCCTGACGTCGTGACCAAGGCTCTGGACACCCTGAAGGGCAAGGCCAAGGTCAAGCGCGCGATGTGGTCGCGCCGCGCCCAGGAATACGAACAGAAGATCAACTCCGGCGACCTGCTCTCCATCGCCGAGGTCGTCCGCGACCTGCACCGCACCGACGACCAGCGCGAGCAGTCCTACTCCGAGCGTCAGCTTTACGAGGCCGCCCTGGAACGGCTGACGCGCGAAGTCGCGGCCGTCTCGGGTGTCGATGAGGCTGGGGCTGCAAAGCAGGTCGACTCGGTTCTGGTTGGTCGCGTCGCGGCCTGATCATTCCGGCTAAGGCTGTGGAACGGCGGTCCGAAAGGGCTGCCGTTTTCTTTTCTGGACCGTAAGGGATGGGTCACCGGTGCCGCCGACTTCACCGAGTGGTGAAGCCTGATGTCCACGCATCAAGACCGGGGTGCTGAACCTTCACCCGAAATACCGCTCCGCCGGCAGATACCCCGCGAGCCTTCCCGCCGCGCACCAGTCGCGCTCCAGGCCCAGGTCACCCACCAGGATCACCTGATCGCCGGACACCTTGCCCAGAGCCGCCCGCACCCGCTCCCGCATCTCACCAAACCTTGCCAGCGCGTATGGCGCCGGATGCACGCTGTCCAGAACCGGATTGGCCGCTTCCAGCATCCCAGGGCTCAGCGGAGCCACGGCCAATGCCAGCCGCCCACACTGCACCTCGGCCAGTTTCTCCGCCCGCGCCGCCGGCATCACGGGTCGCACCAGAGACACCCGCAAGGCATTGGACGAAAACAGAAAGGCCACCACATCATGCCCCGTGGCCGCCCGCACCGACGCATAGGTCCGGTACTCCAGCCCCAGCGCCTGCGCCCGCTTCACCCGCGTCCGCACCACCTCGATCGGCAGCACCGGAAGCAACCGCTCCCGCGCCGCCGACCAGCAGTGCCTGCGCCAGCCGACCCCGCCTTCCAGCGAAGGCCCGCGATTATGTCCGATCGCACCCATCAGTTGTTCCGGAGCCTTGCCTAGAATTGTCTTTCTCTTCCCCGAACATCCACTTGGAGTTTCCAAAGATGTGAACCCTTGGGAACCTGCCGCATGCAGATCGTCAGTCATACTCCCGAAGCCGCGCGACGTAGCGGGCCATGGTGTCGACCTCCAGGTTCACCCGGTCCCCGACGGCGACCTCGCCCCAGGTCGTCACCTCCTGCGTATGCGGGATCAGGTTCACCCCGAACTCCGTCCCCGAAACTTCGTTCACCGTCAGCGAGGTCCCGTTCAAAGCCACCGATCCTTTCGGCGCGATGAAGCGCGCAAGCGCCTCGGGCGCGCGGAAGGTCACGCGGACCGACCCACCTTCCGCAGCGACCCGAACCACCTCGGCCAGCCCGTCGACGTGGCCCGACACGATGTGCCCGCCAAGCTCGTCCCCCACCTTCAGCGCACGCTCCAGGTTGATCCGCTTGCCCGGCACCCAGCCCCCGATATTGGTCTTCGACACCGTCTCGGCCGAGATCTGGACGTCGAACCAGGCTTCCGGCTCGGACCCCAGCGCCACCACCGTCAGGCAGACCCCCTCGCAGGCGATGCTTGCCCCGATGTCGATGCCCCCGACGTCATAGCGCGTGGCAATCCGTGCCCGCAGGTCGCCGGCGACCTCCGTCTCCATGATGCGACCGATATCGGTGACTATTCCGGTGAACATGCGCGCCTCCTGCTGATCCGTTCGAGGTAAAGCCCCCTCGCCGCGCTTGCAAGCCTGCGACCCTTCGGGCCATATCGATTCACGCTTTTGCAACTGATCCAAGGCATCCTGCCCCAGGTGACCCATCCCGCCCGCCGCTTTCTGTTTCTGCAAGGCCCGCACGGACCCTGGTTCCATCGGTTGGCCTGGCTTTTGCGCATGACAGGGGCCGAGGTATGGCGGGTGGGCTTCAACCTCGGCGATCGGGTTTTCTGGCCCGGCCGGGGCTACATCGCGTTCAAGGGCGACCATGACCAGTGGCCGGAGACCTGTGCCGGTCTCATGACGCAGCACGGCATCACCGACCTTGTGATCTACGGCGACACGCGACCGATCCATGCCCGGGCGGTCGCTCTGGCCAGGGACCGCGGCATCACGGTCCACGTGTTCGAGGAAGGCTATCTTCGTCCCTACTGGGTCACCTACGAACGCGGCGGTTCCAACGGTCATTCCCGCCTGATGTCGCTGTCGGTGCCGCAGATGCAGGCGTCGCTGGCAAAGGTCGACCTCGACCTGCCCGAGGTGCCGGCGACCTGGGGCGACATGCGCCAGCACATGTTCTGGGGCGCGCTCTACCACGGGCTCGTCGCGCTTGGGCGCCGCGCCTATCGCAACTTCCGCCCGCATCGGGCGCTGACCGTCGGGCGAGAGTTTCGCCTTTATCGCAACCGCTTCCTTCTGATGCCCCTCCACCGGCTGGAGCGGCGGTTGGCCACCTTTCGCATCCGGCGCGGCGGCTTTCCCTATCACCTGGCGATCCTGCAACTGGAACACGACGCCAGCTTTCGCGACCATTCGCCCTTTTCCACCATGACCGAGTTTCTGGAGCTGGTGATCGACGGCTTTGCAAAAGGCGCGCCGACGCATCATCACCTCGTCTTCAAGGCCCACCCGCTGGAGGATGGCCGGGTGCAGCTTCTGCCCGCGATCCGTCGGCTCGCGCGGCTGCATGGCGTGACCGACCGCGTCCACTTTGTCCGCGGCGGCAAGCTTGCCCAGCTGCTCAACGACGCGCGCTCGGCAGTGACGGTGAACTCCACCGCCGGGCAGCAGGCGCTCTGGCGCGGTCTGCCGTTGCGGACCTTTGGAGCGGCGGTCTATGCCAAGCCCGAGTTCGTGTCCGCACAACCGCTGGACGAGTTCTTCGCCGCGCCCGAGCGTCCCGATACCCGCGCCTATCGCGATTACCGGCACTACCTGTTGGAAACATCCCAGGTTGTGGGGGGCTTTTATTCCTCACGCGGGCGGCGCAGGCTTTTGCGGCAGGTCGTGGATTTGATGCTGTCGCCAGACGATCCTTACCAGGCCCTGACCTCCGGCACAGCGGCACCGCGGCAACAGTTGCGGGTTGTGCGCTGAAACGCAACCGCCGGACTGGCAAAGCGAAAGCGATTTCGCTAAGGTCACTTAACAAAATCCCGATGCAGAACGCAGGGAAAAGGGGCAGTGATCTTGAGTAAGTCGTTCGCAATCAAGGCGATCGTCCTATTGGCGACGGTGTCCCTGGTCGCTGCCTGCGGCCTGCCGCGGTCCGGTCCCAGCAAGCGCGAGATCCTGTCTGGCGCGGTCGACAAGAAGGGCGATGCCTTCATCGTTCCCGTAACGTCTGCCGTCACGGCCGCCACTTCGGTGCAGCCCAGCTTCGGATTCAGCGAAAGTTTCCGCAACGCCGGACTGGTTGGCGCCGACACGATCGCCGTGGGCGACACGATCAGCATCACGGTCTACGAGAACGTCAAGGATGAACCGCTGCTGGGCAATACCGGGCAGCGCGTCTCGGGCCTGTCGCAATTGCAGGTAGACGGACAAGGCTACATCTACATCCCCTACGCCGGCCGCATCAAAGCCGCGGGACAGACGCCCGAGGGGCTCCGCCAGGCGATCACCCGCAAGCTGGAAGATCAGACGCCGGACCCGCAGATCAGCGTCAACCGGGCCGCAGGCGGGGGATCGACCGTTTCGATCTCGGGCCAGGCCGGGGCGAATGGCGTCTATCCCATCGAATCCTCCACCCGCACTCTGGCCACGATGCTGGCGAAATCCGGCGGTGTCGCCGTAGACCCCGCGGTTGCCATCGTTCGCGTCACCCGCGGCGGCCACACCGGCAAGATCTGGCTGAGCGACCTCTACCAGAATCCCTCGCTCGACATTGCGCTGCGCCCCGGCGACCGGATCGTGGTGGAAGAGGACAGCCGGTCCTTTATGGCTCTTGGCGCGACTGGTGCGCAAAGCACGGTTCCCTTTGCCTCGCCGACGATGTCCGCGCTTGAGGCGATTGCAACCGTGGGCGGGCTGTCCACCATGGCCGCCGATCCCAAGGGCGTCTTCATCCTGCGCGACGAAAGCGAAGAGATCGCGCGTGCCGTTCTGGGCAAGCCCGGCCTCGTCGGCGACCAACGCATTGTCTACGTACTGGACCTGACCCAGCCCACCGGCCTGTTCGAGGCCCGGGATTTCCAGATCCGCGATGGGGACACGCTTTACGTGACCGAGGCGCCCTACGTTCAATGGCAGAAGACGCTGGGGGCCATCACCGGGTCCACGGCCGTGGCCTCGAACCTCGCCAACACCGCAAACTCCGGGAACTAGGCGCGTCGTGGCCCAAGGGTCCGGCCCGCTGACCGGAGTGCCGCGTCAGCTTTATCATCAGAACCTGTCGCTCCTCCGCAACCGGCGCCTCCACCGGATGCTCGAGCTTGCCGGGCATGAGTTGCGTCCTGGTCTCCCCGGACCAAGGGATGGCGTGCTGGTCTGGGGGGCAAGCCCCACCTCCTGGCGCGGCCAAGCGATTGCGGCCCGTCGCAAGGTGCCGCTCGTCCGCGTCGAAGACGCTTTCCTCCGATCGGTCCGTCCCGGTCGCGCCACAGGGGAAGCGCCCATCGGTTTGCTGTTCGACCCCGTCGGGATGCATATTGACAGCTCCCGCCCCTCGCGGATGGAAGAAATCCTGAGCGACGGTAGTTTATACAATTCGAACATATTGGAAGAGGCCCGGCGGCTAGTTGATTACATCTTCGAACTAAGTTTATCCAAATACAACAATTTTGACGCAGGTCTACCCGCACCAGCTCCGGGCTATGTCCTGGTGATCGACCAGACGGTCGGCGATGCATCAATCCACCGTTCGGGCGCATCAAAGGCCACTTTCCGCGAAATGCTCGCCGCGGCAAAGCGCAATCATCCCGAACGCCGTATCGTCATCCGGACCCATCCTGAAAGCACAGCAGGATTTCGTCCGGGCCACTACGGGTCAGGCGATGCGGGCGGGCGGGTGACCCTCCTGACAGCACCTGTCTCCCCGCATCTTCTGCTTGCAGGCGCCGCCGAGGTCTACACAGTCTCGTCCCAGATGGGGTTCGAGGCCATCCTGCACGACCACGCTCCCCATGTGTTCGGCCAGCCCTTCTACGCCGGTTGGGGCCTGACTCGGGACGCGCGTCCCCTGCCTAGGCGCACCAGGACCCTCACGAAGGACGAGCTTTTCGCCGGGGCCATGCTGCTTGCCCCCCTCTGGTATGATCCGTGTCGCGACCGGCTTTGCGGCCTCGAAGACGTGATCGTCCACCTGCAGGCCGAGATCCGGGCCTGGCGCGAGGACCGTCGTGGCCATGTGGCGGGTGGGATGCGGCTCTGGAAACGCGGGCGCCTGCAACAGGTTTTCGGCGGCACCAAGCCGCTGCGCTTTCGCGACCCACCGGCCGCCGCCGACCGGCTGGCCCTCCGCGGGGGACGCGGTCTCCTGCTCTGGGCGGGAAAGGAACCACAGGGTTTCGCGCCTGAGGCCCCCTGCCTGCGGGTCGAAGACGGCTTCCTGCGGTCGCGCGGACTTGGGGCCGAACTCGTCCCGCCGCTGTCGTTGGTCACCGATGACTTGGGGATCTACTACGATCCGGGCCGGCCCTCGCGGCTGGAGGCGCTCATCGCCACCCCCCTCACCCCGCATCAGCGCCGCCGGGCCGAGGCTTTGACCGACCGGCTGCGGTCCGAGGGACTGACGAAATACAACCTTGCCGGTGCGCTTCCTGCCCTGCCGCCCGGCCACCGCATCCTTGTCCCCGGACAGGTCGAGGACGACGCCTCGATCCGCACCGGAGCGGGCGAGGTGCGGACAAACCTTGAACTTCTGCGCGTTGTCCGTGCGGCCAACCCCGACGCCGTGATCCTGTACAAGCCGCATCCCGATGTGGAAGCCGGGCTGCGGCCCGGTGCGGTGGACGCCTCGGGCTTTGCCGACGCAATCGTTGCGCGGGCCGACCCCGCGGCTCTGCTGGCCGAGGTGCAGGAGGTCTGGACCATGACCTCGCTTCTGGGATTCGAGGGCCTGGTCCGCGGTGTCCCGGTCACCACGCTCGGCGCGCCGTTCTATGCCGGCTGGGGACTGACCCGCGACCTTGGCCCCGTGCCCGACCGCCGGACCGCCAGACCGGACCTTGCCCAACTGATCCATGCCGCGCTGATCGCCTATCCGCGCTATTGGGATCCCGTCAGCCGCCGCCCCTGCCCTGTCGAGGTTGCGCTTGACCGGCTGGCAGGGGGCGAACTCCCGCATCCGGGGCGGATGAACCGGCTGTTGTCAAAGCTCCAGGGCCGCTTGGCGGGGTATGCCCATCTCTGGCGGTAAGCTCTTCGTGCGCCTTCGTCTTCTCGTCGCGGCCTCGTCACCGGATGGTCCTAGCGCACCAGCCGCCAGAAGCGCCACATCAGGCTACCGGCTGCGCAGAACAGGCCGACGACCAGACCAAGCCACAGGCCAACCCCGCCGTATCCCAATGGAAAGGCAAGAAGGTAGCTGCAGGGGATCCCGATCGCCCAGTAGCTGACCGCCGCCAGAACCATCGGCACCCGTGTATCCTGCACGCCACGCAACAGGCCAAGCGCCATCACCTGCATTCCGTCGCCCAGCTGAAACAGGGCCGCCACACCCAGAAGCACCGTGCCATAGGCCAGGATCGCGGCACTTTCCGGCTTCGACAGATCCAGAAACAGCGCCACGATGGGCCGCGCCGCTGCAAGAAACAGCACGACCGAGGCAATCGCAACTCCGAACGAGATCACCACCGCCACCTTCGCCGCCTGCCGCAGCGCCACCCGGTCGCCCTGCCCGTCAAAGCGGGCGATGCGGATCGTCGCAGCACTGGAGAGGCCCACATGCAGCATGAAGGTCAGCGCCGCGACTTCCAGCGCGATGCCGTGGGCCGCAAGCTGCTCGGTTCCGATCCAGCCCATCATCAGGGCCGAGGCCTGGAACATCCCGCCTTCCGCCAGACCGGTCAGTCCGATAGGCACGCCCAACCGGAATACCTGGCCCATCGCATGCCAGTCGGGGCGCCAGAAGCGCTGGAACAAATGAAAACGCCGCAGCGACGGAAGAAGGTGGGCGTAGACCGCAAGGATCACCAGCGACAGCGCCTGCACCACCACGGTGGCCACGGCGGCGCCCTTTACTCCCATTTCGGGAAAGCCCGCATTGCCGAAGATCAGCGCCCAGTTGACGCCAATGTTCACCCCGACCGCGGCAAGCGTGACCCAAAGGACCACCTGCGTCCGGTGCAGTGCCGAAAGATAGCTTTGCAGGACGGTAACGATCAGGGCGGGGACCATCCCCAGGCCCGCGATCCGCATGTAATCCTGCGCAAGAGCGGCGACCTGCGGTTCCTGCGACAGCGACAGCAGGATCGGCTCGGACCACCAGAAGACAGGGTAGACCAAAAGACCGTACAGAATGGACAACCAGATCCCCATCCGGGTGTCGCGGCGGACCTGGGTCTCGTCATCGGCGCCAAGCGCTGCGGCGACCATCGGCATCACCGCCTTGGCAAATCCCGAGCCGACCACGAACACGATGAAGAACGACGAGGCACCCAACACCACGGCAGCCAGCGAGACGACGCCGTACCAGCCGACCATGACCGTATCGGTCACATGCAGCGCCATCTGCGCCAGGTGCGACCCGACAAGCGGAAGGCCCAGCACAAGGGTTTCCCTCGCGTGGGTCGAATTGGACATTTTCATAGTCATCGGGCAGGCTTACCGCCGCGACCGACAGGGCACAAGCCACCGTCTCCGCCGCGCCGCGGCGTCAGAGGCTTTGGATCAGCAGCCCCACCGCCGCCACCGCGATGACCGCGCCCACGCCCAGTTGCACTGCAGGCATCGCGCGCGCGACCGCGCCAGAGCTCAAGCCAGACAATGCGCCCTCCCGCGCCCAGACCGCCAGCAGGGCCGCCCCGACAGTGACCACTGAGGTGCCAAGTCCCATGACGAAAGCCCCCGCCACGCCGGCCAGTCCGATGCCCAGCTGCCATGTCAGCACCAGGACGAACAGCGCCCCCGCACAGGGTCGCAGCGCGATGCCTGCGACCACCGCCAGCCCGTCGCGGAAAGAGCCCACCCGTTCCACCTCATCCATGGTCGGTCCATGCGCGTGGGTGCACGTCGGGCCGTGCACGTGCCCGGAATCCTGGTGATGGTGGTCGTGATGGTCACGCGCGTCACCCCGCCCCTCCGCCCGCTGAATTCCGCGCCAGCCGCGCCATATCAGCCACAGCCCCAACCCCGCGATCATCGCATGTCCGATGGGTGTGACCCAGCGCTCGGCCGCGCCCTCGACCGCCGTGCGGGTCAGACCCAGCACCGCCAGCGCCGCATAGACCAGCCCCACGGCCACCGCCGCCTGCGCAAGGCTTGATGCCAGCGCCAGGCCCGCCAGCCGCCCGACCGGCACCCGCCGCGCCACGCCGTAGCCGCCGATCACCAGCTTGCCATGCCCCGGCCCTGCCGCATGCAGAACGCCGTAGCCGAAACAGACCGCCCAGAACGCAACCAGCGCGCCCGGCTCTCCTCCCCGCAAGGCACGGATCGCGCCCGCAAGCCGCTCCTGCGCCGCGCGCTGCGCTATCTGCAAGCCCTCGGCAAAAGGGCCAAGCGCGCCCGTCAGCCACAAGACCATCCCCAACGCCACCAGCACCAGCCCGGCAAAACTTACGGCGCGGCGCATGTTACGCGGACCTCCTCGGCGAAATTGGCCCCCACGGCGGGGAACTCGGCTTCAAGGTCGACGTCCGGTGTGTATTCCGCGAGCGCCGCCTGCAACGCCTCGCTAGCCGAATCCATGTCGGGAACGTAGACCTGCGCCAGGCACCCGGTGCCGCCGGTCACCACCGGATCGAACGGAATGCTGTAGGCGGTGTAGTACCCCGGGTCATAGACCTGCACGACCAGCGGCACATCCCCGACGGGAACCGGCGCTGCGAAGTCGCGCACATGGGTCGAGGTGATCTTCCCCTCGCCATAGGCCGCCGTCCAGTCGCGTGGTGCCGACAGGACAAGCGGCTTTTCCGCCATCAGCGGGTAGGTGTCGCCTTCGAAGCCCTCGATCCACTCCATGTCAAAGCCGGAAAGCTTCGCCTCTTCCTCGGTCGTCAGCTTTCCATCCCAGTCCGTGTCCAGACCCATGTCGCCAACGATGTAAAGTGAATAAAGGTCGTCATAGGTCCAACTGACGCGCAGCCCCGTCGCCTCGTTCCGGTCGTTCAGGATCACTTCTATCCGCGTGTCGATAAAGACATGCGGATGCGCCAGCGCCGGGCCCGCCACAAGACACAAGGAAAGGAACGCCATCCGCCACATGGCGCGCAACGTAGTGATACCGGGGCGGAACGCCAAGGGTCGTCAACGGCCCCCGGCGCAGATCAGCCGCGCTGCATCGCGGGATGGGTGGCCGCGTCATAGATGTCCGGTCCCATCCCCAGCACCTGCTGCGCCCGTCCGACGATCAGCGGGTCGGGGATGCCTACCACCGGATGATCCTTGTTCGGGTAGTCGATCGTCGACAGGAAATGGCGCATGCAGTTCAGCCTGGCCCGCTTCTTGTCGTTCGACTTCACGATCACCCAGGGCGCGTCGGCGGTGTCGGTGTAGAAGAACATGGCCTCCTTGGCCTCGGTGTAATCGTCCCAGCGGTCCAGGCTCGCCTTGTCGATGGGGGAAAGCTTCCACATCTTCAACGGGTCCGTCTCCCGCGCCAGGAACCGGGCGCGCTGCTCTTCGCGGGTGACGCTGAACCAGTATTTGTAAAGCCGGATGCCGGACCGAACCAGCATCCGCTCCAATTCCGGCGCCTGGCGCATGAACTCCAGATATTCCGTCGGCGAGCAGAACCCCATCACCCGCTCCACCCCCGCCCGGTTGTACCAACTGCGGTCGTAGAACACCATTTCCCCCGCCGTCGGCAGATGCGCGATGTAGCGCTGGAAGAACCACTGGCCCTTCTCCACATCGCTGGGTTTCGTCAAGGCGCAGACCCGCGCATAGCGCGGATTCAGATGCTCCATGAACCGCTTGATCGTGCCGCCCTTGCCTGCGGCATCGCGCCCCTCCATCAGGATGACGAACTTCTGCCCGGTCTCCTGCGCCCAGATCTGCACCTTCAGAAGCTCGGCCTGCAGCTTCGCCTTTTCTGCCTCATAGGCCACGCGCCCCATCAGGCGTGCATAAGGATAGCGGCCGGACTCGAAAGCCTGGTGCAACGGACTGTCCGCCACCGGAAAGGATTTTGGGCCGGGCACCGCCTCGGCGGCCTCGGGGTTCAGGATCGTCGCACTGTCGTCCATCGGGGCACCTCCATCACTGACAATCCACCGTGGCACAGCCTGCGACAATCTGCCTTGATGCGGATCAAGAGCGGCGCGTGACGCTTGCCCCTTTTGCTTCCCCCTGCCCCGGCATAGGCTGGGGCGACAGCAATGGAGTCCCCCATGCCCACCCTCTACGGCGTCTTTCGCAGCCGCGCCTCGCGCCCGATCTGGCTGCTTTACGAGTTGGACGAGGCCTTCGAGCACGTGCCCGTCATCCAGGCCTACCGGCTGACGGACGCACATGCCGTTGATGTGCCCCTCAACACCGCCTCGCCCGACTTCCTGAAGGTGAACCCGATCGGCCAGATCCCGGCCTATGTCGAGGGCGACCTCGTGCTGACCGAAAGTCTCGCCATCACCAACCACATCGCCCGCACCCGTGGCGGCCCGCTCGGCCCCGAGACCCCCGCCGAGGCCGCGCATCTGGACCAGTGGACCCTCCTGGCCGTCACGTCCATCGAAGGCCCCGCGCTCGAGATCCAGACCATCACCGGCCAGGGCGGCGACAAGACAGCCGAGGGGCAGGCCGCCATCCTGATCTGCGCCGCAAAACTCCGACGGCCGCTGGCCCGGCTGGAGGCCCACCTCGCAGTGCACAGCCACCTTCTGGGCGACCGCTTCACGGTGGCCGACCTGAACCTCGCCGAGTGCCTGCGCTACGCCCAGGGACATCCTACCCTTCTGGGCGAGTTTCCGGCCGTCAAGGCCTGGTTGGAGATCTGCCAGTCACGCGACGCGTTCCAGAAGATGTGGGCCGCAAGGACGGCCGAGCCGGCAAGCGTGACCTGACGTGCGATCCGGTCTGGTCTTGACCACCGAAATCCTTGATCATTCCTGATGACGACAAGCTTTCGTCACGAATTGGGAATAATGAACTGAGTCGATACATTACGTCACCACCGGAAAGCGATTGAAATGGCTATTGGTAAGCTTCGGGCCACCGCGGTTGTCCGCAAGAACTCGCTTGCCTTCGTCGAGCAGATGTTCGCGCTTTACACCAAGAGTCAGCCCCTCGTCCTTGTTTCAGACTCCGGTCAGGCCGCCCAGCTTCCCGGTCTGTTGATCGACCGTTGCCTCGACCCGGCCGAGACGACCGGCTGGTTCACCGCACAACACCCCGTGATCCTCGACGACGCACCTGCGCAGATCAGCTACACCTCGGGCACCGAAGGCCTGCCGAAGGGCATCCTTCTGACCTACCGCAACCTCGGCTACACGACCGAGCGCATCATCGAAGTGATGCAGATGACCTCCGAGATCCGCGAATATGTCGGCGTGCCCGCGACCTTCAGCTTCGGCATGGCCCGCTACCGGGCGGTCAGCGCCGTGGGCGGCCGGGCCTACCTTCCGCCCCGTGGCTTCGACCCCCTGGAACTGGCGCGCATGCTTTCAGCAGGCGAGGTCAACGCACTTTCTGCCGTGCCGACCCTTCTTCGCCTGCTTCTGGCCGATCCTGCGATCATCGGCGCGGCAGGCAAGAACCTGCGCTGGATGGAAATCGGCTCGCAGCACATGACTTCGGACGAAAAGCGCGCCGTCCGCGCGATGTTCCCGAACGCTCTCATCGTGCAGCACTACGGCCTCACCGAAGCCTCACGCAGCACCTTCCTGCAAATCTCCGGGGTGCCGGCCCACCTGCTGGCATCGGTTGGCCATCCCGTGGGCGAAGGTGAAATCGCCCTTGCGTCTGACGGTCGCATCCGCATCCGCGGGCCACAGGTCGCGCGGTCCCGCATCGACGCCGAGGGCCTGCACGACCTGACCGACCCGGTCGGCTGGCTGCAAACCAACGACCTTGGTCACATGCAGGACGGCTATCTTTTCTTCGACGGCCGCGCCGACGACCTGATCAACTGCGGCGGTCAGAAAGTGGTCCCCGACCAGCTGGAAGAAAAGATTCGCGCCCGCATTCGGGACGCAGCGCAAATTGCCGTCGCCAAAGTGCCCGACGCCCAGCGCGGCGATGGGATTCTGGTCGCCATCGTCGGTCAGGCCATCACCACAGAAACGGTGAAGGTTGCTGCGACGGCCGCCCTTCAGGACATGGGCGTTGCTGCCGGCAGCGCCCTTCATGTGATGACCGTAGATGCCCTCCCCGTCACCGGCACCGGCAAGGTTCAACGCGGAAAACTTGCCCAGATCTTCAGCGACCGACTGGTGGCGGCGCCCGTCCAGCCCACCCTCGGCCCGGATGAGATCACCGACGTTATCTCGCTCTTCCGGTTCGAGTTTCCGGGTCAGGATGTCCGGCCGGATGATTCATTCGAATCTCTTGGTGGCGATTCACTCCACTACATCCAGTTCTCCCTGTCCTTCGAGCGTCACTTCGGTGCCCTGCCGGACGATTGGGAAAAGCTCGGCACCACCGACCTGCAGCGCCATGTGCAGCAGAACGACAAGTCCACCTGGCGAAGCCTGGAGACGGTCACCCTGACGCGGTCCTTCTTCATGATCTGCATCATCGGGCTGCACGCCGATGCATTCGTCTACAGCAGCAACTGGGGCGCTGCCTATTTCCTGCTCATGCTTGCAGGATACTCCGTGGCTCGTTTCCAGGTGCCCGAGATCATCCGCTCGGGCAGCATCAAGACACTTCTGGGAACAATCTTGGCGGTTGCGATCCCGACATTCCTGATGGACAGCTTTCTGGAACTGGCGTCCTGGCACTTCGAATTGCCGTCACTGGTTCTGGTTTCGAACTACCAGCCAATCGCTTTGATTACGGGCTATACGTTCTACTTCGCCGAAATCTACATCCAGTTGATGCTCTTTGCCGTCCTGCTGTTCCTGGTGCCGAAGGTACGTGCCGCGTTCCAGAGTCATCCCTTGGCCAGCGCACTGGCTCTCTTCGCTTTCGCCGTTGTCCTTGACATGGTCGTGGAAGCCAACTGGGACGGCGATTACAATTACCACCGCACACCTTGGCACTATGGCTGGTGTTTCGCTCTTGGCATGGTCGTTGCGGCAGCCAAGGACCTGCGCTCGAAGGTCCTCGTCTTCGCCCTTTGTGCCGCGTGGATCACCTACTATTTCGGATTGACGTCGGCGTCGGCTTACGTCGTTTCGGCCAGCGCTTTGGTCATCTTCCTGCGGTCCGTCACCGTCCCTGCCAGGGTGAAGATCGTGGTGGCGGAAATTGCGGGAACCTCCATGTTCATCTATCTCACGCACTATCCGGTGCTGTCGCTGGTGGAAAAAGCCTTCGGACACCCAGAGCCCTGGGTCTCGTTCTTTGTGTCGATCCTCGCCGGCATCGCGTCCGCACGCGTCTATATCTGGCTCGAGCGCAAGGTCCTGCAATTCGTGCGCCGACGGTCGCAGGCCATCCCGGGTGATGTCATTCACAACTAGCCGATCTTGGCCCGACCGCACCTCCTGCGGTCAGGCAAAACCTGCTCCCGGCATCGCCCGCTCAGGGCGCTGAGGGGCGGACCTCCGTGCCCGATCAGCCCCCCTGCCGGCGCCAAGGATGCTGCTCCTTGAATCCCAGCATTTCCTTGATCTTGCGGTTGGACAACAGGCTCTCCCGCTCTCCCACCGGCCGCGACAAGGGCACGTTGGGGAAATAGGTCGCCAGCAGTTCCGAGTTCGGCTGCGGCACCGAGTTTTCGTCGTTCACTGCATTGAACACCTGGAACCCCAACCCGTAGGTCTTCAGGCTCTGATCCACGATCTGACCCAGGTCCCGCGCGTCTATGTTGCTGAAGGTGATCCGCCGCCGCAGCCCAGGGTCCGCCGCCGCCGCCGGAAACACCGTCGCATATTCATGCGGCTCGATCACATTCCCGATCCGCAGCGCATAGACATCCGCCCCGAACCGCCGCTGAAAGCTTCGCGCCGTGACCTCGTTCACCTTCTTCGACATGCCGTAGCTGTCCATCGGGTCGATGTCATAGTCCTCGTCCAGCGGCAGCACCTTCGGGTCCACCACGCCGTCGCTGAAACAAACCCCGTAGGTCGTCTCGGACGAGGCCACGATCACCTTCCGCACCCCCATCTTCAGCGCCGCCTCGATGACGTTGTAGGTCCCCACGGTGTTCACCCGGTACGTCTCGGTATCCGGCACCATCCCGTAGCGCGGCACAGCGGCGAAATGCACCACCGCATCGAAAAGCTGCGCGGCCCCGGCGTCCATCTCGTCCCCGCCCGCATGGGTCCGCATCGCCGAATAGACCTGCCCCGCGTCGCAGATATCGCCCAGCAGGTCATGCACCCCGTCGATCCCCAAGGGCACGCGGTCAAAGTTCAGCACCCGATGCCCCTGCGCCACCAGATAGGGCACCACGTGCTTCCCCGCCTTGCCCGACCCACCCGTAAAGAGTACCCGCATCGCCATATCCTCCATTGCCTGGCCCCCAACCTAGGCCGCCCCACTCCCCTCGACCACCCCCCACATCTTGCGCCCCTCCCCCCCAAGGTGATCTAATGCCTGCAAACCAAAAGGGTGATCCATGACCGACCTCCTCTCCGGCGCCTCCACATATGACGCCTCCTCGATCGAGGTCCTCGAAGGGCTGGAGCCCGTCCGCAAACGCCCCGGCATGTACATCGGCGGCACCGACGAACGCGC
>JANOCQ010000310.1:0-31054 GCA_031412255.1 Paracoccaceae bacterium | reverse complement strand
TTTCGGCATCCCCCCCGACAGGCGAGTCACCGGGGTTGCCACCTTCCAGAGTTGCCATCGTTACTGTCCCTGTTTCCCAGCCGCTGGTAGCCAGCCTTCGTGACCATTCGATGGCGGTCACGCTAGCCTTTGCGCCATTATAGTGGCGTCTATACCAATTCTGCTGTCTAGTTTACCGCACCAAGCCCGTTCGCCGCAATCTTATTGCACGAAAGGTTAACATCGTCGCGGGTTTTCTTCTGTCAGATGACTGCTTCGGCGCGATGGGGTGCGTCGGCAAAGAAGCGGCTTTGCCCATAGGCCGCGCGACCCGCCTCGGTTTTCAGCTCTGGGAAAATGTCGAAGATTTCCAGTCGCTGCGCATTGCCGATCCCCTTCAGAGAATTGTCCTCGGGGTGGAAGGTCTCGGTCCAGACGCCATTGCTGAGCACGACCTCATGGCGATCGCACATGAAATGAATGTAGGTGGTCCCGCTTGATTGCACGGTGTGCACGCCTTGGGCGGCCAGGTGCTTGGCGGCCACCAGAACCTCCCGTTCGCTGAAACGGACCGAGGTCCGGTTGTTGGTGACCAGCACCCGATGGTTGGGCGAAACCATCATGTCCCGTTCCGGCAGGCCTTTGCCAAGCGAACCTTGCTGGATGAATACCGGCAGCAGATGCGGGTCAGCCTGGAAGTCATGCAGAAACATCTGGGTCTTGCCGACCCAGCGAACAGTCTGGATGCCGTTGTCACGCGTTACGACCCGGTCACCAGACGCAATCAGCTCCACCGGAATTTCCCCGCGCTGCGTGGTGATGAGCGTCCCGGGCGTGAAGCATGGCGTGCAGCGCTGCACTGGCGCCGCGTCAGCCGATCGCTTCCCGAGCATTCCGTCCGGCCCCATGATCTTGCACCCTCCATACCGCAGGGCGTCCATCGCGGATTCCCTGATCAATATCTTGGGATAGCCGGTCCCACGGTGGACTGAAAAGGGCAAAGATCATTTGAAAACAACAACAACACCGGCGGATTTCAGCCACTGCGTGTGCGACCCGCCACGGCGGCTGGATGCGCTGCCTGAAAGTGATGTCCATGACCCGAACCGTAGCCGGTTAAGCGATTGGCGACATTGCGCGTTCAATTCCAGGATGTGGTCGATACCGAAATACAGCCAGAGACGATACAGGCAGAAGGCGAGCGAACCGTCGCATTCCCTGGTCGCGGATTCGCGAGATCGTGACCGGTGACTGACAGATCAGTGTTTCCGACAAGTCCGCAAACGCAGGGCCGAACGCGGACTGACGTCGAACCGCGAAGGATCGCCGCAAGGTAGGCAGTTACAATGCGAATCAGATTTGGTTGGTGCCCGAGGCGAGACTCGAACTCGCAAGCCTTGCGGCGGAGGATTTTGAATCCCCTGCGTCTACCATTCCACCACTCGGGCCACCGATGCGTCGTTTAATGCCTCAGGCAACGGGCGTCAACGTGTCAGAGATCGTCGGTCTGAAAGGTGTCGCAATCCGCAAGCCGACCAGACTTGAGACCGATCATGAACCAGCGCGACCGCTGTTCCGAGGTGCCGTGGGTGAAGGTGTGCGGCATCGGGCGCTGCCCCGCGTTGCGCTGCAAAGTGTCGTCACCGATCTGCTTTGCCGCGTTCACCGCCTCCTCGAGATCGCCACGTTCGATCGTGCCGAGGCTTTGCGCCGCCTCGCGGGCCCAGATGCCGGAGAGACAGTCGGCCTGCAACTCGACCCGGACCGAAATGGCATTCGATTCCTCCTGACCGACCTGCTGGCGGATTTCATTCGCCTTGGAGAGGATGCCAAGCTCGTTCTGGACGTGGTGACCGATTTCGTGGGCAACGACGTAAGCAGCCGCAAAGTCCCCCGAAGCTCCCAGTTGACGGTGCATGGTCGTAAAAAAGGCGGTGTCCAGATAGACCTTGCGGTCGGTGGGACAATAGAATGGCCCGGTCGCCTCGGAGGCGCCACCGCAGGCAGAGCGGGTCCCTTCCTTGAAAAGGACCAGCGTGGCCGGGCGGTAGGCCTCGCCAAGCTGCTCCTGGAAGACGCGGGTCCAGATCTCTTCGGTGTCGGCCAGGACGACCGAGACGAACTCACCCTCGGCGCGGTCTTCTTCGGTCAGCTCGACCGGGGTCGACGAAGAGATGTCGCCAGACCCGCCGGGTCCGAGGAGCTGGCTGGGGTCCACGCCGAGGAACATCGCGATCAGGAAGATCACGACCGCCCCGGCCCCACCGATCCCACCGACCCGCGCGGCCCCGCCGCCACCCATCCGGCGCCGATCTTCGATGTTGCCGCTGCCTCTGCGCCCGCGCCACTGCATGTCGTCACCCTTTCCTGTGGCCGGGCGCCCACGGTGGGCATCCCGGCCTTCCCCTGCAAAACCAATGCCTTGGCCGTGGGCATTCACGAATCCTTAACCCATGCCCACCCCGGTTGCCGGAAATCCTATCCGCCCCGGGGCCGCATCGGAAGCCGGAATGAGAACCCCTGCCTCGCGCGTTCGGTTCCTCTTCCCCTTGCTCAACACCGGGCCTATGGTCGCGCCGCGTAAACATTGTCTGAAAGTCGAGCATGTCCCTGTCAAGCCGCAGCCTGATCCTGATCGCAACTCTGGGCTCGGTTGCCCTTCTGGGCGGGGCCTTCGCCTTCCAGTACATCGGCGGTCTTGCACCCTGTCAGTTGTGCCTGTGGCAGCGCTGGCCACATGCGGCGGCGATCGGGATCGGGCTTGTCGCCCTATTGACTGGCTGGCGCGGCCTTGCGTGGCTGGGCGCACTTGCTGCACTGACGACGGCAGGGATCGGCGTCTTCCACGTCGGCGTCGAACAATTGTGGTGGGAGGGACTGGCCTCATGCACGGCAGGGTCGATCGAAGGAATCTCGGCAGCCGATCTGCTGGACCCGTCCAAGGATGTGGCCGCCGTGGTGCGCTGCGACGAGATAGCCTGGCAGATGCTGGGGATTTCGATGGCCGGGTGGAACGCGATCCTGTCGGTCGTCCTGGCAGGGGTCTGGGTCAAGGCGGCGCGGACCGTCTAGGCGCAGTTCTTCGGGCAAGCGGTTCAGTTTTGCACGAAGGTCTATGACGCGCCTTCGGTAGACGTCCCGAATAACCGAGCGTGTTCCTGGATCGCGAACCGGTCGGTCATTCCCGCCACGTAGTCGGCCACGACGCGGGCAAGCTGGGTTTCGTCCGTCGCAGCCTGAACGTCCCCCTGCCATTCCGGTGGCAGAAGGTCGGGCTGTTTCAAAAACAGCGGGAAGAGGTCGTCCACCATCCGCGTGACCTCGGCCCGCACTGCCATGACGCTGGGCGCGCGGTACATGCGGTGAAAGAGGAAGCTGCGGACCGCCTTCAACTCCTGGTAAAGCGGCTTCGAAAAGCGGATCACCGTCGTGCCCATATGGCGAATCTCCTCGACAGATTTCGGCTGGGCACTGGCGAGCCGGTTCTGGGCAACGGCGATCACATCCTCGACCATGCGGCCGAAGACCCGCCGCAGAGCCTCGTGCCGCCGACGCATCTTTTCCAGACCGGGATAGGTGCGATCCACCTCCTCGAAGGCGGGGCCGGTCACGGGAAGCTCCATCAGGTCGTCCTCGGTGAAAAGCCCCGAGCGCAGACCGTCGTGCAGGTCGTGGTGCGAATAGGCGACATCGTCGGCGATGGCTGCAACCTGCGCCTCGGCGGACGCATGGGTGTGCAGATCAAGGTCCCACTGGGCGTTCACTTCGGCCAAGGCGTAGGGCAAGGGTCCGTCATGCTTGGCATCTGCATTGGGTCCGATAACCGGGCCGTTGTGCTTGGCGATGCCTTCCAGCGTCTCCCAGGTCAGGTTCAGCCCGTCGAAATCCGCATAGTGCCGTTCCAGCCGCGTCACGATCCGCAGCGCCTGTGCGTTGTGGTCAAAGCCGCCATAGGGGGCCATCAGCCGTTCCATCGCGTCCTCTCCGGTATGGCCGAAGGGGGTGTGGCCAAGGTCGTGGGCCAGCGCTACGGTCTCGGCCAGATCGGTGTTCAGACCCAGGACTCCGGCGATGGTGCGGGCGACCTGCGCCACCTCGATCGTATGGGTCAGGCGGGTGCGGTAATAGTCGCCCTCGTGTTCGACGAAGACCTGGGTCTTGTGCTTCAACCTGCGAAAAGCGCTGGAATGGATGATCCGGTCCCGGTCGCGCTGGAAGGGCGAGCGGAACGAGGACAGCCTTTCCGGCCAAAGCCTGCCGCGGCTGGCATCGGGTTGGCAGGCATAGGGCGCGAGCATGCGGGTCTTGTCCTTGTGGCGGGCGGTCAGGCTTCATATATTCGGCGGGCGAGCCGAAGGATACGGGAACAGCCATGGAACTGACGCTGCCGCCGAAAGTCACCGACCGGGCCTTTGCCCGACTGGCCGAGATTGCCGAGGCCACGGGCGAGGTAAAGCCGCTTCGGGTTGCCGTGGATGGTGGGGGCTGTTCGGGTTTTTCGTACTCGATCACGCTGGACGCGCCGGCTCCGGATGATCTGGTGCTGGAGAAAAACGGCCAGCGGGTGCTGGTCGATCAGGTCAGCCTGCCGTTCCTGTCCAACGCGGTGATCGACTTCACCGACGAACTGATCGGTGCCCGGTTCGTCATCGAGAACCCGAACGCGAAGTCAAGCTGCGGCTGCGGAACCAGTTTTTCGATGTGACCCCTCTCGCCGCGCTGCCGCGACGTGCTACGTTCGCTGCAGCGAGTGATTGAGGGACAATCCATGCGCATCTTGATGCTGGGCTCGGCGCCAATGGCGGCCGGGGCGGCGCTGTGGCCGCGTAAGCCGTTCGATCTGGTGCTGGCAATCAACAACGCCTGGCGCATCCGACCGGACTGGGATGTGGCGATTCATCCCTACGACTTTCCCGAAGACCGCCAGGCCGTGGCAGGACCGGGTCAACGGGTCGTGACCGAGGTGGAGTTCGTGCCGGCGCAGAATGCCTACGGCGGGTTTGTATACGCTGGTGCGACAATGGCCTTCACTGCAGGCTATTGGGCGCTTTCCGAGCTGAAGCCATCGGTGATCGCGGTCTATGGCTGCGACATGCACTACCCAGCCTCGGGTCCGACCCACTTTTACGGTGCGGGAACGCCGGACCCGCTTCGGCCCGACGTGACCCTGCGCTGTCTGGAGGCCAAGGCGGCACGGCTTATGCTCATGGCGGCGCGGCAAGGCTGTGCGATGGTGAACCTTTCGACGGGGCCGTCGCGGCTGGTGTTTCCCCGGCTGACGCAGGCTTTGGCTGGTGATGCCCTGCCCTTTGCCGGTGATGCGGGCCTGGTTGCCGCGGCGCTGCGGGTCGAGGCGGAGCTTGGCTATGTCGTGTCCTCGGGCCGCTATTGGGAAGAGCCGGGGCGCTTTGACGTGGCAGCGCTGGACCGCTTGGACGCGTTGTGGCTCGCGGCAGCGGCACTTCCGCTGCGGCAGGCGGGTTGAGCCTTCGGCTTTGGCGTCCTAGGGTTGCGGAAGGGAGGACCCGGGCATGAAGCTGGCGACGTTCAACATCAACGGAATCAAGGCGCGGACCCTCGCGCTGAAGGCGTGGCTGGAGCAGTCTGCGCCCGACGTGGCCTGCCTGCAGGAGATCAAGTCGGTGGACGAGGGCTTTCCCCGCGCCGAGATCGAGGCGATGGGTTACCGGGTGGAGACGCACGGGCAGAAGGGCTTCAACGGCGTCGCGATCCTGTCGAAGCTGCCCTTGTCCGACATCCGCCGGGGACTGCCAGGGGACGACAGCGACGAGCAGGCGCGGTGGATCGAGGCGGTGGTGGATGCGGGGCGGCCGGTGCGGGTCTGCGGGCTGTACCTGCCAAACGGCAACCCGGCGCCGGGACCGAAGTACGACTACAAGCTGGCCTGGATGGCCCGAATGGAGGCGCGGGTGCGCGAGTTGCTCGTGTCGGAGGAGCCGTTCATCTGCCTTGGGGATTACAACGTGATCCCGCAGCCGGTGGATGCAGCGAAGCCGGAGGTCTGGGTCAACGACGCGCTTTTCCTGCCGGAAAGCCGGGGCGCGTTCCGGCGGCTGACCAATCTGGGGCTGACCGACGCGGTCCGCGCGCGGGACCCGGCGCCGGGGGTCTACACGTTCTGGGACTACCAGGCGGGGGCATGGGAGCGGAACAACGGGATCCGGATCGACCATGTGATGTGCAGCCCCCAGGCGGCGGACCGGCTGGAGGCGGCGGGGATCGACAAGGCGGTCAGGGGTGGCGACAAGCCCAGTGATCACGTCCCGGTCTGGGTCGAGATCGCGGCGTGACCGCCGGGGGCGTGGGCAATGGCAGCAACGGGTTGAAGACTGGCCAAGTGCGACTGTCGGGTCGGCTGATTTGCGCCCCGGATGCCGAGTCCGAGATCGTGCGGCGCTACTTGCCAGAGCATGTCCGACTGTCCCGTGCCGAGCCGGGTTGCCTGACGTTCAGCGTTGAGGCGACGGATGACCCGCTGATCTGGCAGGTGGATGAAAGCTATGTCGACCGGGGCGCCTTCCTGCACCACGAGGACCGGATGCGGGCCTCGACCTGGGGCAGCGTCACGGTCGGGATCAGGCGGGAGTATCAGGTCTTCGGACTGGACTGACCCACGCAACGCCAGTTTAGGGTCACCAAAATCCTTAAGTAAGGATTTTGACAAGTTTCTTCCTTAAGAAGTTTGGGTGACGTCGTGGCCGTAAAGCCAGTCGAAGCGGCTGAGCATGGTGCCGGGGGAAACACGCCCCAGCACCCTCAATCCGGCGTGGCCCAGCATCCGTGGCAGGCCGGAAAGGTGATAGGCCCGGGCATTGGCTGTAGCGGCGGCGACGATCCGGCTGGAACGGGGTTTGCGCAGCGACTGGTAGGCGGCAAGGGCGGCGGCGGCGGTGTCGTGGGTGGCCAGACTTTCCGCCAGGACCCAGGCGTCTTCCAGACCCATGCTGGCGCCCTGTGCCAGGAAGGGCAGCGTGGGGTGGGCCGCGTCGCCCATGAGAGCAACCCCGCCCTGCCCCATCGGTTTGACCCAGGTCTGCGCAATGGTGTGACGGAAAAGACCCCAGAGCCAGGGGTCCTCGACCCGGTCAAGCCAGGTGCGGACGCGGGGGGAAAAGCCTTCGAACGCGAGGCGCAGGTCCATGCTGTCGTCGCGCAAAGTCCAGCTTTCCTCGGCCCATTTCGCCCGCTCTTCCACGGCGACGATGTTGCGCAGACTGCCGCCGCGCAGGGGGTAGCTGACCAGATGGCGGCCAGGGCCCATGTGAACCTCGGCAACCGGGGCAGCGCCAGGCTCGCAGGCGATCACTGCGCGCCAGGCGACCTGGTGGGTGAAGAAGGCCTGCTCGGGTCCGTTCAGGGCAGCACGTGTCCTGGAGTGCAAGCCATCGGCGCCCACCAGAAGCGGGGTTTCGATACGCTCGCCCGTCTCCAGCGTCACGGCGGGATGGGGACCGGCAAGATCGACCGTCGCCGCGCGGGACAGAAGGCGGAGGGTGACGCCCGCCTCTTGCGCGCCGTCCAAGAGCAGAGCAATCAAGTCGGCGCGGTGCAGGAAGCGATAGCCCTGATCCGGTCGCAGACGTGCGAGGTCAAGGCGTGCCACCGCGTCGCCCGTAGGGCCGTCGATGAGCTGGACCGCCTCCGCCCTGATCGCGGTCGCATCGAGTTGCTGTTGCAACCCCAAGGCCCGCAGCACGCAAGCGCCGTTGGGGGAAATCTGCAGGCCCGCCCCCACCTCGCGGATCGCGTCGGCCTGTTCGAGGACGGTCACCTGCGCCCCGCGCAGCGCCAGGGCGCGTGCAGCGGCGAGGCCGGCAACCCCTGCCCCGAGGATGGTCACGCTTTGGCCGATCAGACTCATGTCAGACCCCATCTAACGACAACGCCGGACCCAGGGCCCGGCGTCAACCGCGCATATGTCGCCGGTCACGTCAGTCGTCGCGGTGGACCTTCTCGCGGCGTTCGTGTTTTTCCTGCGCTTCCAGCGTCATCGTGGCGATGGGCCGCGCATCAAGGCGGTTCAGGCTGATCGGCTCACCTGTCACTTCGCAATATCCGAATTCGCCGTTCTCGATGCGGCGCAGTGCTGCGTCGATCTTGGCGACCAGCTTGCGCTGGCGGTCACGGGTCCGCAGTTCCAGCGCGCGGTCGGTTTCCTCGGACGCGCGGTCGGCGATGTCGGGGACATTGCGGGCACTGTCCTGAAGGCTGTCGATCGTCTCGGCGGACTGATCCAAGAGTTCCTGCTTCCAGACCAAGAGCTTGCGGCGGAAGTATTCCAGCTGCCGATCATTCATGAACGGCTCGTCCTCGGCGGGACGGTAGTCGTCGGGGAGGAAAACCTCGGCCTTCATCGAAAAACTCTCCTTCGCGCCGGATCGCTCCGACAGGTGGGCTTCTGTCATGACGCGCTCCTGTTGCGGCGCATTTATCCCAAGGTCGCCGGATTGTCACTAGCGGTTGCGACATTTTCTGGGCACCGGTAGGGTTTGTGAAAGTCTGACAAACAGGATGTTGAAGGCACAATGAAATTTGGCTCGACAGGAAGCTACGTGGCGTCGGACGATCTGGCACTGGCGGTCAATGCGGCGGTCACATTGCAGCGACCTCTGCTGGTCAAGGGTGAGCCCGGCACCGGCAAGACCGAACTGGCGCGGCAGGTATCCCTGGCGCTGGGATTGCCGATGATCGAGTGGCATGTGAAGTCCACAACCAAGGCGCAGCAGGGATTGTATGAATACGATGCGGTGACACGGTTGCGTGACAGCCAGCTGGGTCCCGGACTTGGTGGCGAGCGGGTGCATGATGTGCGCAACTACATCCGCAAGGGCAAGCTCTGGCAGGCCTTCGAGGCAGAGGGTCGCGTGGTCCTGCTGATCGACGAGATCGACAAGGCGGATATCGAGTTTCCGAACGACCTGCTTCAGGAACTGGACCGGATGGAGTTCCACGTCTACGAGACGGGCGAGATGGTGAGGGCGCGGCATCGGCCGGTGGTGATCATCACCTCCAACAACGAAAAGGAGTTGCCGGATGCGTTTCTACGTCGGTGCTTCTTTCATTACATCAGTTTCCCGGATGCGGACACCCTTGCGGCCATCGTGCGGCTGCATTTCCCGGCCATCAAGGAGCGGTTGCTGACGGCGGCGCTGACCCAGTTCTATGAAATCCGTCAGGTGCCGGGCTTGAAGAAGAAGCCCTCGACATCCGAGGTCCTGGACTGGTTGCGGTTGCTTCTGGCCGAGGATCTGGCGCCGGAGGACCTTCGGAAGGATGCAAAATCCAGCCTGCCAAAGCTGCATGGGGCGCTGCTGAAGAATGAGCAGGACGTGCAACTGTTCGAGCGTATCGCCTTCATGGCGCGGGGGCAGCGCTAGCCGCATCGTCGTCAGGATGCACGCCGAATCGCGGGACGTGAGGCAGTGCGCTGGTGCAGACAGCCTTGGACAGCACTTCCACGATAGTCCGATTTGTAACAGGCCGTGATCCCGCTGGACAGATGCTGCGGTCGGACCAACATCAACCCCGACCTGTAGTGCCCCGAAAATCAGCGCTTTTTCCCGAATTGACTCAGGCGTTGTCGAAGTCGTTCACTTCCATTGCCCCCGCTGCCCGGGGCCGCTGCCTGACGGATCCAACCATGCGCCTGCCCCTGATGATTGCCGCAGTTTGTGCGGTATCGGCCTGTGCCCCTCCAGCGCAGGTGTCGAAAAACCGACCTACAACCGAAGTGGGCGTTGGCTTTGGCGCGCCGGGCGTGCTTCGGCTTCCCGCGGCTTCGGCGACGGGTGGCTCGCGGGCCACGGACTTCATGGACCTGACCTTCGCCATGGAAAGCGGCCGCGGGTTGGGGACTTTCAGCCGGTTCGAAGGCCCGGTCACCGTCGCGATGGTGGGGGATGTCCCGGCCAGCGCGCCGCGCGACCTTGGCGTTCTGATCGGGCGGCTGCAATCCGAAGCCGGGATCGACATCCGGTCGACCCAGGGCAGTGCCACGATCACCGTCGAATTCGCCAGCCGGTCGGACCTGCGCCGGCTGGCTCCGACAGCGGCCTGCTTCGTCGTGCCGAACGTGGGTTCCCTGGCCGAATACCGCCGCCTGCGGGGTTCTGACGCCGTGGACTGGACCCTGGTCACCCGGCGCGAGCGGGCAGCGATCTTCATCCCCTCGGACACCAGCCCCCAAGAGGTGCGGGACTGCCTGCACGAAGAACTCGCGCAGGCTCTTGGGCCGCTGAATGACCTTTATCGGTTGCCGGACAGCGTCTTCAACGACGACAACTTCCATTCTGTCCTGACCGGCTTTGACATGGACATGCTTCGCCTGACCTATTCGCCTGCTTTGTCCAGCGGCATGAGCCGCGAAGAGGTGGGTGCCCGGATCGGGGCTGCAGCCGGGGGGCGGGCTGGCAACCCTCCGGACTGGACGCGCGCCATCGAGACATCGCTGGGGCGCACGGGATCGGTCGCGACGCGCCGGGCTGCAGCCGAGCAAGCACTGGAGATCGCTCTGGCCGCCGGGTGGCGCGACAGCCGGCTGGGGTTCAGCTATTTCGCGGCCGGTCGTCTGACGGCGGGCAGCGATCCGGCCCGCGCGCTGGAGGCCTTTGATCGCGCGGCGGCCATCTATTCCGGCCTGCCTGGAGGTGATCTGCAACGGGCGCATGTCGACATGCAGATGGCGGCGATGGCGCTGGCCGGCGGCTTGGCGGAAGAGGCGGTGCGGCTTGCCGACCGGGCGATCCCGGTCGTCAGACGGCACGAGAATGCGGCTCTCCTTGCAACGCTGATGCTGGTCAAGGCCGAGGCACTGGAGGCTTTGGGCAACCCCTCGGCTGCGGCGGCGCTGCGCATGGACAGTGCCCCCTTCGCGCGCTATGGCTTCGGCTCTGACAAGGTGGTCCAGGCCCGGATGCGCGACATCGCCGCCGTGGCGGCCCGCGCTGACAACGGCTGAGGGGTGCTGATGCCCCGGAAATGGGGCGGCATGTTCGTGATCGGCGGCTTTCTGATGGGCGCAATCGGTGGCGGTCTAAGGGCCATGGCGCGGGGCGGAAAGGTCGCGGACATTTTGCAATATGCCTTCGTCCACGGTCTGATCTTTGCGCTGATTGGGCTGTTTCTCACCATCTATCTTGACCGGATGCTGCGGGTCTGATGCCGGGGCGCAGCGCTGACGTCATGAGTTCCGCAGTGGAGCCATCGACGGCTTCCGCCAAGGCTTATTGAAGAAGTGGGAGGCTAGCCGGTGTTCCTTCCGTTCTTCCAGACCATGCGGGAAGAAGGGGTGCCAGTCTCCCTGCGCGAGTTTCTGACCTTCCTTGAAGCGATGGCTGCAGGACTGGTGATCTATGACGCCGAGGGGTTCTATCACCTGGCGCGCCTGACGCTGGTCAAGGACGAACGTCACATCGACCGTTTCGACCGGGCCTTCGGACGCGCCTTTTCGGGGCTGGAGGCGGTAACGCCGGTTCAGGTGTTGCAGGCGCTGGACCTGCCCCGCGACTGGCTTGAAAAGCTGGCTGAGCGGCATCTTTCAGCCGAGGAACGGGCGGCCGTCCAGGCCATGGGCGGGTTCGACAAGCTGATGGAGACGCTTCGCCAGCGGCTGGCCGAGCAGCAGGGTCGGCACCAGGGCGGATCAAAGTGGATCGGCACGGCGGGGACCTCGCCCTTCGGGGCTTACGGCTATAACCCCGAGGGCGTGCGGATCGGCCAGGACCAAAGCCGCCACCAGCGCGCCGTCAAGGTTTGGGACAAGCGCGAGTTCCGCAATCTGGACGGTGACGCCGAGATCGGTACCAGGACGATGAAACTTGCGTTGCGCCGCCTGCGGCGCTGGGCACGCGATGGCGCGGCCGAGGAACTGGACCTGGACGGGACAATCCGCGCGACGGCGACGCAGGGCTGGCTGGACGTGCAGACCCGGCCCGAGCGGCGCAACGCGGTCAAGGTGCTGCTTTTCCTGGACATCGGCGGGTCGATGGACCCGCATGTCCGAGTTATGGAAGAGCTTTTCACCGCCGCCCGCGCCGAGTTCCGGCATCTGGAGGTCTTCTACTTCCACAACTGCATCTATGAGGGTCTTTGGCGCGACAACCGGCGGCGGTGGGATCACCAGACCCCGACCTGGGACGTGATCCGCACCTATGGGTCTGACTGGCGGCTGATCGTGGTGGGCGACGCGGCAGTGTCGCCCTACGAGGTGACGCACCCAGGCGGGGCAAACGAACACTGGAACCCCGAGCCGGGCGATATCTGGCTGCGCCGGATCCGCGCGCAGTGGCCGTATCATGTCTGGATCAACCCGGTCGAGGAACGAGCCTGGACCTATGCGCGATCAACGGCGCTCATCCGCGAGATATTCGAGGACCGGATGGTGCCCATGACGCTGGACGGTCTCGCGCGCGGGATACGGGAGTTGCGGTGAAAGAATTTTTCAGAACCTGGCGGGCGCGGCCTTGGCTGACTTCGGCCTTTGTCCTGGCCTGTGCGGTGACGATGTTCTTCGCGTTGCGCCTGATTTTCTTCACGGTTTATTGGTCGACGCATCGGGAAATGCCGGTCGAGGGCTGGATGACAGTCGGCTACGTCGCGCGGTCCTGGGGCGTGGAGCCTCGCGCGCTGGACTCTGCAGCCGGTCTGCCCCAGCCAGAGGTGAAGGGCCATCCGCAGCCGCTGGTCGAGATCGCACGGGATCGCGGGGTGCCGGTTGCAGCGGTGATCCGGGATGTAGAGGCTGCCATCGCGACGCTGAAGGCGCGCGAGGCATCGGAATGACAGACTGGGCGCTGGCGCTGGTGCCGCAGTACGGCCTGTGGCTTCTTGCGGCGACGACCTTTCTTTCCTGCCTCGCCCTGCCCTTGCCTGCCTCGATCCTCATGTTGACGGCAGGAGGCTTCGCGGCCGCAGGCGACCTGGTGTTGTCGCAGACGTTCCTTGCAGCGACGGCCGGCGGGGTCGCGGGGGATCAACTTGGCTACTGGGCCGGCCGCCGTTTGGGTCAACCGCTTTTGGCGCGGCTTCGGCGCGACGCTGGGCGGGACCGGCTTTTGGCTCGGGCGGACCAACTCATGGACCGCAAGGGCACGCTGGCCGTGTTCCTTTCGCGTTGGCTGGTCAGTCCCCTGGGGCCTTGGGTCAATCTTCTGGCAGGCAGCACGCGCTACGATTGGCCCCGCTTCACTGCGGCGGGGGTGACGGGCGAGGCGGTCTGGGCCGGGCTCTATGTCGGCGCCGGCTACGGCTTTGCCGGGAATATCCAGGCCGCAAGCGACATGCTGGGCTCGGTCCTGGGGATCGTCGCGGGCCTGGGGGCGGCAGTGGCGCTTGGCTACTGGCTCGCGGGGACGCGCGACGGGGTTTGAAGCTGGCGCATCACGGCATATATCGGCGGTATGAGCGCGCTTATCCTCTCACTTCTCGCCGCACTGGCTTATGCTTTTCTGATGATGCAGGTCTCGGTCTGGCGCACTCGCAAGATGCTGGACGAAAAGTCGGTTTCCTTGCGCGACCCGGATCTGGCGCGGCTGGCCCACCGGATGGCGGTGGCCCTGGGGGTCCCAGCGATAGAGGTGCGGGTGTTCGAGGTCGAGCCGGTGAACGGCCTTGCCTCACCCGACGGACGTATCTACCTGACGCGCGGGTTTCTGGACCGCCGGGCGAAGGGCGAGGTGACGGACGAGGAACTGGCCAGCGTCATTGCACATGAATTGGGCCACGTGGCGATGGGGCACATGCGGCGGCGGATGATCGACTTCACCGGTCAGAACGCGGTCTTCGTGATGCTGTCAGCGATCCTGAACCGCTTCCTGCCAATCATCGGGATCTGGATTGCCAATCTGATCTCGACGGCGCTGATGGCGCGTCTCAGCCGCCGGGTCGAGTTCGAGGCGGATGCCTATGCCTCGGCGCTTCTGATCAAGTCGGGGATCGGGACCGGACCGCAGAAGTCCCTTTTCCGAAAGCTGGGGGCGCTCACGCGGAATGCGGGCCAAGGTATACCGGCCTGGCTGATGAGCCACCCGAAGACCGAGGAACGGATCGCGGCGATTGAAGCCAACGAAGCGCGCTGGGTGGGATAAGGAAACAGGCCGACTGGAAGGATGCGCCGGTTCGTGTGCTGGACATGGGACCTACACCCCCAGGGCCTTGCCCAGCCGATAAAGCCGCGCGCGTTTTAAGAGCGGCTTCAACGGCTGGACCTGACCCGAGATCGCCTCTGCCTTTGCCCGAACGACTTCCACAACGCGGGCCATGACCTCGGGGTGTCGTGACTGTAGTTCCCAGAGAAAGCCGTCCGGGTCGCGACGGGTCACACCCTCTGCGGCCAGGACGTGGCCGGGAAAGTCCTGTGCGTTGAAGGTGACGATGGCGTCTGCACTGCTGGTGATGGCGGTGGCCAGCACGTGGCGGTCGTTCGGATCGGGCAGAAAAAGGCGCGCCTCGATCTCCGGGTGCGCGCTGATCATGGCGCGGGGGAACGTCGCGCGAAGGACAGCAGCCTCGCCCTCTGCGATGGCCGGCGCCGCCGGGCCAAGCTTCGCGGTCGCGAGCACCCATTCACGCAGGATACGATCAGAGAAAACGGGGTGAAAAAGCCCTGCCTCCGCCGCACCTTGAAGGATCTCGCGCAGAATGGTGGGGTAAAGGACGCAGGCGTCGAGCACGGCCTTCGGCACACCGCGCGCAGTGGTGGGGTTCGTCGGGCCCACCCTACCCGTCCAGCCGGAAGGCCAGCGCTTTCAGGTAGGACGACTCGGCCAGTTGCGGCAGGACTGGGTGGTCTGGCCCTGCAAAGCCGGTGTGGATGATCTGCCCGCGCCGCCCGCCGCGCCCGATGCCCCGGGCCGAGGCGTTGCGGAACGCCTGCAGGTCGGCTGCGTGAGAGCAGGAGCAAAGAACCAGGTATCCGCCAGGTGCGACAAGGGGTGCCGCCAATCGGGCAATCCGCTCATAGGCCCGCATCCCCGCCTCCAGCGCGGGTTTCGCCGGGGCGAAAGCCGGCGGATCGCAGATGACCAGATCGAAACGCGCACCTTCTGCCCCGAGGGCCTCCAGCACCTCGAAGGCCTCACCCTGCCGGGTGATGAAACGGTCGGCAAAACCCGAGGCCTCGGCTCCCTGCCCTGCAAGCGCGAGTGCGGGGGCCGAGGCGTCCACAGCCAGCGCTCGGGCTGCTCCTCCGGCCAGTGCGGCAAGCGCAAAGCCGCCCACATGGCTGAACATATCCAGCACCGATGCTCCGCGGGCAAGGCGGGCGGCAAAGGCGTGGTTCTCGCGCTGGTCGAAGAAAAGACCGGTCTTCTGCCCGCCCATCAGGTCCGCCATGTAGATCGCCCCGCTCATCGGGACCGGAATCGCGCCGGTGGGCGCTGGGCCGTGGATCACCACGACCTCTTCGGCCAGGCCCTCCAGCGCCCGCGACCGACCGGAGCCGTTCTTGATGACTGTGGCCACGCCCGTCACCGAAACGAGTGCTGCGACGAGGTCGGACAGATGCGCTTCGGACCAGGCGGCGTTCGGCTGGACCACGGCCACATCGCCGAAGCGGTCGATCACCACTCCGGGAAGGCCATCGGATTCGGCGTGGACAAGCCGGTAGAAGGGATCGGGATAAAGCCGGGCACGATGAGACAACGCCTGGGAAAGACGTTGGGAGAACCAGACCCGGTCAATCACCGCCTCGGGGTCGCGGTCCAGCATCCGCGCGATGATCTTCGATTTGACGTTGACGGTGACAAGGCCCAGGGGTCGCCGGTCGACATCCTCCAGAACCGCCAGCGCGCCGGGCTCGAGACCCTGTGTGCGCCGGTCGGTGACCAGTTCATCGGCATAGACCCAAGGAAAACCATGGCGGATGGCACGCGCCTCGGCCTTGGGCTTCAACCGGACAACCGGCAAAGACCTGAGCGAACCCTCGACTTCGGACATGCTGACCCCTTCCGGACCTGGCGACGAAGGGACCGAATAGCCGCTTTTGCGCCGACCCGGAAGGGTGGTTAGCGGATCACTCGCCGGAGGCGAGCCGGTAGGCCGCTGCGCGGTCCAGTGAGTTGATTGAAGACGATGCGCCCGGGCCTGACTGCGGCGCGGCCAGCACCATGGCGGACAACAGAACACCAGCGACGGCGGCAGGAACCAGAACCGAAAGTTTCTTCATTCGTTACACCCCTAGGTTGTATTTTGTTGCCTTTCTGATCTCACGCATCCGTGTTTGCATTTGGACCTTCACGGTGAAAGATTCGGTCCACAATCGGGCGATACGGTGTTCGCTGTTGCTGGAATGCGATCAATGTGCGGGATCAAGCTCAATTGCGCCGAAAGCCGCGGGAAAATTGGTTGTTAGCGCTAACAGGGGGTGCTATATCGCCCTTGACCAACTCTGAGGACGCCATGTCACTGCACCCGACGATCGCCCGCGTTACCGACCGGATCCGCACCCGCTCGGCCAGGACGCGTGGGACCTATCTGGATCGGACCGCCCAGGCGGTTTCGGGTGGCCCGGTTCGGGCGCATCTCAGTTGCGGCAACCAGGCCCATGCCTATGCGGCGATGGGACCGGCAAAGGATGCTCTGGCGGCAACCAAGGTCCCTAATCTGGGGATCGTGACGGCCTACAACGACATGCTCTCGGCCCACCAGCCGTTCGAGCGTTACCCCGATCTGATCCGGGCGGCAGCGGCAAAGGCGGGGGTGACAGTGCAGGTTGCCGGCGGGGTTCCGGCGATGTGCGATGGCGTGACCCAAGGCCAGCCGGGGATGGAGTTGTCGCTCTTTTCGCGCGACGTCATCGCTTTGGCGGCGGGCGTGGCGCTGTCACACAACTGCTTTGACGCAGCGCTCTACCTTGGCGTCTGCGACAAGATCGTGCCGGGCCTGATCATGGCGGCGGCGACCTTCGGCCATATCCCGGCGGTTTTCGTGCCCGCAGGCCCGATGACCAGCGGCATCGCCAACGACGAGAAATCGCGGGTTCGCAATGCCTATGCCGAGGGCAAGGCGACGCGCGAAGAGCTGATGGCGGCCGAAATGGCCAGCTATCACGGCCCGGGCACCTGCACCTTCTACGGCACCGCCAACACCAACCAGATGCTGATGGAGTTCATGGGCCTCCACCTGCCCGGCACCAGTTTCGTCAACCCTGGTACGCCCTTGCGCGACGCGCTGACCACGGCGGCGGTCGAGCGGGCAGCGGCGATCACGGCCCTGGGCAACGACTTCCGCCCGGCGGCGGAAATTCTGGACGAACGCGCCTATGTGAACGGCATCATCGGGCTGATGGCCACGGGCGGATCGACGAACCTTGTGCTTCACCTGCCTGCCATGGCCCGGGCGTCCGGCGTGATTCTGGACCTCCAGGACTTCGCCGACCTGTCCGAAGCCGTGCCACTTATGGCCAAGGTCTACCCCAACGGGCTGGCCGACGTGAACCACTTCCACGCCGCAGGCGGCCTGCAATTCCTGATCGGTCAGCTTCTGGACGCAGGTCTGCTGCATCCCGATGCGAAGACCATCATGGGCGAAGGGTTGGCGTCCTACCGGCAAGAGCCGGTCCTGTCCGAAGGTCGGCTGGCCTGGCGCGACGGACCGACGGCAAGCTTGAATGAAAAGGTGGTGCGCCCGGCCTCGGATCCCTTTGCACCGCAAGGCGGGCTGAAGCAGCTGACCGGGAACCTGGGGCGGGGTGTGATCAAGGTCTCGGCCGTGGCGCCCGAGAGGCACGTGATCGAGGCACCGGCGCGGGTCTTTCACAGCCAGGACGCGGTAAAGGCGGCATTCAGGGCGGGCGAGTTCATTGGGGATACGGTTGTCGTCGTGCGCTTCCAGGGGCCGCAGGCCAACGGGATGCCCGAACTGCACTCGCTGACCCCGACGCTGTCGGTGCTGCAGGACCGTGGGCTGCAGGTGGCGCTGGTGACGGACGGGCGGATGTCGGGGGCCTCGGGCAAGGTGCCAGCGGCGATTCATGTCGCGCCCGAAGCTGCGGCAGGTGGACCGCTGGCCAAGCTCCGGGACGGTGACATTGTCCGGCTTGATGCGGCTGCGGGGACGCTGTCGGTGCTGACCCCGGACTTCGAGTCCCGCACCCCGGTCACGGTGGACCTCTCCGCCAACGAATTCGGTATCGGACGCGAGCTTTTCGCCGCCTTTCGCCGCCACGCCGGCTCCGCCGACACCGGTGCGGCGCTTGTTCTCTGACCGGCCCGCCCGGTCCAACTGTTGCTGCCTCCGGCGGGGATATTTTAGCAAAGATGAAAGGAATCAGCGGGTAGGTTGATCGGGCGGTACAGGCGGGGACGCCGATGACCGCCAAAGGTGAAAGGCCCCCCGTTTCCCCCGGTTTCCCGGCCCGAGACGGGGGCGCCCGCACCTCCTGCCCTTGCAGTTTCATCTTTGTGCAAATATCCCCGCCGGAGGCTCCCGCACCATCCACCTCCCCGACGCCGGGGCCTTAAGGAGCTTACCCATGACCCCAGCCCAGCAATCGCTGAAAGCCACCGAGATCTGCCGTCTAGCGCCCGTTGTCCCCGTGCTGGTGATCGACGACCTCGCGCAGGCCCGTCGCCTGGCCGAAGCTTTGGTGGCGGGTGGCCTGCCTGCGCTGGAGGTAACCTTGCGCACGGCCGTCGCACTGGATGTGATCCGGGCGATGGCCGAGGTGCCCGGTGGTGTGGTCGGTGCCGGAACCTTGCTTACACCCGCGGACGTGAAGGCGGCAAAAGCTGCAGGGGCGATGTTCGGGGTCTCGCCGGGCGCGACGGACCGGATCATCGCGGCCTGCGAAGACGAGGGCCTCCCGCTTCTTCCCGGTGCGGCCACGGCATCCGAGATCATGGCCTTGCTGGAAAGGGGCTACACGGTGCAGAAGTTCTTTCCGGCGGAGCAGGCGGGTGGCGCAGCCTATCTGAAGTCCATCGGTTCGCCGATCCCACAGGTGAAATTCTGCCCGACCGGAGGCATCAGCCTGAAGATCGCCCCCGATTATCTTGCGCTGAAGAACATCCTTTGCGTTGGCGGAAGCTGGGTCGCGCCGAAAGAGGCGATGGCAAAGGGCGATTGGGCCACGATCACCACACTTGCACGCGAGGCCGCCGGACTTGCCCGCAGCACCTAGGTGCCAAGTCCCTGCCGTGCCGTCCGACCGCCGCGGCGGCGCGGGGTTTCAGGAGCGGCGAGCGCCTGGTGCAGGACGGCGGACATCGGATGATCCGGCTCGGCAAGCGCATAGGTCGCGATCAGGACGCGCACCGCATCGGGAAAGGTCGCATCGACCGGGATCGACAGCGCCCAGTCCATGAAGATCGATCGGCATTCGCCCGCCGTGATCCCCTCGATCCTGTAACTTTCCCGCACCAGCCCTTTCGGGTCCGCCTCAGCCAGTTCCATCGCCCGTCTCCCCAACCGCCGTCCCCACCAGCCGCGTCACGGCCATTTCTGCTTGCGCGATCACCCGCTGAAGGTCCAGCGCCAGTGTCTTGTCGTCCGCCGCGCCGGTTTCGCGCAGAAGGAAGGCGCGTCCGCCTTCCCCCAAGCCATCCCAGTCCAGCGACCGGTCACCAAGAAGCCGGGCGCCGGCGTGCAGTCGCCAGAGCAGCCTGTAGCTGGAAGCCAGTGCCTGCGCGTCCGAATCCGGCACTATCCGGCCTGCCCCCGCCGCGATCTGGCGTTCGACACTGCGCGCGGGGCTTCCCGCGATCAGCGCGATGGTCTGGGCGGCAAGTTCGATGTCCATGATCCGGCCGGGGCCGTTCTTTGCATCCCAGTCGCCCTGCGCCGGTTTGGCGGCCGCCAGGCGGGCACGCATCTCTGCCACGTCGGTTCTGACGCGCGCGCCCTTCCCCTTCCGGACCAGAAGGTCCCGGCGGAAGGCCTCGACCTCACCTTCAAGCGTCGATTCACCCGCCAGAACCCGGGCGCGGGTCAGGGCAAGGTGTTCCCAGGTCCAGGCCTCGGTCTCCTGGTAAGTGGTGAAGCTGTGCAGGCTGGTTGCGACCGGCCCGGCCCGACCCGAGGGGCGCAGGCGCATATCGACCTCATAGAGCCGACCCTCGGGCATCTGGGTGGTCAGCGCGGTGACAAGCGTCTGGGTCAGGCGGGCGTAATAGGGACGCGTGGCCAGCGGACGGGGGCCTTCCGAGCCTTCTACCCCCTGATCGTCATAAACCACGATCAGGTCCAGGTCGGAACCCGCATTCAACCGCGCCGCCCCCATTGATCCCATGCCGATCACGACAGCCCCACGACCGGGCATGGACCCGTGCTTTCGGGTGAAATCGGCAGTCACTTCAGTCCAGATCACCTGGACCACGGCCTCCGCGAGGTCGGCATATTGCTTGCCGGCCTCGAACCCGTCGATCAGCCCGCGCAGGTGGTGGACCCCGACGCGGAAGTGCCATTCCTTCATCCAGCGCCGCGCCATCGAAAGCCGGGCCTCATAGTCGGGCGACGGCGCAATTCTGGCAGACAGCTCCGCTCGCAGCGCTGCCGCGCCAGGCCAGTCCCCCCAGAAGCTGCCGCCGATCACCCCGTCCAGGACCGAGGCGTTGCGCGACAGGTAGCGGGCTAGGGCCGGGGCCGATCCTGCGATGTCGACGATCAGTTCGATCAGGATCGGGTTCGCCTCGAACAGCGCGAAGATCTGCACCCCCGCAGGCAGGCCCGAAAGAAAACCGTCCAGCGCCGCCAAAGCCTCGTCGGGGTGCGCGGCGCGGGAGAGTTCCTTCAGCATCCGGGGGCGAAGGCGGCGGAAGATGGCTTGCGCCCGATCCGAGCGGAGTGCGGGGTAGCTTTCCCAGCCCTTGGTGATCTCGCGTGCGGTGTCGGAGAGCTGCGGGCCCTCCTCGACCGCGCTCGGGGCGAAGAAACCCTCGGTCAGCCGGTCGGTGCGGGCAAGGCGGTCCAGAAGGTCGCGGCGAAAGTCCGGTTCGGTCTGGCCGCAGAAAGCGGCGATCCGGGCGACGCCTTCGGGGGTCGCGGGCATCGAATGGGTCTGGGCATCGTTCACCATCTGAAGCCGATGTTCGACCTCGCGGTGGGCGCTGTAGAGGGTCGTAAGCTCTTGGGCCACGTCGGGGGGCACCCAGCCTTTGGCCGCCAGCGCAGCAAGGCCGCCGACAGTGGTGCGGCCACGCAAGCCTGGGTCGCGGCCCCCGGCGATCAGCTGGCGGGTCTGCGTGAAGAACTCGATTTCCCGGATGCCACCCGCCCCCAGTTTCATGTTGTGGCCTTCAATGCAGATCGGGCCGTGCAGGCCCCGGTGATCGCGGATGCGCAGCCGCATGTCATGGGCGTCCTGGATCGCCACGAAGTCCAGATGCTTGCGCCAGACGAAGGGAGTGAGGGTCTTCAGGAAGCGGTCCCCGGCGTCAAGATCCCCCCCGCAAGGCCGCGCCTTGATATAGGCCGCGCGTTCCCAGGTGCGTCCCTCGGCCTCGTAATAGCTTTCGGCGGCAGCCATGGAGAGGCAAACGGGAGTGACCGAGGCGTCGGGACGCAGGCGGAGGTCCGAGCGGAAGACGTAGCCATCGGTCGCGTCAGACAGGATGGCGGTCATTCGGCGGGTGACCTTGATGAACGAGGCGCGGGCCTCCTGTTCCTCTCCCGGATAACGGGTCTCGTCGAACAGGCAGATGAGGTCGATGTCCGAGGAATAGTTCAGCTCCCCTGCCCCCATCTTGCCCATAGCCAGCGCTACCATTCCGCCCGCCGTGACGGCATCGTCCGCGGTGGCACCAGGAAGCTTGCCGCGACGGATCTCCTCGGCGACGAGGGCGGTAAGGGAAAGGTGGACGGCAGTATCGGCCAGTCGGGTCAGGGCACCGGTGACCGCTTCCAGCGGCCAGGCGCCGCCCAGGTCGCAAAGCGCGGCCAGAAGCGCCACGCGGCGCTTGGCTTGGCGCAATGCAAGCGGCAAAGCCTCGGCGCCCAAAGCATTTGCGGCGGCAAGCGTGGCGTCCAGCGCGGTCTCGGGGGTTTCCACTGCCTCGCGCAGCCAGTCCGCTTCGCGCAGCATCAGGCCGCGCAGGTAGGGACTGCACCCAGCTGTCGCCGCCATCAGATCCATCACTTCAGGCGCAAAGCCGGAGAGGTCAGCGCGCAGGTCAGCTGCGGCGGCGGCGTCGAAAGCGATTGGTGTGCGGGTGATGCGCGAGGCGAGGGTCATGCGCGGACCTTGCTGCGGCACGGCGGAAGGGTCAACTGTGGCCGGGACTGAAACCGCTGTTTGCCTGCCTACGGATCGGATCTTGGATCCTTGGCGCATTTTTCCTTGGTAGTTGCACCCCTGCGCCGGTCCCCCCGATACGGGTTCTGCCAGCAACGCAGCGTTTCTAAGAGACCACGACACTGCAGAGGCATCTTCCACAGGATCGGCGGAAACGGGCCAGTTTCCAGCGGATGTAAAAATTCTTCACATATCCCCTTGCGGGGCGCCCAAGCCGGGTCCATCTTGCGTCATGTGAAAGACGTTCACATCACTGGAGACCCGCCGATGTACACCACCACCGACACCGCCCGACCTGGCGGGATCCGCACTGCCTTCCGTCGCGCCGAGGGCTGGCTTGACCAGCGCGGCAAATGGGCCTGGATCGCCGCGATGGTCCTGGGCTTCATCATCTTCTGGCCCGTTGGACTTGCCCTTCTGGCCTACATGATCTGGGGAAAAAAGATGTTCGCACGGTCCTGCGGCAGCCGCCGCCACGCCAACGACCATTCCTGGGGCCGCCACGCGATGCGCGCGGGCCAGCCCACCGGCAACCGCGCCTTCGATGACTACAAGGCCCAGGCGCTGCGCCGCCTGGAAGAAGAGCAGGAGGCGTTCGAAGCCTTCCTCCAGCGGCTTCGCAGTTCCAAGGACAAGTCGGAGTTCGACAGTTTCATGGACGAGCGTGCCAAGTCCAACGCGGTCCAGGACGCCGCCGAGGTCGAAGCAAAGCCTGAAACCGGGGCGCGACCGGGCGAGTACTGATCACCCGACGCAAAGCCCTGGCCCGCCCGTGTCCCCGCACGGGCGGGTTTATCAGTTCCGCGAAGGCGGCGCTTGGCGGAACGGCTTTGGCTTGCTAGGCTCTGGGCCATTCCAATCGCTTGACCGAGACGATGCGCCACTCCCTTCCCCTGACGCCCCAGTTTTACGTGACGGCACCGCAGCCCTGCCCCTATCTGCCCGGGCGGATGGAGCGGAAGCTGTTCACTGCCTTGCAGGGCGAACACGCGCAGAAGCTGAACGACACCCTGTCCAAGCAGGGATTTCGCCGCAGCCAGAACGTGCTTTACCGGCCGTCCTGCGCGGAATGTTCCGCCTGCCTGTCGGCCCGCATCCGGGTCGCGGATTTCGAACTGTCGCGGACGCAGAAGCGCATCCTGAAACGCACCAGTCAGCTGCGGCGCAATGCGACCTCTCCTTGGGCCACCGAAGACCAGTTTGCACTGTTCCGCCGCTATCTTGATACCCGCCATGCCGATGGTGGGATGGCCGACATGGATATCTTCGAATTCGCCGCGATGATCGAAGAGACTCCGATCAAGAGCCGCGTCATCGAATACACCCGTGCACCGGCAGCGGGAGAGCAGGGTCGCCCCCTGGCCGCGGTCTGCCTGACCGATGTCTTCGACGACGGTCTGAGCATGGTCTACAGCTTCTACGACCCCCAACTCGCCGACCTCAGCCTCGGGACGCATGTGATCCTGGACCATGTCGCCATCGCGCGCGAGGCGGGGTTGCCCTACGTATACCTCGGCTACTGGGTGCCGGGCAGCCGGAAGATGGGCTACAAGGCGGGCTTCTCGGCGCTGGAAATCTACAAGGGTGGGGAATGGGTGCCGATGGGCCGGCCGTCCGACCACGCCGCCGACCTCCACCCTCTGTCGGTCGATCCCATTGCCGAGCAGGTGGCGCGGATCAGCCTGCCCGATACGCGGCTTTGACCTTCCGGATCTCTGCGCTGGCGCTGGTGGTGCCGGATTATGACGAGGCGCTCGCCTTCTATGTGGGCAAGCTCGGCTTCCGGTTGGTAGAGGACATCGACCAGGGCCGCAAGCGGTGGGTCACGGTCGAGCCGCCAGGCGGCGGAGTGCGGCTGGTGCTGGCGAGGGCCGAAGGCAAGGCGCAGGTCGCGGCCATCGGCAACCAGGCCGGAGGCCGGGTCTTCCTGTTTCTACAAACCGACGACTTCGCCCGCGGCCATGCCGCGATGCTTGCGGCCGGGGTGGTATTCGAAGAGGAACCGCGCCACGAAGCGTACGGCAGCGTCGCCGTCTGGCGCGACCCGTTCGGCAATCGCTGGGACCTGATCGGGCCAGACGCGGGCTGACGTCCGCTCTTGGGCTGTGCTGCGCGGGGCGAATGATCGTGATGCAAGGCGTCCGTCTTTTCCTGATTTGCCGCGCCCCGTCCGGACCCTTTCCGCTGGCTGGTCTTTGATAAATCACCTTTGGTAACGCCGTAACTTGCGGTAACGTTCTGGGTGGCCTATCTGTCCATGAAGCAAGCCGGAGGCCCGCGATGACGTTTCAGCACCGCAAGAACCGCACGCCGCATCCGATGTGCCCGCTGTCGGACTGCATGTCCTTCATCGGTGGCGCCTGGACGCCGAACATCCTATGGTATCTTTCCTCTGGTCCGCGGCGGTTCTCCGAGTTGCGGATGGACATCCCCCTGGTCTCGGCCAAGGTACTGACCCAGCGACTCCGCGAACTGGAAGAGCGGGGAATCCTGTTGCGCAGCGTGATGGACACCTCGCCCCCGTCGGTCGAATACGCACTGACCGACCTCGGGTTGGAGTTCATGCCGGTGATCCAGGCCATTGCCGAGGTCGGGCAGAGGCTGAAGGACAAGGCCACCGCGGCGTAATCCCACCGGGAATCTTCTTCCCCTCGCGGTTGAGTTCTTGGCGGCTGCGCCTAGATGCCCTACCAATTGCGAACTGGCACGCCGAACAAATGGCGGCCGTCAACGGGAGGGGTAAGGGATGCAGGCTTTGCTTGTCATCGCACGCGGCATTGACCGCGTGTCCGAGTTTATCGGAAAGTCCGTGATGTGGCTCATTCTGCTTGCTGTTCTCGTCAGCGCCGGAAATGCCATCGTCCGCAAACTGTTCAACTGGTCGTCGAACTCGCTTCTGGAAGCGCAGTGGTACCTGTTCGGCGCGGCGTTCATGGGGGCGGCGGCCTACACGCTGCAACAGAACGAGCACATCCGCATCGACGTCTTTTACGGCACCCGCACGCGGCGGACCCAGCACTGGATCGATCTATTCGGCCATGTGTTCTTCACCCTGCCCTTCGTGGTGCTGATGACGTGGCTTTTGGTCCCCTACACGTTGCAGGCTTACAACTCGGGGCAGATTTCCACCAACGCCGGGGGACTGATCATCTGGCCGGCCCGGGCGATCCTTGCCATCGGCTTCGCGCTCCTGATCGCGCAGGTGATCTCCGAGATCATCAAGAAGATCGCTGTCATGCAGGGCCGGATGGAGGACCCGCATCCCTTTGTATCGGCCCATGAGGCGGCCGAGATGGAGGGCGCGCAACTCGCGCAGACCGTGGCGCAACTCGCTGCCAAGGATGCCACGGGGGAGAAGCGCTGATGCTGGAATTCATCGCCGTCAACATGGCTCCGATCATGTTCGCAAGCCTGATCGTCTTTCTGCTGCTGGGTTACCCGGTTGCCTTTTCGCTGGCCGCCAACGGCCTGGTGTTCTTTGCCATCGGTGTCTGGCTTGCCCCCTATTCCGAGGGCAACATCAACCTGGATTGGCCGCTTCTGGGCACGATGCCGCAACGGGTCTGGGGGACGATGTCGAATGACACGCTGCTGGCCATCCCCTTCTTCACCTTCATGGGCATCGTCCTTGAACGAAGTGGCATGGCCGAGGACCTCTTGGACACCGTCGGCCAGCTTTTCGGCCCGATCCGCGGGGGTCTTGCCTATGCGGTGATCATCGTCGGCGCACTTCTGGCCGCGACAACGGGGGTCGTGGCGGCCAGCGTGATCGCGATGGGGCTGATCTCGCTGCCGATCATGCTACGCTACGGTTATGACCGGCGGGTGGCCTCAGGGGTGATTGCGGCCTCGGGCACGCTGGCGCAGATCATCCCGCCGTCGCTGGTGCTGATCGTGCTGGCCGACCAGCTGGGCCGGTCGGTGGGTGACATGTATGCCGGCGCGATCATCCCGGGCCTCGTGCTGACCGGGCTTTACATGCTCTACATCTTTGCTGTCTCGATGCTGCGGCCCGAGTGGGTCCCGGCGCTCCCGCTGGAGGCGCGGACGCTGGGCCACGGCGTGACCTCGCTTATGGTCGCCATCGCCGTCTGCATCGCCATCGGCTACGGCGCTCATGTCTGGCTTTACCCGACGCAAGGCGCGAACGCGGACATCCTGGGTGCGACCGTGGGCGTCATGGTCATCTACGCCTATGCGGTGCTGGACAAGAACCTGAAGCTCAACACCATGTCGCGGCTGGCGCAGCAGTTCATCATCGTGCTGATCCCGCCACTTGCGCTGGTGTTCCTGGTGCTGGGCACCATCTTCCTTGGCATCGCCACCCCGACCGAAGGCGGCGCGATGGGTGCCCTGGGCGCGATGCTTCTGGCGGCGATGAAGCGGCGGCTGAACTTCACGGTCATCACCCAGGCTCTGGCCTCGACGACCCGGCTGTCGGCCTTCGTCATGTTCATCCTGATCGGCGCGCGGATGTTCAGCCTGACCTTCTACGGCGTGAACGGCCACGTCTGGGTCGAACACCTGCTGGTCGGCCTGCCGGGCGGACAGACCGGGTTCCTGATCATCGTCTCGATCCTGGTGTTCCTCTTGGCCTTCTTCCTGGACTTCTTCGAACTGGCCTTCATCATCGTCCCGCTGCTGGTCGCTCCGGCCGAGGCACTGGGCATAAACCTGATCTGGTTCGGCGTGATCCTGGCGGTGAACATGCAGACCTCGTTCATGCACCCACCCTTCGGCTTTGCACTGTTCTACCTGCGATCCGTCGCGCCAAAGTCGCCTTACAACGACAAGGTGACGGGCGAACGGCTGGCCGGGGTGTCCACGGGGCAGATCTACTGGGGGGCGGTGCCCTTCGTAGTGATCCAGGTGGTGATGATCGGCATCACTATCGCCTTCCCGCAGATGGTCATGCACTACAAGGGTGAGGTGGTCGATCCGTCGACCATCGAGATCAAGGTGCCGACCCTGCAACCCCTTGCTCCGGGCGGCGCCGCCCCGGCCGAGGGTGCTGCCACCGCGCCGGGCGGGTTGCCGAAGCTCGGCGCGCCGGTCATCAACCCCTGATCTGCGATCGTTGAAACAAGAAGGCCCCGGAGAGGATCCGGGGCCTTTTCGGTTTGCGTAGGTCGGAAGCTTTACAGCTTGCCGGCCTGCTGCTGGGTCATCATGAAGACGTCGTAGTTGTATTCCGCGATCTGCGCCCAGAGATAGGCGTCCTTCTTGAAAGCCGACTGGCTTTCCCAGATCTTCTTGAAGGCTGGGTTGGTCGCGCTGATTTCGGCGTAGGTGGTATTCGCCGCCTCGAAGGCGGCGGTCAGCACGTCCTGCGGGAAGGGCCGCAGCTGCGCGCCATTCGCCACGAGGTTCTTCAGCGCCGTCGGGTTCTTGTAGTCGTAGTTCGCCATCATGTTCGAGTTCGACGCCTCGCAGGCGGTCGACAGAATGCGCTGGTAGAACTTCGGCAGCTCGTTCCACTTTGCCAGGTTGACCATGGTCGACAGCGTCGGACCACCTTCCCACCAGCCCGGATAATAGTAGTAAGGCGCGACCTTCTGGAAGCCGAGCTTTTCGTCGTCATAGGGTCCGACCCATTCGGCCGCGTCGATGGTGCCCTTTTCCAGCGACGGATAGATGTCGCCGCCCGCGATCTGCTGCGGCACGACGCCCAGCTTTTCGATCACCTTGCCGGCAAAACCGCCGATCCGCATCTTCAGACCCTGCATGTCCGCAAGGCTGTTGATTTCCTTGCGGTACCAGCCACCCATCTGCACCCCGGTATTGCCGCAGGGCAGGTAGTGCAGGTTCTGGGTGTTGAAGAACTCGTTCATCAGGTCGATGCCACCACCGTAGTACAGCCAGGCGTTCATCTGGCGGTAGTTCAGGCCAAAGGGCACCGTGGTGCCCAACGCATAGGTCGGGTCCTTGCCCCAGTAGTAGTAGCTGGCGGTGTGGCAGGCTTCTACCGTCCCGGCCGAGACGGCATCTGCCGCTTCGAGGCCCGGAACCAGCTCGCCGGCGGGAAAGACCTGCAACTGGAACTTGCCGTCCGTCGCCTCGGACACATATTTCGACATCGTGTCGGCGGCGCCATAGATGGTGTCCAGCGATTTCGGAAAGGACGAGGTGACGCGCCAGGTCACGGTTGGGGATTCTTGCGCGATCGCAGGCGCCGCCAGGGTCGCAGCGCCAGCGGCGGCCACGCCGCCCACGGAAGCCTTGGCCAGAAATGAACGTCTATCCATGCAGTACTCCTCCCAGTTGGTTGACCCGTTCTCGCCCTGCAGATGCGGACGGGAGTTTGGGTGACATAGACCCTATTTCCCGTCGTGCAAGATAGGAAGCCATTTCCGCGCGTCAGACGGGAAGACTTGGGCCAGCACACCTCTTGTGGCAGAGCGCTTGGCATTTTTCTACGCGGCCTATGTCCGCGATCCTGATGGCAACAAGCTGAATGCTGTCTGTTACCGCCCCGACACGCAGCCCGTGCCACGCCCGGCAATCGAAGGGCTTCAGCCGAACGTCGTCGGGCTTGCCTTTGCATTCCGCACAAGCCGCCCAACCTTCCCCCAAAACCAATCGGGGGTTCCTGTTGACCTATGTTATGTTTGTCGTCGGTCTTGTCATCCTGGTGGCAGGGGGCGAATTGCTTGTCCGGGGTGCATCCTCCATCGCGCGGGCCTTCCATCTGTCACCGCTGCTGATCGGCCTGACCATCGTCGGCTTCGGCACTTCGGCACCCGAGCTTATCGTCTCGGTCCAGGCCGCTTTGGCAGACCAGCCCGGTATCGCAATCGGCAACGTGATCGGTTCGAACAGACCCTGGGTCATGACCGGCGCAGGTCTGGTGGCGCTGGTCTGAAAGATCGGGGGGCCCGCTACGTCCCCCCGCTTGGCACCTCAGGCAGCCAGACCTTCGGCCTGCAGCGCCTTCTGCACGGCCGGCCGCGCGGAAACCTTGGTGCGCAGCGCGGTGATGCGCGGGAACTTTGTCAGGTCATGGCCCGCGAACTGCGACCAGTTTGTCACCGTGAAGAAATACGCATCCGCGGGCGAATAGGCGTCGCCCGCCAGCCATTCGCGGCTGGCCAGCCGGTCCTCGACCACCTGCAGACGGGCGTCCAGAAGCGCCATCTGCTTTTCCTTCACCTCGCCCTCGATCCCGTAGAAGAAGGGAGAGTAGGTCTTGTGAACTTCGGTCGAGACATAGTTCAGCGCCTCGGCCAGACGGGCCCGCGCGATGGTGCCTGCGGCCGGAAGCGACCCAGGGACAGCGCTGTCCATCACATGCTGCATGATCGCCACGCCTTCCGTCAGGACCTCGCCGTTGCCTAGGTCCAGTGCCGGAACCGCGCCGCGCGGGTTGATGGCAGAGAAGTCGGCGCCGGTCTCGGTACGCTTGGCACGGACGTCGACCTTTTCCACGGTGAAGTCCACGCCGGCTTCATTCAGCGTGATGTGCGAGGCCAGCGAACACGCGCCAGGCGAATAGTAAAGCTTCATGTCAGTCTCCCATACGGCTGGATGAGCCCGCCGTTGCGACCTGCACCATAGCGCAGACGCCTGGGGGATTCACCTGTCCATCCCCGCAGGCCGACTGCGCCATTTTGTGGATATGTGTGAAAGTTGCGCTACGCGGCATCGTGCCGCAACATAAGTTCAATAATACCGGTCGCCAGCGACATTTTCGTATTGCAAATCCGGTTGACGCCCGGCATATCCGCCCCTAAGTTCCAACCGAGCGTGAAGGGGATGGGCCAATGGCCAGACTTCTTGTCATCGTAGGAAGGACGCGCATGGGCCGGTGACGGTTGACCATAGTGGTTCCCATGCGCCCCCGAAGGAAACTCCGGGGGCTTTTTGTTGCGCGAAGGAGATCGAAGATGTCGAAGCAGATGACCGGTGCGAAGATGGTGGTCCAGGCCCTGAAGGACCAGGGTGTCGAGGTCGTCTTCGGCTATCCCGGTGGCGCGGTGCTTCCGATCTATGACGAGCTTTTTCTGCAGAACGACATCCGCCACATCCTGGTGCGCCACGAACAGGGCGCGGTGCACATGGCGGAAGGCTATGCGCGGTCCACCGGCAAGCCGGGCGTGGCGCTGGTGACCTCGGGACCGGGCGCGACCAATGCCGTCACCGGGCTGACCGATGCGCTTATGGACTCGATCCCGATCATCGTGCTGACCGGCCAGGTCCCGACTTTCATGATCGGCACCGATGGCTTTCAAGAGGCGGACACGGTGGGCATCACCCGGCCCTGCACCAAGATGAACTGGCTGGTGAAGGATACCGCAAAGCTGTCGGATACCATCCACCAGGCTTTCCACGTCGCGACCCACGGCCGGCCCGGCCCGGTGCTGGTCGATATCCCGAAGGACGTGCAGTTTGCCACGGCAGATTATGTCCCGGCCGAAAAGGCGAAGATCAGCCACTACCAGCCCCGGACCGAAGGCGACCCGGCCCAGATCGCCCGTCTGGTCGAACTGATGGAAAGCGCCGAACGTCCGATCTTCTATACCGGCGGCGGCGTCATCAACTCCGGCCCGCGCGCGAGCCACCTGCTGCGCGAGCTGGTGGCCGAGACGAATTTCCCGATCACCTCGACCCTGATGGGTCTGGGCTGTTACCCGGCGTCCGGCAAGAACTGGGTCGGCATGCTGGGGATGCACGGGCTTTACGAGGCCAACCTCGCGATGCACGGCTGCGACGTGATGATCAACATCGGTGCGCGCTTTGACGACCGCATCACCGGACGGATCAAGGACTTCAGCCCGAAATCCCGCAAGGCCCACATCGACATCGATCCGTCGTCGATCAACAAGGTGATCC
>JANOCQ010000309.1:0-14549 GCA_031412255.1 Paracoccaceae bacterium | reverse complement strand
CCCCATTCCGAGCCGATAAGGCTCACATACATCGGGCGCCCACCCTCCTCCCGGGGCCGAACGGACCAGCGACGGTGCCTCTCCTCCTCCCTGGCACCGTCGCCCCCATTCCGGGCCGAAAAGGTCTGAACGAGATCGGGTGCCAACCCTCCTCCCTGGCATCTGGTACTGCGGCGGCGCCAACCTCCTCCCTGGCATCGCCGCGCAAACCATCCGGGCGGAAATCCCGAACGGCATCGGACACCCCATCCTCCTCCCGGGGTGCGCCGATCTTGCCGCGCGACCCTCTCTCCTCCTCCCTGAGGGTCGCCGGCTTTCCCCCTTGCAGCCAGACATCGCCCGCGAAATAGTTCCGCCGATTTGGGCGCTTGGAGACAGCATGCGGGCCTCTGTCCTATCTGCCGCGACCGTGGCCGCCCTGGTGGGCTATGCCGCATCGGTCGCGATCCTTCTCACGGCGGCCACGGCGCTGGGGGCAACCGCGGAACAGACGGCAAGCTGGCTTCTGGCGATCAGTCTGGGCAAGGCGGTGGGCTCCGCCCTCCTGTCGTGGAATTCGAAAATCCCCGTCGTTCTTGCCTGGTCCACCCCTGGCGCTGCCCTCATCGCCGCCACCCAGGGCATCAGCTTCGCCGAAGGCGTGGGGGCCTTCATCGTGACCGGCCTTTTCATCGCCGCCACCGGTCTGGTCCGGCCCTTGGGCGCGCTCGTCGCCCGCATCCCCGACGGCATCGCAGCCGGGATGCTGGCCGGCGTCCTTTTGCCGTTCTGCCTGAAAGGTGCCGTTGCCGCGCAGGGCCTTCCGACCCTGGTCCTGCCGATGGTCGCGGTCTTCCTGGTCATCCGCCTGTGGAACCCGGCGATGGCCACCCTCGCCGCCTTCGCCACCGGCATTGTGCTGGCACTCCTGACCGGCGCTGACCTGTCGAGCCTGCGTCTTTCCTCCCCCATCCTGGAGCTGACCCTTCCCGAGTTCCGCCCGGGAGTGATCCTGGGTCTTGCCCTGCCGCTTTACCTCGTCACGATGGCCTCGCAGAACCTGCCCGGCTTCGCCACCCTGCGCGCCGCCGGTTATGAGCCGCCCGTCTCGGCTGCCCTGACGACGACGGGCCTCATCTCCACCGTGACGGCCTTTTTCGGCGCGCACACTGTCAGCATGGCCGCGATAACTGCCGCGATCTGCCTTGGCCCGGACGTTCATCCGGACAAGGACCGCCGCTGGATCGTCGGCCTCGCCTACGCCGGGGTGTGGGTTGTCCTTGGCCTTCTCAGCCCCACCGTTCTGCAACTGATTGCCGCCCTGCCCGCCCCCGTGGTCGCGGCCCTGGTGGCCCTGGCCCTTCTCGGACCCTTGATGGGGGCGCTGACCGTAGCCTTCGCCCAACCCGACCAGCGCCTCCCCGCTGCGCTGACCCTAGTGACGACAGCGTCGGGCATCGCCGCCTTCGGCATCGGCGCGGCCTTCTGGGGACTGATGGCCGGGCTGCTTGCCTGGGGCCTTCAGCATCTGAAACCGCGACGCACCTGACCGCTCCTCGTTCGACTTTTGTCTCCTCGTCGCAATGCTTTCCCCCGCGAGGAGTGACGAAGTCCACGACGAGCCGCCCGCTGGGGCAATTCCTAACGTTTCCCGAACGCCCGCGCCCAAGCCCTTGAAATTCCAGCCATCGCCACGATTGTCCACCGTGGACACAACCGGCCCGCCCCGCTATCCTCCGTCCCGTCCAACCCCAGGGGAGCGGCCATGCAGACCATGCTCGGAGTGATCGGCGGATCCGGGGTCTACCAGATCGACGGCCTTGAAGGCGCCTCCTGGGTGAAAGTGAAAACCCCTTGGGGCAAGCCCTCGGACGAGGTGCTGGTCGGTCGCCTGACAGGCCTTCCCGTCGCCTTCCTCCCCCGCCACGGCCGCGGCCACGTCCACAGCCCCACCTCGGTCCCCTACCAAGCCAACATCGACGCCCTGAAGCGCCTCGGCTGCACCGACATCCTCGCCGTCTCGGCGGTCGGCAGCCTGCGGGAAGAGTTCGAACCCGGCCACTTCGTCCTCGTCGACCAGTACATTGACCGCACGACCCAGCGGACCCCGTCCTTCTTCGGCCCCGGCTGCGTCGCCCATGTCAGCCTTGCCGACCCGACCTGCCCCCGCCTCGGCACCCTCGCCGTCCAGGCCGCGCGGGATGAGGGCCTGACCGTCCACACCGGAGCCACCTACCTCTCGATGGAAGGCCCCCAATTCTCCACCCGCGCCGAAAGCCGGATGTACCGGACCTGGGGCGCCGACGTGATCGGGATGACCGGGTTCTCCGAGGCCCGCCTCGCCCGCGAGGCCGAGCTTTGCTATGCCTCCCTCGCGATGGTCACCGACTACGACTGCTGGCACGACAGCCACGGCGCGGTGGACGTCTCGCAGGTGATCGCCGTCGTCCACGCGAACGCCGCCGCCGCCCGCGGCCTCGTCGCCCGCCTTCCCGCCCTTCTGGACCCCGACCGCCAGCCCTGCCCGCACGGCTGCGACCGAGCGCTTACCCACGCCATCATGACCGCACCCGACAAGCGCGACCCGGACCTCCTGGCGAAACTTCATGCCGTCGCCGGCCGCATTCTTTGAGGAACCCTGATGAATAAGACCGTCAAGGACTACATCCGGACCATCGTCGACTTCCCGCACGAAGGAATCCTCTTTCGGGATGTGACCACGCTTTTCGCCGATCCCCGCGGGTTCCGGATGTGCGTGGATCAGCTTCTGGCCCCCTACGCGGGTCTGCGGATCGACAAGGTCGTAGGACTGGAAGCGCGCGGCTTCATCCTGGGCGGTGCGGTGGCACACCAGCTTTCAACAGGCTTCGTGCCGATCCGCAAGAAAGGCAAGCTTCCCGGCCAGACCATTTCGCAGGCCTATACGCTGGAATACGGCGAGGCGGTGGTCGAGGTGCATGACGATGCGATGCAGGCAGGAGAGAAAGTGCTGCTAGTAGACGACCTTCTGGCCACCGGCGGCACGGCAGAGGCAGGCATACGCCTGATCGAACGGCTGGGGGCGGAGGTCGTCGGATGCGCCTTTGTGGTCGACCTGCCCGACCTGGGCGGTCGCAGGAAGCTGGAAGCGATGGGCCTGGAAGTCCACGCGCTGTGCGCGTTCGAAGGGCTCTGACTCATGGCAGCGGAGTTATGGGAAGTTCCCGCATCGCTTAATCCCGTCGCCGGGCGGTCAAGCTGCGGGCCGTTAACCGTCCTGTAAGAGAATCACCCTAAACAAGGACTTGTCAGGGCTACCCACCCTGACCGCGCTGCTACCCACAGCGTGACCCACACACCCCCAAAGCACCCCGCCGCAGGTTTCCTGCGGCGGGGATGTTGTTGTGCCCTTACTCCTTAATCCCAATCCCGCCGCGCGGCAGCCGAGCCCGCAGTCACCAGGTCATCGACGACCGTCCGCCGCAAGCACCGCCCCCGGGTTCATGATTCCTGCCGGGTCCAGCGCCGCCTTGATGGCCCGCATCGCCGCCAACTTCCCGGGATCGGCATAGCGCGCCAGGTCGGCAACCTTCAACCGCCCGACCCCATGCTCGGCGGCGACCGACCCGCCCAGAGAATGCACCAGGTCATGCACCACCCGCTTCACATCTTCACGCGCCGAGTCATGCTCGGCCCTTGCATGCCCCTGCAGAGGGAAGACATTCCAGTGCAGGTTGCCATCGCCCAGATGCCCGAAACAGTTCACCCGGAAGGCCCCAAGCCCCGAGATCGCCCGTGGAGCCTCGGCAATGAAGCCCGGAATCTCCGAAAGCGGGAGCGAGATGTCATGGCTGGACACCGCCCCCACCTTGCGGTTTGCCGACGGGATCGTTTCACGCAAGGCCCAAAGCGAGGCGGCCTGTGTTTCCGACGTGGCGATGACCCCATCTGTCACCAGACCGGCCCCGGCCCCCGCCTCGTAGACAGAGGCCATGGTCACCTCCGGCTCCATCGCGGCAGGCAATTCAAGCTCCAGCAGCACCAGCCAGTCCGGCACCGGGTCGAAGGGCGCACGCAGATCAAACCCGGTCTCCTCCAGGAAATCCATACCCATCCGGTGGATCAGTTCGAAAGCCGAGACCATCCCGGCGGCCCGGTCGCCGCACAGGGCAAGCAGATCGAGCGCGGCTCGGGGCGAAGGGACCGCCAGAAGCGCCACCACCCGTGCCGCGGGCCGCGGGAAAAGCTTCAGGCTTGCCGCCGTGATCACGCCCAGCGTGCCCTCTGATCCGATCAGCAGATGGCGCAGGTCGTAGCCCGCATTGTCCTTGCGGAGCCGGGTCAGGCCGTTGAATACGCTGCCGTCCGGCAGTACCGCCTCGAGCCCGAGGCACAAGTCGCGCGCATTGCCATAGCGCAGCACGGCCGTTCCTCCGGCGTTGGCCGCAAGATTTCCGCCGATCCGGCAACTTCCCTCGGAGACCAACGACAGCGGGAACAGTCGTTTCACGTTCTCGGCCGCCGCCTGCACATCGGCAAGCACCATCCCCGCCTCGACCACCATCGCGTTCTCTTCCGGCCAGACGCCGCGAAGTGCCGCCATCCGTTCCAGCGACAACAGCAGCGGCATCGGGCCGCTTGCCATGACCTGCCCGCCGACAAGCCCGGTTCCACCGCTGAGAGGCACAATCCCGACTCGACCCGCCGCACAGGCCCGCACGATCGTCGCAACATCAGCGGTGGTCCGCGGCCGGGCCAGCACCCCGGCCTGCCCGGTCCAGCGACCCCGCGGCTCCTCAAGATACCGCAGCTCGGGCGCGGACAGTGTTCCCTCTGGCAGCAGCGCTGCAACCTTCTCGACAAAGGCGGGATCGCAGTGGTTCAGCATGGGCAAGCCTCCATCCCGCCTTGGTAGCGCGGCGGAGCGGGCGGGGCCAGCGTCAGTCTATGTAGGCGGGTTCCAGCACCATCACTGTCGGCTCGGACGGCAGGTCATCAAGCGACAATGCAATCTGCGCACCGCCGGTTTCCACGACGGTGAACTCGGTCGACATTTCGGCCAGAAAGCCGTCCAACGAAGACCGGCTGAACCAGTGCATCGGGATCACCACGCTGGACCGCAGCCGCCTTACCACCCCTGCCATGTCCTGCAACCGCATGGTGTAACCGCCGTCCACCGGCACCATCACCACGTCCAGCCGCCCGATTGCCGCATACTGCTCATCCGACGGGATCTGGTGGAGATGCCCCAGATGGCCGATGCACAGTCCTCCCGCCTCGAAGATGAAGATCGAGTTGCCGTCACGCCGCGCGCCCTCGCCGAACGGGCCGCGGGTGTCGGTCGTGACGTTCCGCACCAACATAGATCCCAAGTCCAGCCGATGGTCCGCTGCAGTCGCCCCGTCGCCCCAGCCGTTCAGCACATGCGGGATGCGCGGATCCGGCGCGGCCGTCCAGTGCGTGCTATGCGCGTTGTTCATCGTAACCACGTCCGGCACGACGTCCGCCGTGCCCAGATAGCCGGTGTAATCCGTTACACCGACGGTGCCGTCCGGCGTCACGATGGCAAAGCTGGCGTGGTCGATATAGCGGATCAGGACGCTGTCCGGCTCCAGACCTTCCTCCAGCGCAACCGGCACGATTGCAGGATCTGCCGCCGCGACGGCGATGCAATGGGACAGGATGCGGTCCTGAGCAAAGGCAGGCGACGCGATCAGGACAAATGCAGGAAGCAGGCGCATGGCGGTCCTCCGGGCTGGCAGCAAGGGTAACCTGGATTTCCCCAACGTCACGCGCGATGGCGATCACGGGTGCGCGATCATTCCGCCATCGCGGCAAGAGCCGCGACCGTGTGCAAATTCCGGGCAGTCATCGGCGTCGGCAGCAGCTTCGGCAGCCGTTGCGCCAGCTTCGATCTCCCGTATCCGGCCGGAGTATGCAGGGTAAAGCGGCAGGGGCCGACATGCCACCCATCGCCAGGCAGCGCCAAGGCCTCAAGAGCCGAACTGTCCAGCGCGGGTGTCTCGCGCAGGAAGCAGACATGCACCAGCCGGGGATCACTACCGGTGAAGGGATGGTCGCTGGTGGCCATGGCAATCTCGCCCGCAGTCAGGACGAAGACCTCTGGGGCAAAGCCGAACCGCGCTTCCACTGCGGACTGGATCGCGGTCTCCAGCTGGGCCGGTGATTGCCCGCTTTCAAACACCGCGTTGCCCGACTGGATATAGGTCCGGGGCGTTCCAAGCCCGATCCCTTCCAGCACCTCACGAAATTCGCTCATCGGAAGCTTTCCCGCGCCCGCGACGTTTACTCCCCGTAAAAGTGCCACCCGCACCGCCATCCCGGATACCCTTCAGTTTGCCCAAGCATCCCCGCCGGAGGCCAGCAACCGGTTTTCGCGGCCTTGACGTAAAGGGCTAAAGGGTGCCTGAAGCCTCAACCGACGTCAGTCCGCCCGCGCCGGTCTCCCCTGAGGTTGGCGTAGAGCACGTGGTTGCGCCAACGACCGTTGATCTGGAGATAGCTCTGCGCGACGCCTTCGTACTTGAAGCCGCATTTTTCCAGCACCCCGCGCGAGGCTGCGTTCTCCGGCAGGCAGGCGGCTTCCAGGCGGCTCAGATCCATCCGGGTAAAGGCGTGGTGGGTCAGCGCCAGGATCGCCTCGCGCATGTAGCCCTGCCGCGCGAAGGGCTCGCCGATCCAGTAGCCGAAGGTCCCGGTCTGCGACGGCCCGCGGCGAATGTTGTCCAGCGTCAACGCGCCCAGAAGCTGCTGATCCTCGCGCCGGATCAAGAGCATCGGCAGGGCCTGTCCCTGCGATTCCGCACGTTGCGCCCAGTAGACCCGGTTGGTGAAGGCCCGCCGTGTCAGGTGGTCGTTGGCCCAGACCGGCTCCCACTTGACCAGGAACTCGGCCGAGGTCTCGCGGAGTTCGGACCATTGCCGCCAGTCGGCATGTTCGGGCAGCCGCAGCGTCATCCGCTCGGTCTCCACCCTCACACGGCGTTTCAGGCCCAGCATCAGGCGGCAAGTCCCTTGCGGACCTCGTCGATGCCCGGCGCACGGGCCACCGGCCCGTAGATCGCCAGCGCCGCCTTGGCCGCCGTCAACTCACCCGCGTAGCCGCGAACGGCGGCGGTATCCACAGCATCGATCTTCGCCACCGCCTCGGCAACGTCCGGCACCCGGCCCCAGATCGACAACAGCCGGGCATTGCGTTCGGCGCGGCTTGACGGGCTTTCCAGCCCCATCAAGAGCCCCGCCCGAAGCTGCGCGCGCGCCCGTGCCACCTCGGCCTCGGTCATGTCATCGGCGGCCCGCTTCAATTCGGCAATGGTCAGCTGAGTCAGTTCGCCGATCTCGGCTTCCGAGGTCCCGGCATAGACTGTCAGCTGCCCCGTATCCTCATAGGCCGAGGATTGGGCGTAAATCGAATAGCACAGCCCCCGATCCTCGCGGATCTTCTGGAACAGGCGGCTGGACATGCCGCCCCCCATCGCCGTCGAATAGACCTGCGCGGTATAGACCTTGTCGTCGCGGTAGCCCGGGCCCTCGAACTGGAGCGCGAAATGCACCTGCTCCAGATCCTTAACCTCGCGCCGTTCGCCACCGACGAAGCGGGCGGGTTCCACTTTGGAGGCCCCGACCGGTTTCAGTCCGCCGAAGATGCGCTCTGCCGCGGTGACGATGGCGTCATGATCGACGCTGCCTGCCGCCGACAGGATCATCTGGTCCGGCCCGTAATGCGCTTCGGTGAATCCTTCGAAATCCGCCTTCCTGAAGGCTGACACCCGTTCCTCGGGACCAAGGATCGTGCGCCCGAAGGGCTGGTCGGGGTAGCTGACTTCATGCAGCCAGTCGAAGATGATGTCGTCGGGGGTATCCAGTGCCTGCCCGATCTCTTGCAGGATCACGTGGCGTTCCGTCTCGATGTCGGCCTTGCGGAAGACGGGGTTCAGCACGATGTCCGCGATCACGTCCAGGGCCATCACCACGTCCTGCGACAGCACCCGCGCGTAATAGGCCGTCATTTCGCGGCTGGTGTAGGCATTGATGTAGCCGCCCACGTCCTCGATCTCTTCGGCGATCCGCAGGGCCGACCGTCGCCGGGTGCCCTTGAAAGCCATGTGTTCCAGGAAATGCGCGATGCCGTTCTGGTCCGGCGTCTCGTGCCGACCCCCGGCCTCGACCCAAAGGCCGACGGAGGCCGACTGCAGCCCCGGCATCGCCTCGGTGACGATGCGGAACCCGTTGGGCAGGGTGTGCAGCTTCTGCATCAGCAAACCATCCTTTCACGGACGATGGCCTGAAGCGCGTCCAGTTCGTTGGGGGCCCGGGTCATCCGCTCGGGCTTGTCGAAGAGGTCCGCCATATGCGGCGGCAGGCCGGGGCGGATGCCAGTGGCACGCTGCACGGCGTCAGGAAACTTTGCGGGATGCGCGGTCGCCAGCGTGATCATCGGGGCACCACCCAGATGCTCCTCGGCCACCTTCACGCCCACGGCAGAATGCGGGCACAGAAGCTCGCCCGTCGTCTTCCAATGCCGTGCAATGACTGCCAGCGTCTCGTCTTCATCACAGCGACCAGAGGCGAAGGTCGCGCGCAGGGAATCGATGGCCCCTTGGCTGATCTTGAAACCGCCCAACTTCATCTCACCCATCAGTTGCGCCACCGCAGAGCCATCGCGGCCGTAAGCGTCGAACAAGGCGCGTTCGAAGTTCGAGGACACCTGGATGTCCATCGACGGGCTGATGGTGGGCTTTACCCCGTTCGTCCGGTAATCGCCCGACCGCAACGCACGATCCAGGATGTCATTCTGGTTGGTCGCGATCACCAGCTTGTCGATCGGCAGCCCCATCCGCTTGGCGATATAGCCCGCGAAGATGTCGCCGAAGTTGCCCGTGGGCACGGTGAAACTGACCTCGCGGTGGGGCGCTCCCAGGGCCACGGCGGAATAGAAGTAGTAGACCACCTGCGCCAGCACCCGCGCCCAGTTGATGCTGTTCACGCCCGCCAGCCGCACCCCGTCGCGGAAGGCAAAGTCGTTGAACATGTCCTTCACGCGCGCCTGCGCCTCGTCGAAATCGCCGTCGATGGCCAACGCATGGCAGTTGGCTTCGGATGGCGTGGTCATCTGCCGACGCTGGACTTCACTGACGCGGCCATGGGGAAACAGGATGAACACATCCACATTCGCCAGCCCCCGGAATGCTTCCATCGCGGCGGACCCGGTGTCGCCGCTGGTGGCGCCGACAATGGTGATCCGCTCGCCGGTCTTGGCCAGCGCCGCCTGCATCATCTGGCCGATCAACTGCATGGCGAAGTCCTTGAAGGCCAGCGTCGGCCCGTGGAACAGCTCCAGAAGGAAGTGGTTCGACCCAAGCTGCACCATCGGCGCGCGGGCGGCATGGTGGAAGCCTTCATAGGATTTGGCGATCAGGCCCCGGAATTCGTCGTCGCTAAAGAACCCGCCCAGATAGGGCCACATCACCTTGAACGCGACCTCCTCGTAAGGCGCGCCCGCCAGCGCGGCGATTTCGGCCTTGCTCAGCGTCGGAATGGTGTCGGGCACGTAAAGCCCGCCATCGCGGGCCAGGCCGGTCATCATCGCTTCGCCGAAGCTTAGAACCGGCGCCGTGCCGCGGGTCGAGATGTATTGCATTGCTTTCGCCTTCAAACCTTCCGCGTCCTGATACGCCAGAGCAGGAAGACTGTCATCCCCGCCCAGGTTGCCGCCAAGAGGAACCACTGGATCGCATAGCCCCAGTGGTTGTTGGGTATACCCGAGCTGTCCACAGGAACCGGCGTGATCCCGCCACCCGTCGGTTCACGCGCGACAATCAGTGTCGGTTCGGTGCCAAGTTTCGTTGCCATTGCCGGAACGTCGCGGGCGAACCACAGCCCGGTTTTTTGATCCGGTGGCGGAGTGGAACTGTCGGTGTCGTCTGGCCAGTGCAGGTTTCCGGCCACTAACGCGTCGGTGGGCGGGCGCGGCACCCCCCGCGCCTCCTCTTCGATGAAGCCGCGTTGCACGAGGATGCGACGGCCGTCGGGCAGGGCGAAGGCCTCGATCACCAGCACACCGGGGCTCGCGCCCTTCTGGCCCGTCAGCACTTCCAGAAATTCATTGGTAAAGCGTCCTTCGGCCGTCACGGCCTGGAACTTGTGCAGCCCCTCCTCGGGAACCGCGGGCAAGGGGATGGGCGCATTGCCGATCCGTGCCTCGATCTGGTCCAGGTAGACCCGCTTCTCCTCCATCCGGCGGATCTGCCAGAAGCCAAGGCTCATCAGCACGGCAACCCCGACGACGCCCATCAGGACCGGAAAGAGATAACGGCGCATCAGTTGCCCCCGGAAATGAAAGCGCAAGCCCGAAGGCCCGCGCTTGTTGTCAGGTCGGGCGCTGGATCAGCCCTGACCCCAGACGTAGATCGCGGCAAAGAGGAACAGCCAGACCACGTCGACAAAGTGCCAGTACCAGGCGGCAGCCTCGAAGCCGACGTGCTTTTCGGGCGTGAAGTGCCCTTTCAGCGCGCGGATCAGGCAAACGGTCAGGAAGATCGTCCCGATGACCACGTGGAAGCCGTGGAAGCCGGTCGCCATGAAGAAGGTCGCGCCGTAGATGTTCCCGGCGAAACCGAAGGCGGCGTGGCTGTATTCGTAGGCCTGCATCGCGGTGAAGATCACCCCCAGGCCGATCGCGATGATCAGCCCGTTCACCAGATCGCGGCGGTTGTTCTCATGCACCAAGGCGTGGTGTGCCCAGGTCGCGGCACAGCCCGACAGAAGCAGGATCAGCGTGTTGATGAAGGGCAGGTGCCAGGGATCGAAGGTCTCGATCCCGGCGGGTGGCCACACGCCGTCGATGGCGGGGCTGTTCGGCCCCATTGGATAAAGGCGGTGCTTGAAGAAGGTCCAGAACCAGGCCGAGAAGAACATCACTTCCGACATGATGAACAGGATGAAGCCATAGCGCAGTCCCAGGCGGACGACGGGAGTGTGGTCGCCTACACGGCTTTCATGCACGACTTCCGACCACCATGCATACATCACATAAAGTACGCCGGCGAGGCCGACGAGGCCCAGCCACGGCCCCGAACCGTGCATCCAGAGGACAGAGCCGAACAGCATCACGAAGCCGGAGACTGCGCCGAACAGCGGCCAGATCGACGGTGGCAGAACGTGGTAATCGTGGTTCTTTGCGTGGGCCATGGCCGACGGTTCCCTCTTCATCTTTTCTCAGTTCACTGCGGATGCGTCTTCCGCGGCGGGCGTTTCCAAAGCTGCCTGTTCATCCGGCAGCGGGGTTTCGTGGAAGGTATAGCTCAGCACGATCTCGTGCACAAACTGCCCTTCGGTATCATCGACCATTGCAGGGTCGACGTAGAAGCTGACCGGCATCTGCACCGTCTCGCCGGGTTGCAACACCTGCTCGGTAAAGCAGAAGCATTCGATCTTGGTGAAATAGCCACCGGCGGCATAGGGATAGACGTTGAAGCTGGCTGTCCCCGCCACGACGCGGTCTGTCGGGTTGTGCGCCTCGTAAAAGGCCAGGCCAGTCTCGCCAATGCGGATCTCCATCGACCGCACGACCGGCTTGAAAGTCCAGGGCATCCCCTGTTCCAGCGAGGCATCGAAGCGGACCTTGACGGTCTGGTCCAAGATCGTGTCGGCCCCGGCTTCGGCGATCGAGGTGGTGCCGCCAAACCCGGTCACGCGGCAGAACCAATCGTAGAACGGCGGAATGATCACGATGGTCGTGAAGGTCAGCCCGATGACCATCGATGCGAGCAGCGCCAATGTGCGGTTGTTGCCCCGAAGTCGCGGGAAGATCATGGTTGACCCTCCTCCTTCGGCAAGAGGGCGGGTTGGTAGGTGTGGTCGTAGCCTTGCAAAGGTTCGCCTCTTTGCACCTTGACCACGGTCAGTGCGAAGACCAGGCCCACGAAGGCAGCCAGCGTCAGCCCGAGGCCAAGGTTGCGGCTGAAGCGCCGCTTGTGCAGTTCATGTGCGGGACGAAAGGTCATCTCACCAGCCCCCGATGCCTGCAGATTTCAGTGCCAGTTCCACCAGGAACGCGGCGAAATGTAGGAAAAGATAAAGAAGCGAGAAGCGGAAGAAGGCCTTCTCGACGGCATACTTGTCCGTCTCGGCCATTGCCTCGTCCCGCCGCCAGATGCGGAAAGCACCAATCACGAACCAGGCATTCAGCACGACTGCGACCGCCAGCGTGAAAGGCCCACCGATCGAGGTGACCGCCGCGCCCAGCGCCACCGGCACCAGCAGCAGCGTATAGGCCAGGATATGGGCCCTTGTCACCTTTCGGCCATGAGTCACGGTCAGCATCGGCACGCCCGCAGTGTGATAGTCTTCCTTCATGAACAGTGCCAACGCCCAGAAGTGCGGTGGGGTCCACATGAAGATCAGCGCGAACATCAAGAAAGCTTCGACAGAGATGCTTCCGGTGGCGCAGACCCAGCCGATCATCGGCGGGAAGGCCCCTGCTGCGCCGCCGATCACGATGTTCTGTGGGGTCGAACGCTTTAGCCACATCGAATAGACGACGGCGTAGAAGAAGATGGTAAAGGCCAGCAGCGCCGCAGCAAGCCAGTTCGTCGCCAGCCACAGCATCACGATGCTGATCCCCGACAGAGCCATGCCCAGTCCCAGCGCCTCCCCCCCGGCGACCTTTCCCGCAGGGACCGGACGCCGTGCGGTGCGCTTCATCACCGCGTCGATGTCGGCGTCCCACCACATGTTCAGCGCCCCCGAGGCCCCTGCCCCCAGCGCAATGAACAGGATGGCGGCAAAGGCTTCAATCGGGTGCAGACCGCTCGGCGCGACCAAAAGGCCCACCAGCGCGGTAAACACCACCAGCGACATCACGCGTGGCTTCAAGAGCTGCACATAGTCGCCAAACCCCGGTTCGTACGGGGTGACGGTCGCGCCCTGATATGCTCCGATATCGCTCATTCCGAACCTGTTTCAGACAGGAGGGGCCCGGCCTGCGCCAAGCCTCCTACCCTGCATTTCGGTTGAATGGCCTCAGTCGTTCGAGGCCACTTCGACTGCCGTCGGCGCCTCGACGCTGGACAGTTGCACATCCCCCGCCTTGGCCTTGGTCAGCCACTGTGCGTAAGCCGCTTCCGACACGACCTTGACCGTGATCGGCATGTAGGCGTGCATCTGCCCACAGATCTCGGAGCACTGGCCGAAATAGATGCCTTCCTGGTCTGCCTTGAACCAAAGCGCGGCGGTTCGGCCGGGAACGGCATCTTGCATCACGCCAAAGGCTGGGACCTTCCACGAGTGGATCACGTCCGTCGCAGTGACCTGCACCACGACGATCTTTCCCACCGGCACGACGACGGCGGTGTCGGTGGCAAGCAGGAACTGCTCTTTGCCATAGCCCGCAGCCTTCAGCTGTGCCTCGACCTCGGGCGTCATCATGTTGGAGCCGCCGGTCGCGGGCGATCCGATCATGTAGCTGTCGAAAGCAATGCCTTCGTCGACGTATTCATAGGACCAGTACCACTGGTTGCCGGTCGCCTTGATGGTGACCTCGCCCACCGGGATTTCCTGCTGCTTGAACAGGATCGGCAGAGAGAAGGCTCCGATGAAGACCAGGATCACGATCGGGATGATCGTCCATGCCACTTCCAGCGGGCTGTTGTGGGTGAACCGCGCCGGGGTCGGATTGGCGCGGCGGTTGAAACGGATCATCGTGTAGATCAAAAGCCCGGTCACGAAGATCACGATGGCGCCGATGATGTAGTTGATCATCGTGTCAAGCCAGACGATGTCGTGCTTAAGCTCGGTCGCCGATGGCTGGAAGTCGATCCCGCCCGGCACAGGCTGTCCAATGATTTCAAGGGCTTGCTGCGCAAGGGCCTGTCCGGCCACCAGCGTGGTCATCCCTGCTGCGGCGATCCCGCCGATCACTGTCGAAAGACGCATGCTTTTGTTCCCGTTCACGTCGCGGCTTGGCGCCGCTTTCAAGGACTGACCAATGGTCAGAATCCCGCTGTTTCCCACGGCCCTCAAACCATATTAGCTTGACCGCGACAAGCAAAACCGTAGCGACAAATCGCGCCTTAGACCCCGGAAGGCAAACACCCTGGCCATCCTTAAACTCACCCTCGTGACTTTCAGCGTGCTCTATGCAACCCTGCTGTCCGGGATGTTTCTCTGGCAGCGTGAACTCCAGTATTTCCCCACCCGCCGCGACCCGCTCCCGAGGCCGTGGGCCTTGCAGACGTCCAGCGGGTAAAGCTGGCTACCACGGATGGCGAGACCCTTGTCCTCTGGACCAGTTTGGCCCAGGCGGATCGTCCGACAGTGCTGTTCCTGCACGGCAACGGCGGCGAGATCGCCGACCGTGCCGACCGCTTCGCCTTCTACCAGGCGCGTGGCTACGGCGTCGCATTCCTCTCTTGGCGCGGATACGGCGGCTCCAGCGGATCGCCCACGGAAACCGGCCTTCTGGCGGATGCGAAAGCCGCCTACGATCATCTGCGCAGCCAGGGCCTTGCGCCCGACCGCATCGTCCTGGTCGGAGAATCCCTTGGGACGGGGGTCGCTGTCCAGCTTGC
>JANOCQ010000308.1:0-18243 GCA_031412255.1 Paracoccaceae bacterium | reverse complement strand
GCACGCCGTACGAAGGCGACCCGCGCCACGCGCTGAACGCCGTGGTCCAGCGCTACAAGGCCAAGGGCCTGACGCCCGTCTGCGCGATGGAGCTGGAGTTCTTCCTGATCGACGACTCGGGCAAGACCATGCAGGTCCCCGCGTCGCCCCGGTCCGGCAAGCGCCGCAAGGCCGCCGAGACGCTCTCGATCCGCGCACTGGACGCCTTCGACACCTTCTTCACCGACCTTTACGACGCCTGCGAGGCGATGGACATTCCGGCCGACACGACCACGTCGGAAACCGGGCTTGGCCAGTTCGAGGTCAACCTGATGCACTGCGACGACGCGCTGCGCGCCGCCGACGATGCGTGGCTGTTCAAGATGCTGGTCAAGGGCCTGGCCCGCCGCCACGGCTTTGCCGCCAGCTTCATGGCCAAGCCCTATGCGGAATACTCCGGCTCGGGCCTGCACACGCATTTCTCGGTCTTGGACAACAAGGGCGACAATATCTTCGACAGTGGCGGACCCAAGGGCACCGCGCAACTGCGTCACGCCGTGGCGGGTTGCCTTTCGGCGATGCACGACTCCACGCTCATGTTCGCGCCGCACTTCAACAGCTACGAACGTCTTGTCCCCGACAAGCATGCCCCCACGGCGATCTCCTGGGGTTATGAAAACCGCACCGCCGCAATCCGCATTCCGGCTGGCAACCCCTCGGCCCGGCGGATCGAGCATCGGGTGGCAGGGGGCGACGTGAACCCTTACCTCATGCTTGCGGCCATCCTGGGTGCCGCGCTCAGCGGGATCGAGGACGAGATTGAGCCTGCACCGCCCGTCACCGGCAACGCCTATGCGATGGAGCTCCCGCAAATCCCGTCCAGCTGGGAAGCCGCAATCGAGGCGTTCGAACATTCGGACCACCTCTACCGATTTCTGCCGAAGGAACTGATCCGCAACCTGGTGCAGACCAAGCGGCAGGAACTGCACTATCTGGCCGAACTCACGCCGGAAGAGCGGGTCGAGCTTTACCTGGACACGGTCTGACGGCTCCTCGGTTGCCTTCGGCACTCGTCGCTGCCCGCGAGGAGAAGCCGAAGGCGCACGAAGAGCCCCACGCGCATGCCCCTTGACCGGCCCACGCTTCGCTTCCACCTTGAGGAAAACAGAGGGACCCAGATGCAGATCGGCATCCTCCAGACCGGCGAATCCCCAGACGCCCTCCGCGATCTGGGCGATTACCCTGATTTCTTCGAGACGCTGCTGGCCGGGCGCGGCCTGACCTTCCGTCGTTGGGCGGTCCTGCGCAACGACTTCCCGAAGGATGTGCAGGACTGCGACGGTTGGCTCATCACCGGATCACGCTTCGGTGCCTACGAACCGCACGACTGGATCCCGCCGCTGGAAGACTTCATCCGCCGCGCCTTTGCCCAGCATGTGCCGGTCGTCGGCATCTGCTTTGGCCACCAGATCATCGCGCAGGCGATGGGCGGCAAGGTTGAGAAATTCGCGGGCGGCTGGTCGGTGGGGCCGACCGAATACGACTTCGGCGACCAGACCTACACGCTGAACGCCTGGCACCAGGATCAGGTGGTCCGGAAACCGGAGATGGCGAAGGTCCTTGCCTCGACCGCGCTGTGCGAAAATGCGGCGCTGCTTTACGACGACCGCATGTTTTCCGTCCAGCCCCACCCCGAATTCCGCAGGGAGTTCATGGAGGGGCTGATCAAGTTCCGGGGACCCGGTCTGGTCCCCGACGCGCTTCTTGCCGACGCCACGCAGCGGCTCGACAAGTCCCTCGACAGCCCGTCGATGGCCGACCGGATCGCGGACTTCTTCTTGACCCATCAAGCCAAAACTGGGGCCGAGAAGCTCCGCGCCTGATGGTGCGGGGGCCACCCCCCAAAAAACGTGTGACCAATGTCCAAGTGGACCGACCAGCTGCCCGAGGCAGCGCGTGACTACATCGGCAACCGCCGGGTAGACGAAGTGGAGTGCATCATCGGCGACATCGCCGGGGTGGCGCGCGGCAAGGCGATGCCAGCCGCGAAATTCGGCAAGCAGACCAGCTACTTCCTGCCGAACTCGATCTTCCTGCAGACCATCACCGGCGAATGGGCGGACAACCCCTTCGATGCCTTCACCGAGCCCGACATGATCCTGGAGCCGGACTGGTCCACCGCCACCGCAGCCCCCTGGACCGCCGACACCACGCTGCAGGTGATCCATGACGCGAAGGACCAGCAGGGCAACCTGATCGCCTATTCACCCCGCAACGTGCTGCGACGGATCATGGACCTATACGCGGCGCAAGGCTGGCGTCCCGTGGTTGCGCCAGAGATGGAATTCTTCCTGACCGCCCGCAACATCGACCCGAACATGCCGGTGATCCCGCCGATGGGCCGCTCCGGTCGGCGGGCTGCGGGCAAGCAGGCGTATTCGATGTCAGCCGTCGACGAATACGGCAAAGTCATCGACGATCTTTACGACTTCGCCGAGGCCCAAGGGCTGGAGATCGACGGCATCCTGCAGGAAGGCGGCGCGGGACAGATCGAACTGAATCTGGCGCACGGCGACCCGATCCGTCTGGCCGACGAGGTCTTCTTCTTCAAGCGCATGATCCGCGAGGCGGCGCTGCGCCACGACTGCTTTGCCACCTTCATGGCAAAGCCCATCGCGGGGGAACCCGGCAGCGCCATGCACATCCACACGTCGGTCGTGGATATCAAAACCGGGAAGAACATCTTCGCGGGCCCGAAGGGCGTCGAGACAGAAGCCTTCATGCACTTCATCGGCGGGTTGCAGAAACACCTGTCGGGCGCGGTGGCTCTGTTTGCACCCTATGTGAACAGCTACCGCCGCTACGTCCCCGACTTCGCCGCGCCCATTAATCTGGAATGGGGCCGCGACAATCGGACCACCGGGCTGCGCATCCCGATCTCGTCCTCCGCCGCGCGGCGGGTGGAGAACCGTTTGCCGGGAATGGACTGCAACCCCTACCTCGGCATCGCCTCCACCCTCGCCTGCGGCTATCTTGGCCTGATGAACAAGGTCCAGCCGCGCCCGGAATTCACCGGCTCCGCCTACATCGACAGCGAGGACATTCCAGTCAATCTTGGGGACGCATTGGACTTGCTGGATGAAGACCAGGCGCTGAAAGAGGTGATGGGCGTCGATTTTGTGAAAGTCTACGACAGCGTGAAGCGGAACGAATACAAGGAGTTCCTGCAGGTCATCAGCCCGTGGGAGCGGGAGCATCTTCTGCTGAACGTGTGACACGATGAACTTGCTGCACGTGAATGACCGGCAGGGCGAATACCCGGCCAGCTACTATGCCGCGACCGCAACCCCCCTGGACCGGTTTCCCATTCTGAAGGGTGCGACAAAGGCAGACGTCTGCGTGGTGGGCGGCGGCTATACCGGGCTTTCCGCCGCGCTGCACCTTGCCCAGAAGGGCTATGACGTGGTGCTTCTGGAAGCCCACCGCGTCGGCTTTGGCGCTTCAGGGCGGAACGGCGGGCAAGTGGGGTCCGGCCAACGCCAGGATCAGGTCTGGGTGGAAAAGACCGTTGGCAAGGAGAATGCCCATCGGCTGTGGGATCTCGCCCAGGAAGCCAAGACGTTGGTAAGGACGCTGGTCCGTGACAATTCCATGCCTGTCACCTTCCACCCCGGTATCGCGCACGCGTGCCGCAGCGAGACAGAGGTCCGCGAAACCCACGCCTATGCCGAAAAGCTGCGCCGAGACTATGATTACACCCATCTCGAAAGCTTAGACCGCGCCGGCATCCGCAGACTCGTCGGCTCCACTGAATATGTCGGCGGCGAGGTCGACCGCGACGCGGGCCACCTGCATCCTCTGAACTACGCCATCGGTCTCGCGAAGGCCGCGGCGAAGGCCGGGGTCCGCATCCATGAACTTTCCGAAGTGCACCGAGTGGAAGCGGGGCCAAGGCCAGTCGTCCGCACCCCTTCGGGCCATGTTGACTGTGCCACGGTCATCCTGGCGGGCAACGGCTACCTTGGACAGCTTTCCCCCAAGGTTTCGGCAAAAGTCATGCCAATCAACAACTTCATCGTCGCAACCGAGCCTTTGGGCGAGGCGGCAAAGGACCTTCTTTCCGAACCTGTCGCCGTTGCCGACACCCGGTTTGTAGTCAACTACTGGCGGCTTTCCGAAGACAACCGCCTGCTCTTCGGTGGCGGCGAAAGCTACGGCTACCGCTTTCCCGACATCATCAAGACCGTGTCTAAACCCATGCTGCAGGTCTACCCGCAACTGGCGAAGACCCGGATCGATTACGCCTGGGGCGGCACGCTTGCCATCACCGTCAACCGGATGCCCTGCTTCACGAGGCCCGGCCAGAATATCCTTTCGGCCTCCGGCTACTCCGGCCACGGAGTTGCAATGGCAACGCTGGCGGGCAAGCTGATGGCCGAGGCGACGGCGGGCCAGTTGGAGCGCTTCGATCTGATGGCCAGCCTGCCGCAACACCGCTTCCCCGGGGGGGCGGCCTTGCGCTGGCCACTTCTTGTCAGTGCGATGACCTGGTACGCCATGCGCGACCGACTGGGTCTCTGACAGCCCCATTCTTCGTCCCCAAGTATCCCGGGGGTCCGGGGGCTGGCCCCCGGGGGCTGCACAAGGCGCGCGATCTGATATAAGCGGACCCATGTCCCTGCCGAACGGATTCCTCGACGAACTGCGCACCCGGGTCACCCTCTCGTCCATCGTGGGCAAGAAGGTCACCTGGGACATGCGCAAGTCGAACATGGCCAAGGGCGATTTCTGGGCGCCCTGCCCGTTCCACCAGGAAAAATCCGCCAGCTTCCACGTCGATGACCGCAAGGGGTTCTACTACTGCTTCGGCTGCCACGCGAAGGGTGACGCGGTCACCTTCGTCAAGGAATCGGAAAACCTTGGCTTCATGGAGGCGGTTGAATCCCTGGCGCGTGAGGCCGGGATGCCGATGCCCGCCCGCGACCCGCAAGCCGCCCAGCGCGCCGACCGGCGGACGCAACTGGCCGAAGTGATGGACGAGGCGGTCAAGTTCTACCGCCTGCAGCTCCAGACCAACGCCGGTACCGCCGCCCGCACCTACCTGTCCCAGAAACGCCGCCTGAACGAACAGGCCTGGGACCGCTGGGACATCGGTTGGGCGCCGGACAACGCGCAAGCCGTCGTCGACCATCTGAAGGCCAAAGGCATCGCCGAGGACCTGATGACCGCCTCCGGCGTCGTCGCCAAGTCCGACAACGGCCGCCTCTACGACCGCTTCCACGCCCGCATCATCTTCCCGATCCGCGACGGGCGGGGGCGGGCGATCTCTCTCGGTGGCCGCTCCCTAGACCCCAACGCCCGCGCGAAGTACCTCAACGGCCCGGAAACCGAGCTCTTCGACAAGGGCCGCAACCTCTTCAACCAGTCCCCGGCACGCGAAGCCGCAGGCAAGGGCAAGCCCCTCATCGTCGCCGAAGGCTACATGGACGTGATCGCCCTCAGCGAAGCGGGCTTCACCGCCGCCGTTGCCCCCCTTGGCACCGCCGTCACCGAAGACCAGCTTCGCCTGATCTGGCGGATCGCGGATGAACCCATCCTGGCACTTGACGGCGACACCGCTGGCATCCGCGCCGCCCAGCGCGTCGTCGACCTCGCGCTGCCGATGCTGGAGGCCGGGAAGGCCCTCCGCTTCGCCATCCTCCCCGGCGGCCTCGACCCCGACGACCTGATCAAAACCCAGGGTGCCCCCGCCATGCAGGCGGTCCTCGACCAAGCCCGACCGATGGTCCAGCTTCTCTGGCAACGCGAGACCGAGGGGCGGGTCTTCGACAGCCCCGAACGCCGGGCAAGTCTGGACAAGACCCTGCGCGGGCATCTGGCGCGCATTGCCGACCCTTCGATCCGCAATCACTACACCGACGAAATGAAACGCCTGCGGCGCGAGCTGTTCGGCACCTCGCAGGCGCGCCCTTTCCAGCCCGGCCCCTGGCGCAAGGGCGGCAAGTTCGCCCCTCCCGGCGGGGCGCTTGCCAGCACACGGTCCTCGCTGCTGGCGCAAGGCTCTGGACCTGTGGACGAAGTCCTGCGCGAGGCGGTTATCCTGGCGACGCTGGTCGTACACCCGGCCCTGATCCACCGCTTTGAATCCGCACTGGAACGGCTGGACCTGACCGGCGACGACCACGACATGCTCCGCCAGATGATTCTGGCTGGCGGAGATATGCCGGATCTGCATGCGAAGATCGCCCATTCCGCTCCGGCGGCCCTTGACGCACTTCTCTCCCGCCCCCATGTCGCAATCGCACCCCCGGTCCGAAACACCCAGGATGACGAGCTTGCCGCGCTCTGTCTGGCCGAGGAACTTGCCAAACTGGAAGCACGCCGCGGCGCGCGGCGCGAGATCGAAGACGCGATGGAGGATATGGACGGCCTGCCCGACGAGGGCCTGACCTGGCGGCTGTCCCAGGCCGCCGAGGCCCGCCATCGATCGGAAAAGGGCGGCACAAAAGACAGCTCCGACTTGGGCGAAGACCGCACCGCACTGTCAAGACATCTGCAATCCCTGATCGATAGCCAGGTCTGGGTCAAGAAAAACCGCTGATTCGGCCTTTCCCCCGGCCTGATTCGCGTTATTGATTCGACCAGCCTCGCCCCGATTCGCCTTATGGAGACTCCATGGCCCTCAAGGACACCGACGACGCAAAGCCGGAAACCGACGACGCGGACGTCTCGCTCGACATGAGTCAGGCGGCGGTCAAGAAGATGATCGCCGACGCCAAGGAGCGCGGCTACATAACCTATGACCAGTTGAACACGGTCCTGCCGCCCGAACAGGTATCCTCGGAGCAGATCGAAGACGTGATGTCGATGCTGTCTGAGATGGGCATCAACATCATCGAAGATGAAGAGGTCGAAGAAGGCGAAGCCCCAGCGGGCGAGCTTGTGGAAACTTCGACCAGCCGTGAAATCGCCGTCGCCGGCACCACTACCGAAACGCTGGACCGCACCGATGACCCGGTCCGGATGTACCTGCGCGAGATGGGTAGCGTCGAGCTTCTCAGCCGCGAGGGCGAGATTGCCATCGCCAAGCGGATCGAGGCCGGGCGCAACACGATGATCGCCGGGCTTTGCGAAAGCCCGCTGACCTTCCAGGCCATCATCATCTGGCGCGACGAACTGCTGTCCGAAGAGATCCTGCTGCGCGACGTCATCGACCTGGAAGCCACCTTCGGGCGGTCGCTGGACGGTGAAGAGGGTGAACTGGACGGAGCCGCGCTCGACGAAGTCGGTGTAGGCGAAGAGGCACCGCGCAGATCCTCCAGCGCCGAGCCGGAACTGGACGCCGACGGCAACCCGATCATGGCCGAGATGGACGAGGACGAGGACGACGAGTCCGCAAACATGTCGCTGGCCGCGATGGAGGCCGCGCTGAAGCCGCGCGTGCTGGAAACGCTGGACCTGATCGCCCGCGACTATGACAAGCTGGCCGACATGCAGCAGCTGCGGATGGACGCGACCCTGTCGTCATCCCAGCGGTTTTCCACTGCAGACGAGGCCGCCTATCAGAAGCTGCGGTCGGAAATCGTCCTGTTGGTGAACGAACTGCACCTGAACAACAGCCGGATCGAAGCGCTGATCGACCAGCTTTACGGCATCAACAAGCGGATCATGTCGATCAACTCGGGCATGGTGAAACTGGCCGACGCCGCGCGGATCAACCGTCAGGAATTCATCCAGGAATACCAGGGCTACGAACTTGACCCGTCCTGGCTGGACCGCATGGCGCAGAAGGCCGGCCGCGGCTGGCAGGCGCTGATCGAACGCAGCCGCGAGAAGGTCGAAGAACTGCGCACCGAAATGGCGCAGGTCGGCCAGTATATCGGCGTCGACATCAGCGAATTCCGCCGCATCGTGAACCAGGTCCAGAAGGGCGAGAAAGAAGCGCGTCAGGCCAAAAAGGAAATGGTCGAGGCGAACCTGCGTCTGGTGATCAGTATCGCCAAGAAATACACCAACCGCGGGCTGCAATTCCTTGATCTCATTCAGGAAGGCTAAATCGGCCTGATGAAGGCCGTCGACAAGTTCGAATACCGCCGTGGCTATAAATTCTCCACCTACGCAACGTGGTGGATTCGTCAGGCCATCACCCGCTCCATCGCCGACCAGGCCCGCACGATCCGGATCCCGGTCCACATGATCGAGACGATCAACAAGCTGGTCCGCACCGGCCGCCAGATGCTGCACGAAATCGGCCGCGAACCGACGCCCGAGGAACTGGCGGAAAAGCTCCAGATGCCGCTGGAGAAGGTCCGCAAGGTGATGAAGATCGCCAAGGAACCGATTTCGCTGGAGACGCCCATCGGGGACGAAGAAGACAGCCAGCTTGGCGACTTCATCGAAGACAAGAACGCGATCCTGCCGCTGGACAGCGCCATTCAGGAGAACCTGAAGGAAACCACGACCCGTGTTCTCGCCTCGCTCACCCCGCGTGAGGAACGCGTCCTCCGCATGCGCTTCGGCATCGGGATGAACACCGACCACACCCTCGAAGAGGTCGGCCAGCAGTTCAGCGTTACCCGCGAACGCATCCGCCAGATCGAAGCCAAGGCGCTGCGCAAGCTGAAGCACCCGAGCCGGAGCCGGAAGCTGCGCAGCTTCCTGGATCAGTGAGTAACCAGCCTTTGGACATCGCCGACCTGCGCGAAGAGATCGCGACCGCTGACGCGAAAGCTGCCTTTGACGTGATCGTCGAGGGGTTTTCGACGTCGGCGGATTTTAATGTTGCCACCCACGAACAGGGTTTCCTGAACAGCTTGCGGGTGAAGCGGGGCGAAGAGTTCTGCTTTGCCGCAGTTCCCGATGAGGCATGGGTCCTGACCTATATTCGCAAGCCCGAACTGCGGCGGGGAAAGATCACGCCGGAGACGGTGATGGCGGCTTTTCCGGATGCCCGCCTCACCGGAAGTGGCGAAATCACCTTGCGCATATCGGATGCCGCGACAGCCGTGCGCTGGCTTGAGATGATCCGCTCGGCTGACAAAGGCCAAGAGTAGTTTCCGGTTTGGTGACATTGTTTGAGGCGGCTGAGTCCCTGCGACCGCGCAACGCCCTGGACGTCGGTAGGCCGGAATCCTGACCTTGTGCCGGTCGCTCCTCCGCCCCACAGTGCCGTCCAACCTTGGAGGCTAACATGCGCACCGCCGTTCTCCTCGCTGTTCTTTCTGCCCCGCTGGCCGGACCGACCTGGGCCGCCTGCCAGGGCGATGAAGCGTTCTCCTGCCAGATCGGGACCAAGACGCTGGAGATCTGCTACTGGAAGGGCATGTTGACCTACGCCTACGGGGCAGACGGCAAGCCGGAACTGTTCTTGAACGAGCGGCTGGAAACCGTCGCCTTTACCCCCTGGCCCGGCATCGGCTCCAGCCTATGGGAAACGGTCGCCTTTCAGAACGACGGCTACATCTACGAAGTCTGGACCAGCGTCGATCGCAACCCCGAAGCGACCGAGCCGCGTTCCGGCGGCGTCAGGGTGCTACAGGGCGACAAGACCGTTGCGGAACTGGCCTGTGAAGGGGGCACGGCTACGTCGATGGACGGGCTTTATGATTTGAAGGATGGCATCGGCCAATGCTGGGATGTGGAAACACAGGCCTGGACAAAGACCTGCGACTAGGTCTCTTCGACAAACGGCCAGACCGGAAACGTCACACCCACCGCGCGCAAAATGGCGCAAAGCCGAAGCGCTTCGGCGCGCATCGGGGCCGAGCGTTCGGCCAAAACCCGGTTCAGGACGCCTCCCGCATCGAATTCGGCAAAGCGCGCGTCCAACTTGGCGCGCTTTCGGTCCGGGGCCTGCGAGTTTGCATGGCCTCGGGCGCGCTTTTCCTGGAATTCCTCCAAAGACTTTACCGCATAGTGATGCAGCGCGGCCACCGTCACCTCGGGATGCTTGACCGCTGTCAGCCCTTCGAAGACGGCAGTCGCGCCCGACGGCATCACATAGCGCCCCTCGGCGACGGCGACCCGATGGATGCCGGTTCCAGCCAGACGTTCGCGCCGGCCAATGGCCTTGACCGAATGGTTCTGCGCAGCATCCGCCGGCAGAGCATCGGTGAACCGTTCGGTCACCGGGATGGGGCGGTAAAGTGACTGGCCGCCGCTGCCGAACACCACCCAGCTGACCGCTACGGCACTGACTTCCGCATCAAACCGGTCCAAGAAACGGCCGATACAAAAGCCCTCCGGAAGCACCAGAAATTCGTCCGCGTCAAAGAAGGCCATCCAGTCGGCTTCGGAATTCCGTCGGGCATGCTCATAGGCCAATCGTTGCGGTCGCGCGCCTTTTGTGTGCGGCCAAGGCAAATGGACCAATTCCCCCGCATCGTCCAAGGCCTGAAGCACCTCAGTCGTGCCGTCAGTGCTGTCGTTGTCGTAGATCAGAAAGTCGTTGAACCCTAGCACCTTGTAATGTGCCAGCCATTCCAGAATGGACCCGACCTCGTTCTTTACGATTGCGCATAAAGCAACGCTTTGACCCGGCATTGGCAGCTACTCCGCCTCGACGAAGGGCCAGACCGGATAGCAGATCCCCCGTGCTCTCAGCAGATCACGCAGCCGCAGCGCCTCGTGTCGCATGCGGTCCGACCATCGGGCGATGTCGGAATTTCGCGCTCCTCCGGCGTCCAGCGTCGGTAGCCGCCGCTCCAGCCGGGTTCGCCGACCACCCGGATACTGAGAGTTCGCATTGCCCCGTTGCAGCTTTTCCTCGAACTCCTCGCGGGACTTGACGATGTAGTGGTGCAGGGTCGCTATGCCGGTTCCCGCTGTCTTGGTCCGCATCGGTCCGTCGAACTGCGCCTCTGCACCCGACGTGGTGACATAGTGCCCGCTGCCGGGGTTCAACCGATGGATCCCAGTCCCGGTCAGCAACTCCCGTCGTCCGAAAGATTTGAAAACCCGGTTCCAGGACGCTCCCTCGGGCAGGGCATCGCCAAAGCGTTCCGTCACTGGCTGCGGCAGATAGCGGGCCTGCCCGCCGCTTCCGAATACCACCCAGTTTACCACCACCGCCGCGACCTCCGGTGGGAACGGCCGCAAGAAGGCGTTGATGCTGGCATCCTTTTGCAGGACCAGAAACTCGTCGGCATCGAAAAAGGCGAGCCACTCTGCCGAAGCCCACCTTCGCGCATGTTCGTAAGCGCGGCGCTGCGGCCAGCGGCCGATGACGTGCGGCCAGTCCAGGTAGATCAATTCACCAGCCTCGTCCAAGGCCTGCAGGATCACTTCGGTGCCGTCTGTGCTTTCGTTGTCGTAGATCAGGAACTCGTCGAACCCCAGCGCCTTGTAATGCGCCAGCCACTCCACGATCGATCGTATCTCGTTCCGTACGATCCCGCAGAGCGCCGCGCCGGCCTTAGGCATCGCGCCACGTCCGCCTGCCTTGCCAGAAGGCCTGAGTCTCTCTCGCCACAGTGGCTCCCCCATATTCTGGGCCGGAAAGTTGGGTCTTCCCCAGATACAAGTCGTTCCCCTATAGTCTGTGGTGGAACCGGGGAAAACACCCGGACCTTGAGGCAGGTATAACACAAAAAGCAAGGGAGGGGGCCGATGCGCTGCCCATTCTGCGGCAACATCGACACGCAAGTGAAAGACTCGCGGCCTGCGGAGGATCACGTCTCGATCCGTCGCCGCCGGTTTTGTCCCGCCTGCGGCGGCCGCTTCACCACCTACGAACGCGTGCAACTGCGCGACCTCGTGGTCATCAAGTCCTCGGGCAAGCGCGAGGATTTCGACCGCTCCAAGCTTGAACGCTCGATCCGCATCGCGATGCAGAAGCGACCGATCGACCCCGAACGCATCGACCAGATGATCAGCGGCATTGTGCGGCGGCTGGAAAGCCTGGGCGACACGGACATCCCGTCGAAGACCATCGGCGAAATCGTAATGGAAAGCCTGGCGCGGATCGACACCGTCGCCTACGTGCGGTTTGCCAGCGTGTACAAGAACTTCCAGACCGCGGACGATTTCGACGGTTTTGTATCCGAGTTGCGGCCCGGCGCGACCAACGAAGAGTGAGCGACGAAGGTCATATGGCCCATGCCCTGCGCCTTGCGGCGCGGGGCCTCGGGAACGTCTGGCCAAATCCAGCCGTGGGGTGCGTCCTGGTAAAGGACGGCCTGATTGTTGGCCGGGGTTGGACCCAGCCGGGCGGTCGGCCACATGCCGAAGCCCGAGCCCTGCAACAGGCGGGCGCTGCGGCCGAGGATGCGACTGCCTATGTCACGCTGGAACCATGCGCGCACCACGGCCACACACCCCCTTGCTCCGAGGCGCTGATCGACGCCCGCGTGGCGCGCGTGGTGACGGCCCTGACCGATCCGGACCCTCGCGTCTCGGGCAAGGGGCACCGGATGCTGCGCGCCGCCGGGATGGCGGTCACCGAAGACGTTCTCGCCGGCGAAGCCACGCTGATGAACGCAGGTTTCCTGAAGCGCGTGATCCGGGGGCTGCCTTTCGTCACCCTGAAACTCGCCGCAACACTGGACGGACGCATTGCCACGGCGTCGGGCGAATCTCGCTGGATTACCGGGCCGCATTCCCGCCGAAAGGTCCACGCCCTGCGCATGTCGCATGATGCTGTGATGGTCGGCTCGGGCACGGCGCTGGCTGACGATCCCGACCTGACGGTCCGTGACCTGGGCGCCAATCAGCAACCGGTACGCATCGTCCTGGACCGGCTCCTGCGCCATTCTCCAGACAGCCGACTCGGCAGGACGGCGAACGCGAGCGCGGTGTGGCTTGTCCACGGTCCCGCCGCCCCAGAACCTCGCAAGGCGGCCTGGTCCGACACAGGCGCGAGACTGATCGAGGTCCCCGAGGCCGCAGACGGTCTGGATCTTGCCGCCGCGCTTTCCGCCCTTTCAGACACGGGCCTGACGCGCGTTCTTTGCGAAGGCGGCAGCACTTTGGCCGCAGCGCTGATCAAGTCAGGCCTGGCCGACGAGCTTGCACTGTTCTCCGGCGGCGCGCTGATCGGGGCGGAAGGTCAGCCTGCGCTGGGTGGTCTGGCCCTTCCTGCTTTGGCTGCTGCCCCCCGCCCCACGTTGCGCGAAACACAGGTGCTGGGGTCCGACCTCTATTCCCTGTGGTCTCTGGCCTGACCCGATGCGGTGATGTTTTCATCCTCCAGCGCGGGGCTGAATACCTCACCAGCCACCACCAGTTCGACCGCTTCGGCCACGGTGCCGTGGCATTTTCCGCAAACTTCATAGGTCACATGGGTCGGATGCCGGTCGCCGATGTCGTCGCAACTGGTCCAGTCCGGTTCGCTGTTGAAGCGGATGTCGCCGCAGAAGCTGCACTTGCAATCCTTCGCGTTCGGATCGTAGTGCCAGATGTTCAGTGGCGGCGAGAAGTGCCAGGCGTCCTTCAGGTCGTGCACCATCAGGGCCCGTTCGTCCTTCATCGGTTGGATCGTCAATTGATAGGTCCGCGCCATGCTGGGCGAATCACATCGGTACTGCACCCGCAGAGGTCGCTTGGTCTTCAGCACGGTTTCGATTAGTCGGGCCGTCAACCGTCGCGCGTCGTCCCCTGCGATATGCGCCATCAGCGAAGTGGACAGAACATGGTTGGCAAGGGCGTGTTGCGCTGCATTCTGCAGGGCAAACTCGTCCCATTCTCCGCCCACCCAAAGCAGCCGGTATTCGCTGTCTACGACCGCGTAGACCTGCTGAAACTTCACTGCCCGCCCTCCCCAGCGCCTTCCACCTGGGACCTTAGCACGGTCTGCACGAAGTGGTGCCAGAAGTTTACACTTCTGCACCGTTTTTGCACAACCCATACACTGACTGTCAGCGAAGTCTGACAACCTCGGCGGACCGACCCTGTGCCACCGTGCTTCGCGCCATCGCAGCAATGTCTTCTGCTCCGAGGCCAGCCCAGGAGTACATCTGCGAAGGGCTGGCCTGATCGATGAATCGGTCAGGCAGGGTCATCGTCCGCACGGGTGCACCCCGATCCAACTGACCGCTCATCGCGAGGTGGTGCAGGACCATCGCCCCGAATCCCCCGGTCGAGCCTTGTTCGACCGTGATCAGGCTGCGGTGTTCACGGTAGAGCCGATCAATCAGCGCCGTATCCAGCGGCTTGGCAAAGCGCGCGTCGGCCACCGTGGCGTGGATGCCCTCCGCCTCCAGGATCGTCGCGGCGGCCAGCGCCTCTGACAGATGGGCACCAAAGGAGAGGATCGCGACGTCAGAACCTTCCCGCAATAGCCGGCCTTTGCCGATCTCCAGCGGCACACCACGGTCCGGCATCTGCACACCCATCCCCTCGCCGCGCGGGTAGCGCAAGGCGATGGGGCCATGGTCGTGGGCGGCGGCGGTGGCGATCATGTGGACAAGGTCCGCCTCATCGCCCGCTGCCATGACCGTCATGTTCGGCAGATTCGCCAGGAACATCACGTCGAAGGCCCCGGCATGCGTGGCCCCGTCCTGCCCGACCAGCCCCGCCCGGTCGATGGCAAAGCGCACGGGCAGATTCTGCAAGGCGACATCATGGATGATCTGATCGTAGCCGCGTTGCAGGAAGCTGGAGTAGATCGCGCAGAACGGCCGCATCCCTCCTGCCGCCAGACCGGCGGCAAAGGTCACCCCGTGCTGCTCGGCGATGCCGACGTCGAACACCCGCGCCGGAAAGCGTTTCTGCATGACGTCCAACCCGGTGCCGCCCGGCATCGCCGCGGTGATCGCCACGATGCGCGGATCGCGCGCGGCCTCGTCCGTCAGGGTCTGGCCGAAGACTGCCGTGTAGTTCGGAGCATTCGCGGGCGTCTTGTGCTGCTTGCCGGTGGCGATGTCGAACTTGGCCACTCCATGATACTTGTCGTCCGCGCCTTCCGCGGGGCCATAGCCGTTGCCCTTCTTCGTCACCACATGCAGCAGGACCGGGCCGTCGGCGTGGGCCCGCATCGACCGCAGCGCATGCAAGAGCATCGGCACGTCATGGCCGTTCACCGGGCCAAAGTAAGAAAAGCCCAGCTTCTCGAACAGGGTAACGCCACCAGGCCGGTCGCTGACCAGATCGCGCGCGCGACGGGCGCCTTCGCGCAGGGGGCCGGGAAGGTGATCCTCCAGCCCCTCGGCTATCGCCTTCAAGGTGGCCAGAGGCCCCTTGCCGGCGATGGAATTCAGGTAGGTCTGCATCGCCCCGACCGGAGGCGCGATGGACATATCGTTGTCGTTCAGGATGACGAACAGCCGCTTGCCCAGATGGCCCGCGTGGTTCATCGCCTCGTAGGCCATGCCCGCCGTGATCGCACCGTCGCCGATCACCGCGACAGTATCGCCTACGGACTGTCCCATCTCGCGCGCCATGGCAAATCCAAGGGCCGCGCTGATCGACGTTGAGGAGTGTGCCGCCCCGAACGGATCGTATTCGCTTTCGGACCGTTTGGTGAAACCGCTCAGGCCATCGGCTTGGCGGAGGGTCAGCATGCGGTGGCGGCGACCAGTCAGGATCTTGTGCGGATAGCACTGGTGGCCGACATCCCAGATCACCTTGTCGCGCGGGGTGTCGAAAACGGCATGCAGCGCCACAGTCAACTCGACGACGCCCAGGGATGATCCCAGGTGCCCACCGGTCTGGCTGACGACCTCAATCACCTCGCGGCGCAACTCGTCCGCCAGTTGGGGCAAGTCATGGTCGGCGAGTGCCCGCAGATCGGCAGGGCTGGCGACACGGTCAAGCATCGGCTTTTCTGAAAAGGCGGAAATCGAACCGGGCGCGGTCATGGTTTGCTCCTTTCGGGCAAAGGGTGCCGTGTGGGTTGATGCCACACGGCACAAGTGCCTGTCGTCCGACAGGAAGGGAACCGGGGCCCAATGGTCCCGACATCCGGACCCGTGGGAGGGTCAGGATCGGCATGCAAGGCCCGAAGCACCGCTTCGGGCCACACAGTCTCAAGCCAGGTCGTGACCCTCGGCCACCAGCGGCGTCTCAAGCGAACCGTAGGGCGACGGCGTCTGACGGCTTTCCTCGGGCAGCAAGAGGCCGAGAAGGTAGATCGCCCAGACGAAGAGCGAGATGGCGATGACGAAGGCGGCGGCGTAACCCGCCCCTTTCAGCATCTGGCCCAGGCTCCAGAACACCAGGTTGGTCTGCTTGCTTTCTTCGAAGTAATCGTTCTGCATTTTGACCTCTCCCTATTGCAACGGCGCGTAGCCGTGCTCCTGTGCCCAGACGTACCAGTTGTCGACAACGGTCCCCGTCAGCAGGATGCCGATACCGCCGGTCAGCGTGACCAGCACGGCAAACCACCAGGCCCAGCGGTGGATCCCTTCCATCGTCGCGTTGAACCCCATGGTCCAGCGCCAGAAAAGAGCTGCCCGCTCCGAAGCAGTGCCGCGGTCGACGATCTGCTCAAGCTCCCTGTCGCCACCGAAGCGGCTGACGGCCAGGATCGTCGCTCCGTGCATCGCGAAAAGCAGGGCCGATCCGTAAAGGAAGACGATGCTCAGCGCGTGGAACGGGTTGTAGAACAGGTTGCCGTATTGCAGCGAGAAGTTGTTGGTCCAGTCGAGGTGGCTGAAGATGCCGTAAGGTACGGCGTGGCTCCAGCTGCCCATCATGATCGGCCGGATCAGGCCCAGCACGAGGAACAACCAGATCGCGCTCGCAAAGGCCCAGCTGACGTGCTTGCCCATCCCCAGAGCGGCAGCCCGCAGATAGGTGCGGACCCACCAGGCGCATACGCTGACCAGAAGGAAGAAGCTGGAGATGATCCAGAGCCCTCCTTCCGCGATCGGCGCGAAGCCAAGTCCATATTCTTCGGCCGGGGGCTCCAGGCTGAACCAAAAAAGGTCGCGCAGGAAGACCGCCGGATTGAAGCCCGCCTGGTACCAGAACCAGATGCCGACAGAGAAGAACCAGGCTGCCCCTGCGGCCAGCGAGATCACTCCCATCGTGCCCAGATAGACCGGGCCAAGCTGGGCGTTTCCGAACCAGCCGGCCAGGGACGAGAAGCGTGCCCCCTTGGTCCGGTTCGACAACTCGACGTTTTCGGTCAGTCCCATTTCGGGGGCGGCGCGGACCTGCACCTGGGTGAAGATATTCTGATACTCAGCCATTTACGCCTCCCGGAATGCCTGCCCACCAAGGCAGTTGCAGCCACCAATCCCACCAGACGACCCACTGGTCGAACCAGACGGTGCCCGAGATCACGATGCAGACCGCCGACCAGAAGCCCGCGTTCAGCGCCAGCAGAAGCCCCAGGCGGTGGATGCCCAGCGTGCCGACCGAATAGCCGATAAGGTCACGGAAGTAGGTGTCCTCGTGGTCCGGCGTCCTCATTTCCTTGCCCTTTTCAGGGTTTGCCGCGGACAGGATCAGCGCGCCATGCAGTGCCAGCGCCAGTGCGTTGGTGAAAAAGAAACTCACCGCGATCATGTGCGCCGGGTTGTAGTGGAAGTTGCCGTATTGATAGCCAGTGTTGGACACCCAATCGAGGTGGGTCCAGATCCCGTAGGGAAATGCGTAACCCCAAGAGCCCATCAGGACCGGTCGGATCACGACAAGCGTCACATAGGCGAAGATCGCCACGCCGAAGGCAAAGGGCACGTGGAAGCCCATACCCAGCTTGCGACAGATTTCCACCTCGCGCAGCGCCCAGGTGACGAAGGCTCCGATCGCACAGATGGTGATGATTTGCCAAAGCCCGCCTTCGCGAAGCGGTGCCATCGCCAAGCCCATTTCAACGGGCGGCGGATTGATCGAGATCAGCCAGGGGTTCCAGGTCCCTTGCAGCACGGCCCCGTAAAGGATCAGCAGGGTGCCGAGCACAGCAAAGAAGAAGGTCAGGACCCCGAAGAACCCGACGTAGAAGGGACCGACCCAAAAGTCGAATAGGTTGCCCCCGATAAGCGTGCCCCCCGGCACGCGGTATTTTCGTTCGAAGCTAAGCAGTGCCATGCTTCCCTCTCCTCGTTCTCCGGTCATTGCCGCCGTCGGGCGCGGGCGGTGGGCGTGCCGGATGTGTGTCTGACGTCAGGTTGCCAGGGGCGGCGGGCAGATCGCTGCGCCGCCCCCGACGATACGTAGGACCTTATTCGCTGGCAGGAGCAGTCGCGTAGCCATACTTGGCATTCGCGATGTCGAACCAGTTGTAGGCCGGCGTGCTGAGCAGCACGAGGTGGATCATTGCCGCCAGGAGGAACAGGAACACGCCCTGTGCCACGAAGACGCGACGAGGATCGAAGATCAGCC
>JANOCQ010000307.1:0-4785 GCA_031412255.1 Paracoccaceae bacterium | reverse complement strand
GAGGCTGTCAGAAGCCTTCGGCTTGCGCGTCTTGTTGCCCTTGGTGCCTTTGCCCCACGGGGTAACCGGGTGACGGCCGCCCGAGGTACGGCCTTCGCCGCCGCCATGCGGGTGGTCGATCGGGTTCATCGCGACGCCGCGGACCGTCGGGCGGATGCCCTTGTGGCGCATACGTCCGGCTTTACCGAAGTTCTGGTTCGAGTTGTCAGGGTTCGACACGGCACCGATGGTGGCCATGCATTCCTGACGGACCATCCGCAGTTCGCCCGACGAAAGGCGGATCTGCGCGTAAGAGCCGTCACGTCCGACGAACTGGGCATAGGTCCCAGCCGCACGGGCCAGCTGGCCGCCCTTGCCGGGCTTGAGTTCAACGTTGTGGACGATCGCGCCGATCGGCATGCCCGAGAACGGCATCGCGTTGCCGGGCTTCACGTCGGTCTTTGCGCCAGCGATGACGCTGTCACCGACAGCCAGGCGCTGCGGCGCCAGGATGTAGGCCAGTTCACCGTCCTGATACTTGATCAGCGCGATGAAGGCGGTGCGGTTCGGGTCATATTCGATCCGCTCGACGACCGCCGGGATATCATATTTGCGACGCTTGAAATCGACCACCCGGTAGAGACGCTTTGCGCCCCCGCCCTGGTGAAACATCGTGATTCGTCCGGTGTTGTTCCGGCCGCCAGAACGGTTCAAACCCTCGGTGAGGTGCTTGACCGGGCGGCCTTTCCACAGCTCCGAACGGTCGATCAGAACCAACCCACGTTGGCCAGGCGTCGTCGGCTTATACGACTTGAGTGCCATGTTCTCTGTCTTCCGTTTGCTTGCACGGGTGCTGCCACCCGGCGGTGAAGGGCTCCGAAGATCCCCGATTTGGTGTCCTTTCCTCCTGCGACTGCAGCGGGAACGAACAAACCAAGAGCCCCGGACGAATCCGGGGCTTCTGGCGTGGCGCGGGATTAGCAGACGGGGGTGGGGGTGGCAATGGGGAGAGTCGCCCTCTTCGCCGAGAATTTAGTCCCGCGCGATACTCAAACAGTTGCTAACAACGTTCTGTTCAATGGAAAATGGAACGACAGGCTTCCACTGAGACAAACGAGCCTGGAGTGCCCTCCGGCGGAACAGGAAAAGCTTTTGACACGCATGCGCTACGATAGACCCCAGCTTCGCGTCGCGGACAACTTCCGACGTGAGTTGAAGGCCGAAGATCTGAAAGAACAGCTTCCTTCGAAACAGACTTTCCGCAATGTCTTCGCTTCCAGAAGGAATCGCGCAACCGATGCTCGAATTTCTAGACGCTTGCGGCAGTGTGTTCGATGCCGAATCCAAACTTATTCAAAGGCTCTCCGCCCGAAACAATGAACTCGAATTGCTCCAGGCAGCAGTCTTGGAGGCCTCGAGATACCGAAATCACACTGCAGATGCAGTCATTCAAGCTTCCATGACACTTGAGCGGAGTGAACTCAGGGTAGTCTCTCGCTGGGTGAAATTGCTTGAATCTGAAGCAATACGCGAGAAGAGATGGGGTATGCTGGATGTTTTCTTTGAAGATGGTCTCAAGGCTGCCCTAGTTCGCGCAGAGGGCGGTACTGCATAAGTAACTAGGATATCAAACGGTTAAGTCAATTGTTGCTGAAAAGCCCCCGCCTTCCAGCAGGGGCTCTCATTTCACTCAAGCCTAAGGCTCAGAGACCGGTCGTCACGTCGATCGTCTGACCGTCTTCCAGCATGACATAGGCCTTCTTCTTGTCCGAACGCTCGCCTGCGCGACCGCGGAAACGTTTGGCCTTGCCCTTGGTGATGGTGGTGTTCACCGCCTTCACCTTGACACCAAAGATCGCCTCGACGGCTTCCTTGATCTTGGGCTTGGTTGCATCCATGGCGACCTGGAACACCACGGCACCCGCCTCGGAGGCCATGGTGGCCTTTTCGGTGATGACCGGCTTCTTGATCAGGTCGTAGTGCTCCGGCTTGATGGCCGATGCGGTTTTGGGTGCTTTGCTCATTTCAGGCCACCTTTCCCGAGACGGGCCTCCAGGGCTTCGATACCGGCCTTGGTGATGACCAGGGTATCACGCTTCAGGATGTCGTAGACGTTGGCACCCATGGTCGGCAGAACGTCGACGCCGTCCAGGTTGCGGGCGGCCAGAGCGAAATTGGCGTCAACGGTCGCGCCGTCGATCACCAGAACGCGCTTCCAGCCGAGCTCGGTCGCCATCTTGGCCAGGTTGGCGGTCTTGGCCTCAGCGAGGGTCGCCATGTCCAGGATCACCAGCTCACCGGCCTTGGCCTTGGCCGAAAGTGCGTGCCGAAGCCCAAGGGCGCGGAACTTCTTTGGCAGGTCATGGGCGTGGCTGCGGGGCTGCGGACCCTTGGTCACACCACCGTGGCGGAAGATCGGAGCCTTCTTGGAGCCGTGGCGTGCGCCGCCGGTGCCCTTCTGGCGATAGATCTTCTTGGTCGAGTACGAAACCTCGGCCCGGGTCAGCGTCGAGTGGGTGCCAGCCTGGGATTTCGCCCGCTGCCAGCGCACCACGCGGTGCAGGATGTCGGCGCGCGGGTCGAGCCCGAACAGCGCTTCGTCCAGGTCGATGGAGCCGGCCTTGCCGCCGTCCAGCTTGATCACATCGAGTTTCATGCTTCACCGCCTTCGGGTTTTGCATCGCCCGCATCAGCTTCGGCTGCGGTGCTTTCCGCCGCCGTAGCTTCAAGCGCTGCCTGTTCGGCTGCTTGTGCTGCCAGCTTGGCCTCTTCCGCTGCCGCTGCTTCTGCTGCTGCCGCCGCTGCTGCGGCTTCCGCCGCCTCTGCTGCCGCCTTGGCCGCCGAGCGAAGCCCGGCAGGCATGATCGCGGTGGTCGGGAACGGCTTCTTCACCGCATCCTTGACCGTGACCCAGCCGCCCTTCGATCCGGGGACCGCGCCCTTGATCATGATCAGACCACGGTCTGCGTCGGTGCGGATGACCTGCAGATTCTGCGTGGTCGTGCGGACGGCGCCCATGTGGCCAGCCATCTTCTTGCCCTTGAACACCTTGCCGGGGTCCTGGCACTGGCCGGTCGAGCCGTGCGAACGGTGCGAAACCGACACACCGTGGCTGGCACGAAGCCCGCCGAAGTTGTGCCGTTTCATCGCACCCTGGAAGCCCTTGCCGATCGAAGTGCCGGCGACGTCCACGAACTGACCCGCGAAGTAGTGGTCAGCGGTGATCTCTTCGCCCACGCCGATCATGCAGTCCGCGGTGACGCGGAATTCAGCAATCTTGCGCTTTGGGGCCACGTTCGCCTTGGCGAAGTGACCGCGCTGCGCAGCGGTGGTGCGTTTGGCCTTGGCAACGCCAGCGCCGAGTTGGACGGCGGTGTAGCCATCCTTGTCAGCGGTGCGCTGTGCCACGACCTGTAGGCTGTCGAGCTGCAGAACCGTGACCGGAACCTGCTTGCCGTCTGCCAGGAAGAGCCGGGTCATGCCCAGCTTCTTTGCAATAACTCCAGAGCGCATCTGATTCATGCCCCCTTAAACTTTGATCTCGACGTCCACGCCGGCAGCGAGGTCGAGCTTCATCAGCGCGTCCACGGTCTGCGGGGTGGGGTCGACGATGTCGAGAAGACGCTTGTGCGTGCGGATCTCCCACTGGTCGCGCGACTTCTTGTCGATGTGCGGACCACGGAGAACCGTGAATTTCTCGATCTTGTTTGGCAGCGGGATCGGCCCGCGCACGGTGGCACCGGTACGCTTCGCGGTGTTCACGATTTCCTGGGTGCTGGCGTCGAGCACGCGGTAATCGAAGGCGCGGAGCCGGATGCGGATAGTCTGACCTGGCATCAGTTTCTTCCTTTTAGAACGTTGGCGTGGGCGCGACCGCCGACCCAAGAGGTTCTGTTTCGTTAGACGTAAGCATTGTCGAAGGGCGGGCTATTACAGCCCGCCCCTCCCTAGTGCAAGTCGCTTTACGCGATGATCTTGGAAACGACCCCTGCTCCAACCGTGCGGCCGCCTTCGCGGATGGCGAAGCGGAGTTTTTCTTCCATCGCGATCGGGGCGATCAGCTCGACCACGAACTTCAGGTTGTCGCCCGGCATGACCATTTCAGTGCCTTCCGGCAGCTGCACGGTCCCGGTCACGTCCGTCGTCCGGAAGTAGAACTGCGGGCGGTAGTTCGCGAAGAACGGGGTGTGGCGCCCCCCTTCTTCCTTGGTCAGGATGTAGGCCTCGGCTTCGAACTTGGTGTGCGGGTTCACCGACTTCGGCTTGCAGAGAACCTGGCCACGTTCCACGCCCTCGCGGTCGATGCCGCGCAGCAGGATGCCGACGTTGTCGCCAGCTTCTCCGCGATCCAGCAGTTTGCGGAACATCTCGACGCCGGTGCAGACCGACTTCTTGGTGTCGCGGATGCCGACGATCTCGATCTCGTCGCCGACGTTGATGATCCCGCGCTCGATCCGGCCGGTGACCACGGTGCCGCGGCCCGAGATCGAGAACACGTCCTCGATCGGCATCAGGAAGGGCTGGTCGATGGCACGGGCCGGGGTCGGGATGTAGCTGTCGACAGCCGCCATCAGCGCGCGGATCGAATCCTCGCCGATGTCCTTGCGCTCGCCGATCATCGCCTGGTGGGCCGAGCCCTTGACGATCGGAATGTCGTCGCCGGGGTATTCGTAGGACGAGAACAGCTCGCGGATCTCCATTTCCACGAGTTCGATCAGTTCCTCGTCGTCGACGAGGTCGATCTTGTTCATGTAGCAGACCATGTAGGGAATGCCGACCTGACGGCCGAGGAGGATGTGCTCGCGC
>JANOCQ010000306.1:0-8325 GCA_031412255.1 Paracoccaceae bacterium | reverse complement strand
CGGAAGTCCTCGATCGTGCCGTAGCGGCGGCCACGGTCGAGGTCCATCACGAACGGCGAGCCGTAGGAGGGTGCGAAGACGACGTTGTTGCCGCCGATCTGGACGTTGTTCGCAGGGTTTCTTGCGTGCTGGGTGAAGACGGCGCGGGCGGTCTTCAGCACCTCGCGCAGCATGTGCGGCGGGAACTTGACGCGCCAGATGTTCTGGGCGGTTTCGGTCACCTCGGCGCCTGCGGATTTGTATAGCTGCATCGCCTCGTGGTCGTCGCGAAGTTCGATGCCGATCTCGGCCAGGATGCGGTCTGCGGTGGCTTCGATCTTCGTCAGGCTGTCTTCGGACAGGATGTCATAGGTGGGGATGCCGCGGACGATGTAGGGGCGGCTGACGCCTGCCTCGACGCCGACGCGGGCGTCGCGCATTTTCTGCCGCCCACCGCGCAGCCTCTTGCCCTCGGGGCGGTCGCCGTCTGCCATGATCCAGGTCCTTCGATAAGTCTGCGCCATGTTAGCCGCCGCGGCAGGTGTAGTGACGCTGGAAAAGCCTGATGGAGTTGATAAGCTGAGTTTATGGAAACCCTGCGCAGTCTGGTGCCGTCGATCAACGCGCTTGTCGTCTTCGAGGCGGCGGGGCGGCATGGCAGCTTCACGGCGGCGGCGCGGGAGCTGCGGATGACGCAGGCTGCGGTGTCCTATGCGATCCATCGGCTGGAGGAGCATCTGGGGACGGCGCTTTTCCTGCGCGAACACCGGCGGGTGCGGCTGTCAGCGGCGGGGGCGCAGTTTCATGCTGATGTGGCAATCGGGCTGTCGCATATCCAGCGCTCGGCCCGCGACCTGCGCACGGCGGCGGAGGGGCATGTGACGCTGTCCTGCTCGACCGCTTTTGCGGCGTTCTGGATGGTGCCGCGCATGGCGCAACTGCGGGCCGACCTGCCGCAGATCGACCTGCGCATCCAGACCGGGGACCACGACCTGGACCTGGTGGGCGAGGGGATTCCGCTGGGGGTCAGGGGCGGCAATCCGGCGGATTGGCCCCAGTACGAGGCGCGCCCGTTGGCGGCGGAGGAGATCTGGCCGGTCTGTGGCGCGGGCTATCTGGCGGGGCGTGCGCGGCCGTCCGGCCCGGAGGAGTTGCTGGCGCATCAGCTGATTCACCTGGAGGAGCCGTTCCGGCAGGCGGCGACCTGGCGCGACTGGTTCGCCTCGGTGGGCGTCGAGGGGAAGCGGGTGCCCAAGGGGTTGCAGATCAACGATTATGTGCTGGTGGTGCAGTCGGTCATCGCCGGGCAGGGGGTCGCGCTGGGCTGGCGCCATCTTGTCGAGGGGCTGGTGGGCCAGGGCGTGCTGGTGCGGCTGACGGATCATGCCTTGGTGACGGGCATGGATTTCCACGTCATCTGGCCGCGCGTCGCCACGCTGCCCCGGCCAGCGCTGGAGGTGCGCGACTGGCTTCTGGCACAGGCGCGGGGGTAATTGGCCCGGCGAAGCTTGCGCCGTGGTCCGGTTCTCGATTATGACACGGCATCATCCCAGAAGGACGGCACTGCCGACCACGATCGAGCCGACGAGGCAGACGAGAAGCATGGGCCAGGGCGAAAACTGACCGGGGTCCTGATCCTTGTCCGCCAGGGATTCGGCGAAGAGTTCCGCGAAGTGCTGGTCAAAGCGTCCGTCGATCATCCTGACCTCGTTTGTGATTGCCTGCACCGTGACGGCCGAGGGCGTGGAGAAAGTGGTCATGACCCGTTCCGGTGCGATCACAAGGGCCAGGGTTGCAAGGTAGGCCAGCAGAAAGACCATCAGCGCGACGTAACCGGAACGTCCCTGATAGGACGCGCGAACGAGAGTTTTCAAAATGCGATCCTCCGATCCGGAGCCCGGCAGGCGGCTGCGACGGGTGGTGCCATGAGAAGGCCGTCACGCAGCGACTTGCCCCTTGGCCAGGGACCGAAACCCGATGCCACATTGATGTGTCCGGCATCCCCGAGGTCCACCAGGCTGCTGCCCCAGGCTCGCGCCAGTTGCGTCGCGCGGTCGAAGTGCATCCAGGGATCGTTCCTGCTGGCGACGACGGTTGTCGGAATATCCATGCGCTGCTCGGGGATCGCGCCGAAATGGCCAATGCGATCCTGTCCCCTGGTTTCGGCCGGGGCCACCAGAAGCGCGCCGCGTACCCGCAGATGCGGCCAGGTCGCCAGGAGCCTTGCGAAAAGCACGGCACCCAGGGAATGCCCAACCAGGATGCAATCGGGGTGATGCAGGATCATGGAGGCCAGTTCGGTTTCCCATAGGGCGGGCAGAGGGCGGGCGGGGTTCGAAAGCTCGACCATCAGGGCCTTGGGGTCTGTCGCGCACCACCAATGCTGCCAGTGCGGTTCGGGCGAGCCATCCAGCCCCGGGATGATCAGTGTCTTCGTCATCTCTTGCCTCCTCGGGGCGATTTGGGTCCTTTAAAATCTAGCGCAGTAGTCGTGTATTTGGGTTCCAAAGATCGGCGAGGAAAGGGAAGGGCATTCTCCGACGGCCGGTCAGCGCGACCGCGTGTCGACAGGATAGGCCGTGGTGAACTTCATCCGCTCCATCGCGAAGTGGCTGGTGACGTTCTTGATCGGCACGGCGTCGGTCAGCCGTTTGTAGAGCGTGTCATATGCTGCCATGTCCGAAACCGACACGCGGAGCAGGTAATCCAGCTCTCCAGCCATGCGGTAGACCTCCATGATCTCGGGGATGGCTGCGACGGCGGCGGCAAAGGCTTCGCGCCAGTCCGACGAATGATCGGGTGCTTCGATCCCGACGAATACGGTCAGTCCGAAGCCAAGCTTGGCCGGGTCTGCCAGGGCAACGCGGCAGGTGAGCACTCCCGACGCTTCCAGCTTCTGGATCCGCTTCCAGGCGGGGGTCTGGGACAAGCCGGCCTTATCGGCAATCTGCGCGATGGGCAGCGTGGCGTCGCGCATCAACTCTGCAACGATCTTGCGGTCGATCAGGTCGAGGTCGGTCATCGAACTTCCTTTCGGTCGGTCAGTGGGAAGCATGGAGGAAATCCCATAATTGTCTATAATATTTATCGTGTATATAGTACGCCTTGTTTTGCTGGGGTTTCGTTCTGCGATCAGAGGGCAACGTGGGCACAATCTTCGGCCTGGGGCGGGAATCGTGACATTGATTCCCGACATTTCAGCGCGTAGCTTTCGGGCATGATCACGCAGAAGATGAAATACGCCTTGAAGGCGCTTCTGGTCCTTGGCGACGAGGCGGCCAAGGACCGCCCCCAGGCGCTGACGATCGAAGAGATTGCGAAACGCTCGGGCACGCCCAAGCGGTTTCTGGAGCATATCCTGCTGGAGGTGCGCAACGCAGGGGTGATCGCGTCGATCCGGGGCCGGTCGGGGGGCTACAGCCTGTTGAAGCGTCCCGCCGAGATTTCGATTTCGGAACTTCTGCGCACCATCGACGGACCGATTGCGCCGCTGCCCTGCCTGTCGCGCCGTGCGTATCAGCGCTGCGATGATTGCACGGACGAAGCCACCTGCCGCATCCGGAAGGTCTTTGCCGAGGTGTTCTGGTCCTACCTGGTGATCATCGACTCACTGACGTTGGAGGACATGCTCAAGTCCGGGGCCGATCAGGTGATGGGCGCGGCGCAGTAGGCTGCAACCGCCTGGAATGCAAGGACTTCCAAGGCTGGCCCCGTTGACCGCCTTATCGCGGACGGAGAATTTCCTTCTATAATCACGACTTATTTTGGCGTGAATTTTCCTTTGCAATACTCGACCGTCTCTGTCGTTATTTAGGCATTGGCAGGGCCTGACGCCCCGCCGCCAAAGCGAAGGAGATGGACGATGACCGCAGCCGCGTTCCCCCGCAGTCTGGCCGATCAGGCGCTGGCCGCCCTGAGCAAACCCCTTCGCCAGGCCTGCGCCGTGCGCCTGGTTGACCGCCGCACCGGCCTGACCCACCGGGTCAACGGCAGCCCCCTGGTGCTGTTCACCAAGAACCCTGCCGAGGCCGTGGCCGAACTTTTGGCCGGTCGCGATGCCAGTGTCTGGGAGGCGCGGATCGAACCGATCGGCGGCTCGGCATGACACAGCTCACCCCGCCGCAAACCATTCTCGGCCTTGTGCCCCACCGTCCCATTCCCCCGCGTGATCCGCGGGTTTCCAAGGAGAACGATATGTCGCATACCCCGAATTCCCGCGGTCTGCTGCGCCGTCTGATCGCTGGCGTCGCTCTTGCGGTCCTGAGCCTGGGCCCAGTGCGAGCCGAGACCCTGCTGAACGTCAGCTACGACCCCACCCGCGAGCTTTACCGTGAGATCAACGAAGCCTTTGCCGCTTACTGGATCGCGCAGGGCAACGCCGCGCCCGAGATCGAGGTGAGCCACGGCGGATCGGGGTCGCAGGCGCGCGCCGTGATCGACGGTCTAGAGGCTCAGGTGGTGACGCTTGCCCTGGCCTCGGACATCGACAAGATCGCCGAGGCCGGGAAGCTGCCCGCAGATTGGCAGACCAAGCTGCCGAACAATTCGTCTCCCTATACCTCGACCATTGTCTTCCTTGTCCGCGAGGGGAACCCGAAGGGCCTGAAGGATTGGGGCGATCTGGTGACCGAAGGCGTCGAGGTGATCACGCCGAACCCGAAGACCTCGGGCGGGGCGCGGTGGAACTATCTGGCCGCCTGGGCCTGGGCCGAGAAGAACGGCCAGGATCCGAAGGAATTCGTGGGCGCGCTTTACAAAAACGTTCCCGTGCTGGATCAGGGCGCGCGGGGTTCGACCACCACTTTCGCCCAGCGGGGCATTGGCGACGTGCTTCTGGCTTGGGAGAACGAGGCTTATCTTGCGCTGAAAGAGATCGGCGAGGATCAGTTCGACATCGTGGTCCCGTCCGTCAGCGTGCTGGCCGAGCCACCGATTGCCTTGGTCGAAGGCAACATCAAGAGCGACGAACAGAGGAAGCTGGCCGAGGCCTACCTGGACTTCCTTTACTCGCCCGAGGGTCAGGCCATCGCCTTCAAGAACTTCTACCGCGCCTGGGATGCGTCCAAGGCAGCGCCGGAAGATGTCGCCCGTTTCCCAAAGCTTGAACTTGTGGATATTGCCAGCTTCGGCGGCTGGGCCAAGGTGCAGCCGGAACATTTCGGTGACGGCGGGATCTTCGACCAGATCTACGTGCCGAAGTGACGAGACCGCTGATCCACCGGTCCCCCATGCCCGGCCTTGGCCTAAGCATGGGGATCACCCTCACGATGCTGTCGCTTGTCGTCCTTATCCCCATCGGCGCCCTTCTTCTGAAGGGCGCCAACTATGGTTTGGCAGGCATCTGGGAAACCGTGAACCGCGAGCGTGTATGGGCGGCGCTGTTCCTGTCCTTCCGGCTTTCCCTTGTCGCGGCTTTGTTCAACCTGGTCTTCGGAGTGTTGCTGGCCTGGGTGCTGGTGCGTTACCGATTTCCCGGTCGCCGCCTGCTGGACGCCGCCGTCGATCTGCCGTTCGCCCTTCCCACGGCCGTCGCCGGCATCTCGCTGACCGCGCTTTACGCCCCGAACGGGGCTTTTGGGCAGCTTGCGGCCGAGGTTGGCTGGAAGATCGCCTATACGCAATGGGGCATCCTGATCGCACTGATCTTCGTGGGCCTGCCCTTTGTCGCCCGCACCGTCCAACCGGTGATCGAAGAGATCGAACGCGAGGTCGAGGAAGCCTCGGCCACGCTTGGGGCCACGCGGCTGCACACCCTGCGCCACGTGATCCTGCCGATGCTCGCGCCCGCCGCGCTGACGGGCTTTGCGCTGGCGCTGGCGCGGGCGGTCGGGGAATACGGCTCGGTCATCTTCATCGCCGGGAACATCCCGCTGGTGACGGAAATCGCGCCGCTTCTGATCATCATCCAGCTGGAAGAGTTCAACTATGACGCGGCCGCCGCCATCGGCATCGCCATGCTGTTGATCAGCTTCGCCATGCTGCTGGTGATCAACCTGATCCAGGTCTGGAGCCGCAGGAGGATCGGCCATGTCTGACGCAACCTTCCGTCCCGCCACCGAGGAAACCCCGCTGACACGACGCATCCTGATCGGGCTGGCGGTCGCTGGCCTTGGTGTTCTGGTCTTCGCCCCCCTGATCGCAGTTTTCGTCGAGGCCTTGCGGGACGGGGTGATCGTGGTGGTCGAAAGCCTGGGCAGTCGTGACGCCTGGTCGGCGATCAAGCTGACGCTTACCATTGCCGCGATTTCGGTGCCGCTGAACGCGATCTTCGGCGTCTCTGCGGCCTGGTTCATCACCAAGTTCGACTTTCGCGGCAAGGCCTTCCTGATCACCCTGATCGACCTGCCGTTCAGCGTCTCTCCGGTCGTCGCGGGCCTGTGCATCGTGCTGACCTTCGGCGCGAATTCGGCCATCGGTGCCTGGCTGGTCGACAACGGCTATCCCATCGTCTTCGCCATGCCGGGGATCATTCTGGCCACCATGTTCGTGACCTTCCCCTTCGTCGCCCGCGAGTTGATCCCGGTGATGATCGAACAGGGCCGGGCCGAGGAAGAGGCCGCCCTGACCCTGGGCGCAGGCGGCTGGCGGGTGTTCCGCACGGTGACGCTACCGAACATCCGATGGGCGCTTCTCTACGGGGTCCTTCTGTGCAATGCCCGCGCGATGGGCGAGTTCGGCGCCGTGGCCGTCGTATCCGGCAAGATCCGGGGCGAGACGGCAACAATCCCGACCACGATCGAGATGCTCTACCAGGAATACCTTTCCGTAGCCGCCTTCACCCTGGCTGCCGTGCTGGCGCTTCTGGCGCTGGTCACTCTTGTTCTGAAAACCCTGCTGGAACTGCGCCATGCCGACCAGCTGGCCGCAACCCACCGTCCCTGAGGTCCCCATGCACATCGAAATCGACGAGATCTCCAAGCAGTTCGGCACCACGGCGGCCTTGCATCCGGTGTCGCTTGCCATCCCCTCGGGCGCGCTGGTGGCGCTTCTGGGGCCTTCCGGTTCCGGCAAAACGACGCTTCTGCGCATCCTTGGTGGTCTTGAATACCCGACCTCGGGCCGGGTCCTCTTCGATGGGCAGGATGCCACGGGGCTTACCGTGCAGGAACGCCGTGCGGGGTTTGTGTTTCAGTCCTATGCGCTTTTTCGGCACATGACCGTGTTTGACAACATTGGCTACGGGCTGAACGCCCGCCCCCGAGCGACCCGACCGCAGAAGGCCGAGATTGCCCGACGGGTGACCAAGCTTCTGGACTTGATCCAGCTTCCCGACATCGGCGCGCGCTATCCCAGCCAGCTGTCCGGCGGCCAGCGGCAGCGGGTAGCGCTTGCGCGCGCCCTGGCCATCGAACCGCGGATGCTGCTTCTGGACGAGCCCTTCGGCGCGCTGGACGCCAAGGTCCGCAAGGAACTGCGCCAGGGGTTGCGCGACATCCATGACACGACCGGCCTGACGACGGTCTTTGTGACCCATGATCAGGACGAAGCGATGGAGTTGGCCGATCTGGTGGTCGTCATGTCGATGGGGCGGATCGAGCAGATCGGCAAACCTGGCGACATCCGCGCGCGGCCGGCGACGGCATTCGTGCGCGACTTTATCAGCGCCTGAGCGGTGCATCTGCGTCTTCGGGCCGGACCCGGTCAGTCCCAGACGCGCGATCCGGCCCGACGCCCTTCAGCAACGCCTGGAGCCGGCGCATTGTCTTTTCCTGTCTTGCGGGATATGATGGTCACGAGCCGAGGGGATCTTCGCCGAGTGGTAGTGATCGAGAAGGGGCGGCCCCGGCAGGACCTGTCCACGCAGTTGCACGCCGTCGCACGCGCGGAAGCCGAGGCAAAGCGCGCCCTGATCCATGACCAAGTCGACCACTGCGCCGGAGACGCGCTGAACCGCGATCTGGCCGAGATCAAATCGCGCACGAAGTTGCTATAGATGCTGAAGACGCTGGGACACCCGACCTTCCGACACCTGTTTGCTGCGCAATTGGTGGCGCTGGTGGGCACCGGACTTGCAACGGTAGCGCTGGGCCTTCTGGCCTGGCAACTGGCGGGCGAAAACGCCGGGGCAGTCTTGGGCACGGCTTTGGCGATCAAGATGGTGGCCTATGTCACGCTGGCCCCGGTCGCGGCCGCCGTTGCCGAGCGTCTGCCGCGCCGGGCCTTTCTGGTGACGCTGGATCTGACCCGCGCGGGCGTGATCGCCTGTCTGCCGTTTGTCGATCAGGTCTGGCAGATCTATCTGCTGATCTTCTTCCTGCAGGCCGCGTCGGCGGGGTTCACACCGGCATTTCAGGCCGTGATCCCGGACGTCCTGAAGGACGAGAACGACTATACCAACGCTTTGTC
>JANOCQ010000305.1:0-2874 GCA_031412255.1 Paracoccaceae bacterium | reverse complement strand
CGGCCCAGGAAGTTGCGTTCCACGTAGGCGAGGTCGATGCTCAGGCCCAGCCGCGACAATTCGGTCACCAGCATCCGGGCGCTGATGATCTCGCTGTCGATCAGCACGCCGTCGCAGTCGAAGATGACAAGGTCGAACTCGCTCATGCGCTTAGGCGTAGCGCAAAGGTTGAGCTAAAGGTAGCCTGTTGAGCGAAAGCTCAACTCGCGACTTTTGCCGATGATCAGGTGGTCATGCAGCGTGAGACCCAGCGCCTCGCAGGCGTCTTTGACCTGATGGGTCATGGACAGGTCGGCGTCCGACGGCGTGGGGTCCCCCGAAGGATGGTTGTGGACCAGGATCAGTGCGCTGGCATTCAGCTCCAGCGCGCGCTTGACGATCTCGCGCGGGTAGACGGGCACATGGTCGACAGTGCCGCGGGCCTGCTCGTCGTCGGCGATCAGCACGTTCTTGCGGTCCAGAAACAGCACCCGGAATTGTTCCGTCTCGCGGTGGGCCATCGTAGTGTGGCAGTAGTCCAGAAGCGCGTCCCAACTGGACAGGATCGGCTTTTGCATCACCCGCGCCCGCATCATCCGTTGCGCTGCGGCTTCCACCAGCTTCAGTTCCAGCACCACGGCGGGGCCGGCGCCCTTTACCATCTGCAGCCGGGCAGGCGAGGCGGAGACGACCCGGTTGAAGTCGCCGAAGGTCTCCAGCAGCAGCCGGGCCAGTGGCTTGACGTCCTGCCGGGGGATGGCGCGGAACAGGACGAGTTCAAGAAGTTCGTAGACCGGCAGCGCCGCCCCGCCGCCTTGCAGGAACCGGTCGCGCAGGCGCTGGCGGTGGTCGGAGATATAGGACGGCAAGCGCCCGGTCAGCGCCTGCGGTTCCGCCTCATCGGCGTCGCCCGCCGGCGCGACCAAGGGTAGAAAAGGTTCGTTGAACGATTGCACCATCCCAACAAGATTGCCGGGTCATGGTTGAGAAAGCGTTAATCCGCGCCTACCGGTTCGCCTCCTCGTGCGACTTCGTCTTCTCGTCGGAGACGCCCCTGCGAGGCGTGCACGACGTGCCCGGCGAGCGGCCCGGTCAGCCCTTCATCCCGTCCCAGAAGCCCTTGACCTTGGAAAAGAAGCTGGAGCTTTCAGGATTGTTCTCCTCGCTCAGCTTTTCGAATTCGCGCAGAAGCTCGCGCTGGCGCGAGGTCAGGTTCACCGGGGTTTCCACCGCCAGCTCGATCACCATGTCGCCGGTGTTCGAAGACCGCAGCGCCGGCATCCCCTTCTGCCGCAAGCGCATCTGCTTGCCCGATTGTGCGCCCGACGGGACCTTGACCCGCGCCTTGCCGCCGTCGATCGTCGGCACCTCGATCTCGCCGCCCAAGGCCGCGGTCGGCATGGACACCGGCACGCGGCAGAAAAGGTGCACCCCGTCGCGTTGGAAGAGGGCGTGCTCCTTCACCTCGATGAAGATGTAGAGGTCGCCATTCGGCCCGCCGCGCATCCCGGCCTCGCCCTCACCGGCCAGACGAATGCGGGTGCCCGTCTCGACCCCTTGCGGGATGTTGACCGACAGCTGCTTTTCCTTCTGCATCCGACCCTGGCCACCACAGGTGCGGCAGGGGTTCTTGATGATCTGGCCCATGCCGTTGCACTGGTGGCAGGTCCGCTCGATCGTGAAGAAGCCCTGCTGAGCGCGAACCTTGCCCATGCCGTTGCAGGTCGGACAGGTGACCGGCTCGGCCCCGCCTTCCGCGCCCGAGCCTTGGCAGGTCTCGCAGCTGACCGAGGTCGGCACGGTGATGGTCTTTTGTGATCCGGTATAGGCTTCTTCCAACGATATCCGCATGTTGTAGCGCAGGTCCGAGCCGCGCTGGGCCCGTGACCGGCCACCGCCACCACCGCCACCACGGCCCATGAAATCGCCGAAGAGATCCTCGAACACGTCGGAAAACGCCGAGGCGAAATCGCCCTGCTGGCCGCCATAGGCACCGGGACGCGGGCCACCGCCCATGCCGTTCTCGAACGCCGCATGGCCAAAGCGGTCATACGCCGCCTTCTTCTGCTCGTCTTTCAGGACCTCGTAAGCCTCGTTCACTTCCTTGAACTGGGCCTCGGCCTGCGGATTGTCGGCGTTCCGGTCGGGGTGCAGTTCCTTGGCCTTCGTCCGGTAAGCCTTCTTCAGCTCGTCGGCCGATGCGCCCTTCTTTGCCCCGAGAATTTCGTAGTAATCGCGCTTTGCCACGGCAAAACCCCCATATGGAACCGAGGAGGGGCGGTCCGTTGCCAGACCGCCCCTTTTCCCGTTCCTCGCGGCTTACTTCCGCTTGTTGTTGCCCAAGTCCTCGAAGTCGGCGTCGACGATATCGTCGTCATCGACCGGCCGCGGCTCGTCTTCCTTGTCGCTGCCTTCGGACTGGCTGGCCTTGTAGATCGCCTCGCCCAGCTTCATCGCGGCTTCGGTCAGGTTCTGGATGCCGCTCTTGATCTTGCCGGTATCCTCGCCCTTCAGAGCATCTTCCAGCGGGCCCATGGCAAGTTCGATCGCTTCCACCGTGGACGGGTCGACCTTGTCGCCATGTTCGGACAGGGATTTCCGGGTCGAGTGCAGCAGGCTTTCGCCCTGGTTCTTGGTCTCGACCAGCTCGCGGCGTTCCTTGTCCGCTTCGGCATTGGCCTCGGCGTCCCGGATCATCTGTTCGATGTCCGCGTCCGACAAACCACCCGAAGCCTGGATGGTGATCGCCTGCTCCTTGTTGGTGCCCTTGTCCTTGGCTTTCACCGACACGATGCCGTTGGCGTCGATGTCGAAGGTCACCTCGATCTGCGGCACGCCACGCGGGGCGGGCGGGATCTGTTCCAGGTTGAACTGGCCCAGCATCTTGTTGTCGGC
>JANOCQ010000304.1:0-24724 GCA_031412255.1 Paracoccaceae bacterium | reverse complement strand
GTGACGGGGACGATGGTGCTGACCTCGATCCTGGGGGTGCTGTATCTGGTCCGCTCGGGCCGGATGCGCGCGCCCTTGGCGATGCTGGTGGCCGCGCCAATCCTGGGGGTGGAGCTGGTGTTCCTGGCCTCGAACGCGCTGAAGATCGGCGATGGCGGCTATGTGCCGGTCGTCGTGGCGGGCGTGGTGGGGATGCTGATGTGGACCTGGTGGAGGGGGACGCAGGCAGTGAAGGCGCGGGTGGCGAAGCTGGCGATCTCGGTCCCGAATTTCGTGCGGATGATGCGGAATTCGTCGGTCAACGTGATCCCCGGCACGGCGTTCTTCCTGACCGGCGATCCGGGGATCGTGCCGTCGGCGCTGCTCCACAACATCAAGCACAACCGGGTCCTGCATGAGCAGACGGTGCTTTTGACCGTGGAAACCCTGCGCGTGCCCTTTGCCACCGCCGATGAACGGGCGACGGTCGAGCCGCTGGGGGGCTGTTTTGTGCGGCTGATCCTCCGGTTCGGCTTCATGGAGACGCCGAACGTCAGCCGGGCGATGGCACATGCGCGGGCGGCGGGGCTGAAGTTCGATGTGATGGCCTCGACCTTCTTTCTGGGCCGCAGGCGGGCGGTGGCGACGGGAACAGGGTTGGAGTTGGTGATGGACCGGCTTTACGTGGCCCTGTCCCGGATGGCGGCGGATCCGACGGATTTCTACCACCTGCCGCGCGACCGGGTCGTCGAACTGGGTGAGCGGGTGGCGATCTGAGCGGGTGGCGATCTGAGCGGGAGGGGGCAAGGCGTCTGACATTCCCGTGAAGCTTTTGACACGTTCCTTTGAGCGCGACGGAGGGACCCACACCTGTCGTTAAACGTTGTGTGCCATATGGGCCTTGCAAGCGGACGGCGGTTACTTTAAGTTATCTCCTTCCCGGGGGCGCTGACGCACCGGGCAGATGAGGGGGCAAAGATGAGCACCTACACGAACTTACCCGCACCAAGCCCGGAACAGGGCTTGAACCGGTATTTGCAGGAGATCCGGAAGTTCCCGCTGCTGGAGCCTGAACAGGAATACATGCTGGCCAAGCGCTGGGTCGATCACCAGGACGCCAACGCCGCGCACCAGATGGTCACCAGCCACCTGCGTCTGGCCGCAAAGATCGCGATGGGCTACCGCGGCTACGGTCTGCCGCAGGCCGAGGTGATCAGCGAGGCGAACGTCGGGCTGATGCAGGCGGTCAAGCGCTTTGACCCCGAAAAGGGGTTCCGCCTGGCGACCTATGCGATGTGGTGGATTCGGGCCTCGATCCAGGAATACATCCTGCGGTCCTGGAGCCTGGTGAAGCTGGGCACGACCAGCGCGCAGAAAAAGCTGTTCTTCAACCTGCGCAAGGCCAAGGCCAAGGTCGGCGCGCTGGAGGAAGGCGACCTGCGCCCCGAGAATGTGGCCCGGATCGCGACCGATCTCAACGTGACCGAAGCAGAGGTGGTGGACATGAACCGCCGTCTGTCCGGCTCGGACGCGTCCTTGAATGCGACCGTGGGCAGCGACGGCGAAAGCGCGACCCAGTGGCAGGACTGGCTGGAGGACGAGGACAGCGACCAGGCGGAACACTACGCCGAAAAGGACGAGCTGGACGCCCGCCGCGCGCTGCTGATGCAGGCGATGTCGGTGCTGAATGACCGCGAGAAGGACGTGCTGATGCAGCGCCGGCTGGCTGAAGACCCGGTCACGCTGGAAGAACTGTCGGAAAGCTACGGCGTCAGCCGCGAGCGTATCCGCCAGATCGAGGTTCGCGCGTTCGAAAAGCTGCAGGCCAAGATGCGCGAACTGGCCAAAGGCAAGGGCATGGCGATCCCGGCCTGATCTCTGCCGCCGCCTGATCCCCGAACGGGGGTCAGGCCGCAAGTTCCCGAACTGCCGCTTCGCCAATCCTCTTGCGTCCATTTCGCCCGCCTGCCGGAGTCGCCAAACGACCTTGCGGCTTTTACGGGAGGAAGGCTTGGTCCGTCGCCCGGTCCCCGCGTATTGCGAGAATTGCCGTCACTGGCTGGGGCTGATGGCCTTCGATCCTGGTCTGACTGTGCCCGGCACGTGCGCCAGTGACCACTCACGATGCAAGCCCCCAGGATCCCGCAGGAGGACCCGCAGCAAGATCCGGGCTGCGGGCTGGCGCACATCGCAGTGCGGGTCGGTCGGGATCATGAGGGGTGGTGCATGCCCGGGTGCAACGCGCCTTGCGGACGGGACGGTTGCCTCCTTCCATTGGCGCCCGGGCTCTCCGGCCGGTCTAAGATCGCCGGGCACACCGGCTTTTCATTTGCGATGCCGGTCAAGCGGGGATAGTGAGGCCCCCATGCGCATGATCGATACCTTCGTAAAACCGATGCACCCCGAGGGGTGGAAATTCGTTCCCGTCTTTGCGGCGGTGACGCTGGTGCTGTTCTGGATCTGGCAGCCCCTGGGCTGGCTGGGCCTGGGCCTGACCGTCTGGTGCTATTATTTCTTCCGCGACCCCAAGCGCGCAGTGCCGGAAAACGCGGGCCTGCTGGTCAGTCCGGCGGATGGCGTCGTGAGCCTTATCGAACGCGCGGTGCCGCCTGCGGAACTTGAGATGGGGCCAGCGGCGCTGGTGCGGGTTTCCGTATTCATGTCGGTCTTCAATTGCCATGTGAACCGCGCACCCATCGCGGGCAAGGTGACGGCGGTGGCCTACCGCGCGGGGAAGTTCTTCAATGCCTCGCTGGACAAGGCGTCGGACGAGAACGAGCGCAACGCCCTGGCGATCGAGATGCAGGATGGCCGCAGGATCGCCGTCGTGCAGATCGCCGGGTTGGTTGCCCGCCGCATCATGTGCTGGAAGAAGCCAGGCGACAGCGTCCGCACCGGCGAGCGTTTCGGCCTGATCCGATTTGGCAGCCGCCTTGACGTCTACCTGCCCGAAGGCGTGCAGCCTCAGGTCGCACTGGGGCAGACCATGGTCGCGGGCGAGAGCGTGATCGCCTTCATCGGTCAGGATGCTCCGGCCCGCGCTGCACGGGTGGAATAGCGCATGGCCCGCCAGCCGGACGACGCGCCACGCGATCTTTTGCTGCTGAAGCTTTTGCCGAACCTGGTGTCGATCCTGGCGCTGTGTTCGGGCCTGACCGCGATCCGTTACGGAATTGCGGGGAACTTCACGCTGGCGGTTCTGCTGATCGGCGTCGCTGCGGCACTGGACGGCCTGGACGGGCGGCTGGCACGGATGCTCAAATCGGAAAGTGCCATGGGCGCAGAGCTTGATTCGCTGTGCGACTTCGTGAACTTTGGCGTGACGCCAGCGCTGATCCTTTACATGTGGGGCCTGCGCCCCGAAACGAGCCTCGGCTGGATCGCCGTCCTGGTTTATGCGGTCTGCTGCATGCTGCGTCTTGCGCGCTTCAACGTGGGCAGCAAGGCCACCGTTGGCGAGGTGGCCGAGAAGACCAGCTTCATTGGTGTGCCGTCCCCGGCCGGGGCGATGCTGGTCCTGTCGCCGCTGTATCTGTCCTTTGCGACCGACGGGGTGCTGCACTTGCCGCCGGTGCTGGTTGCGGCCTGGATGGTGGGGATCGGAGCGCTGATGATCAGCCGGGTCCGCACGCCCTCGCTGAAGCGGATCACCATCGCACCGGTCTATGCCCGCTATGTGCTGGTCGGGGCCGTCGTCGTCGTGGCGGCGCTTCTGACCTATCCCTGGACCACGCTTTTGACCCTGTGCCTGGCCTATCTGGCCGGGGTCCTGTGGCTTGCCTTGCGCAGTTTGCGTAAACCTTCCATCGGCTGATTTCCCGCGCCGGTTGCGACGTCCTCTTGCAATCCGATGACAGAGCGTCACTCTCCGTTTCTTGGAAATGCTGATGGGAATCATATGCATGCAAGTAGAGGCCATCCAGAAATCCTATCGTCGGTGGGCCCCGGTCTATGACCTGACTTTCGGACGCATCACGCAAGGCGGCCGCATTCTTGCCGCGCAGCACGTGAACGCGCAGGGTGGATCGGTGCTGGAGGTCGGGATCGGCACCGGACTTGCGCTGGACTACTACGACGCGCATGTCAGCGTCACCGGGATCGACCTGTCCTCGGAGATGCTGTGGGAGGCCGAGCTCAGGGCCACCAGAAAGCGGCTGAACAACGTAGCGGGCCTGCACCGCATGGACGCGCGCGAAATCGCCTTTCCCGATGCGGCCTTCGACCATGTCGCCGCCATGCACATCATGTCCGTGGTGCCCGAACCCGAGCGCGTGCTGGACGAGATGGCCCGCGTCGTCCGCCCCGGTGGATCGGTGATGATCGCCAACCATTTCGCGGGCCGGACGGCCGAGGGTTGGGCCCTGGCCGAGCGGCTGGCGGCACCGTTGGCAGATCTGCTGGGCTGGCATTCCGACTTTGCCATCGACCGGGTCATGAGCCACCCGCTTCTTCGGCTGGAGGAGCAGCATCAGGTGAAACCCTTCGGGATGATGACATTCCTGCGCTTCCGGCGGGTTGAAGGTCCGGCCAAAACCTGACCTAGTATGCGCCGACGCCAGAAGGGGAGGGCTTGCGATGAAACCGGTCAGGTGGGGTGTGCTTGGGGCTGCGCGGTTCGCGCGGGAACACATGGCTCCGGCTATTCACGCCGCCGAGGGGGCCGAACTGGCGGCGCTGGCCACGTCCGACCCCGCAAAGGCGGCCGGGTTCCAGGCGTTCTGCCCGTCCTTGGCGGTGCATTCCAGCTACGACGCCTTGCTGGCCGACCCCAGCGTGGACGCGGTCTACATCCCGCTGCCGAACCATATGCACGTCGAATGGACGCTGAAGTGCCTTGCCGCCGGCAAGCATGTGCTGACGGAAAAGCCCATAGCGCTGAAGGCCCGTGAGATCGATCAGATCATCGCCGCCCGCGACCGCTCGGGTCTCCTGGCGGCCGAGGCCTACATGATCGTGCACCATCCGCAATGGCAGCGTGCAAAGGAGTGGTACGAGGCTGGCGAGATTGGCGATCTGGTCCACTCGGATGTCGCCTTCAGTTTCAACCTGACCGACGACAGCAACATCCGCATGAAGCCTGAAACCGGCGGTGGGTCCTTGCGCGACATCGGGGTCTATACCTTCGGCTCCATGCGCTATGTCACCGGAGCGGAACCTGTCGATGTGTCGGCCCGCATCCACCGCGACAACGGGGTCGACACCTTCGCTCAGGTCGCCGCCACGATGGAGGGGCCGAAAGGGCGCTTCACCTATGGCTCGATGACCTCGATGCGGATGTACAACCGGCAGGTCGCGACCTTCCAGGGCACCAAGGGCATGATCCGGCTGGAGGGAGGGCCGTTCAACGCCAACGTCAACGACCTGGCCGAGGTGGAACTGCACCAGAACGGCAACCGGGTGACGGTCGAACGCTTCCCGACGGCCAACCATTACAAACTGCAGGTCGAGGCGTTCAGCCGCACCGTGCGGACCGGCGAAGCCTATCCCTGCCCGCTGGAATTCGTGCGCGGAACGCAGGCGATGATGGACCGAGTCTACGAGGTCGCGGTCGAGATCTGACGAACCGCTCGTCGATGACTGCGTCACTCCTCGCTGTGGCGATCACCGACGAGAAGCCGAAAGGCGCACGAGGAGGTGTCCGGGGGGTTTTCCCGGGCCACCCTCAAGCCTAGATGACAGTGAAAGCTTTCCGGAGAACGCGATGACCCTGCACCTGCCCCAGCCCGTTTACGATGCCAACGCCAGGGGGGGCGGGTTCGGCGATCTGCCGGATTGGGACCTGACCGACCTTTACCCCAGCGCCGAGGGTCCGGAGTTCGCCGCCGACATGGCGGAACTGGAACGCGCCTGCGCGGCCTTCGCGGCGGCCTACGAGGGGCGGCTGGGCCGGCAGGACGTGGCGGGAATGCTGGCCTGCGTTCAGGAATACGAACGGATCGAGGTCATCGCCGGCCGCCTGATGTCCTTTGCCGGCCTGCGCTACTACCAGAACACCATCGACCCCGAGCGTGCGCAGTTCATGGGCAACGCCCAGGACAAGGTGACCACCGCGACCACTCCGCTGGTGTTCTTCAGCCTGGAGTTCAACCGGCTGGATGACGACCACCTTGCCCGCCTGCTGGCTGAGAATGCCGACCTCGCCCGCTACAAACCCGTTTTCGACCAGATGCGCGCAATGCGGCCGCACCAGCTTTCGGACGAGCTGGAGCGTTTCCTGCACGACGAAAGCGTCGTCGGCGCCAGCGCCTGGAACAAGCTGTTCGACGAGACGATGGCGGGCCTGATGTTCGCCGTCGAGGGCGAGGCCGAAGAGCTGAACCTGGAAGCCACGCTGAACCTGCTGACCGACCCGGCCCGCCCCCGGCGGCAGGCGGCGGCGCAGGCACTGGCGGAGGTGTTCGGCAAGAATATCAAGCTCTTTGCCCGCGTCCACAATACGCTGGCCAAGGAAAAGGAAATCCACGACCGCTGGCGCAAGATGCCCAGCCCGCAGCACGGGCGGCACCTGTCGAATCATGTCGAGCCCGAGGTGGTCGAGGCCCTGCGCAACGCCGTCGTCGCGGCCTACCCGAAGCTCAGCCACCGCTACTACCGGCTCAAGGCCAAGTGGATGGGGCTGGAGAAGCTGCAGGTCTGGGACCGCAACGCGCCCTTGCCGTCGGAGACCCCGCGCATTGTCGACTGGCCCGAAGCGCGCCGCATGGTGACGGACGCCTACGCGGCCTTTGATCCGCGGATGGCGGATCTCGCCGCGCCGTTCTTCGAGAAAGGCTGGATCGACGCCGGGGTCAAGCCGGGGAAGGCCCCTGGCGCCTTCGCGCATCCCACCGTCACGACGGTCCACCCCTATGTGATGCTGAACTACCTCGGCAAACCGCGCGACGTGATGACCTTGGCGCATGAACTGGGCCACGGCGTCCACCAGGTGTTGGCGGCGGGGCAGGGCGAGCTTCTCTCCTCTACCCCCCTGACCCTTGCCGAAACCGCCTCGGTCTTTGGCGAGATGCTGACCTTCCGCAAGCTTCTGGACGGTGCCAAGACCCCGGCCGAGAAAAAGACCCTGCTGGCCGGCAAGGTCGAGGACATGATCAACACTGTCGTCCGCCAGATCGCCTTCTACGACTTCGAATGCAAGCTGCATGCCGCGCGGGCAGAAGGGGAACTGACGCCCGAAGACATCAACGCGCTGTGGATGTCCGTGCAGGCGCAATCCCTTGGAGATGCCTTCGAGTTCATGGAGGGGTATGAGACCTTCTGGGCCTACATCCCGCACTTCGTCCACTCGCCGTTCTACGTCTACGCCTATGCATTTGGCGACGGGCTGGTGAACGCGCTTTACGCGGCCTATGCGGCGGGCCTCCCGGACTTTCAGGAGAAGTACTTCGCCATGCTGAAGGCGGGCGGGTCCATGCACCACAAGGACCTGCTGGCTCCCTTCGGGCTGGACGCGAGTGACCCGAAATTCTGGGACAAGGGCCTGTCGATGATCGCAGGCTTCATTGACGAGCTGGAGGCGATGGAGGGGTAGGACCACCTCACGGCTCCGCCACCGTTAGTTGGCAGAGCTTGCGCCAGAATGCTCACACCGATTTGGGAAGGCGCTGTCAGAGGAAATTCAGCCCTTCTCAATCAGGTGGTCCAAGAGCTCGTGCTCGGACACGTCGGACAAGTCCTTGTCAAACTCCGCCGTGATCTCCTGCACGAGGTGCTTGGGCATCGCCTTCCGGAGGGCACCCAGCATCTTCGGTCCGGCGGCGAGGACGATTCGACCGGCGCCGCCCTTCTTCCATTCGGCCTCCAATGCCGCGACGATGTGCCTGGCGAGGCGCGGGCGCTCGATCTCGGCGGCATCGCCACCGCCGTTCCCGAAATTGATCCCGCCCGAGCGGTTGCGGCCTGGTTCGGCTACAGCGTGGGACCAGTCCGCGAAATCATCGGCACCTGCGGCGTGGATCGGCTCCAGCTTCCCGGCATTGCCGCGCAGCAGCCTGAAGCCCCGTTCGTCGGCGATGCAATAGAGAGTGTCTGCGGCTTTCATGGCATGTCCTCCTTGGTCGTCTTGGCAAAGGTTCCGCGAACGGCAGAGGCTGCGCCATGATCCGGATCAAGGATTGCCGATTTTTAGACCGGCGCAGTGCCGTCTGCGGCAGAAACGCGCATCGAGCCAACGCAGGGGTTGGCAAGGCGGTTCCGCCGACCTAGCTTTGAACAGAATACAGGAGAATCCGATGCCGAAGCTCGTGCGCCTTTATCTCGAAAGCGTTGCTCTGGGCTTCGTCATTTCGGCCGCTTTCACGGGTGGGCTTCTGTGGCTGGACGTGGCCGGGTTGGGGCATCTGGTGATGGCCTCGGACATCGGCTGGGTTGCTGTGGCGATGCTGGTGGTGTTCAACGGGATCGTTTTTTCCGCCGTGCAGTTCGCCGTCCGGATCATGGGCATGGCTGATCACGACGACGGCCCAAAGGGTGGGCACGGTGTGCGCGAGCCGGTGCTGATCCCCGTTCCGGTCCCGGTGCGCAACCGCCGCCGTTAAGGCGACGCTTCATATCATTCCGAAAGTGGTTCTATAGGTGGCGGGCCCGCAGCAGCCGTGGAGTGCCGGGATTTTCCCGAGAGCCAGAGGTCTCAGGTGGGAACCAGGTAACAGGACCAGGATCCTGTCAGAGCCAGCCCCCGTGCGTTTGCTTATCGGCCACTGGAAAAAAGGCCTCGCACGTGAGGAGCAGAACCCGCCAAGGCACAAGATAGGCGTGCGCGGCGCCCGGCGCAAGGCTGGACAGATGTTCACCTTTGGTTCATATTTGACGTCATGGACATGCCGGTCAACATCCAGGACATCCTGCCGAGCTTTCCGGGCCAGCGCTTGCAGCGCGGGGTCTGTCGGGGGTTGCGGGCGCTGGACTTCGTCTGCGTCGAGGAACTGATCCCGGCCTCGGGCCTGCGGGTCGACGTCATGGGACTTGGGCCGAAGGGCGAGGTCTGGGTCGTCGAATGCAAGTCGGGTCGGGCGGATTACCGGGCTGACCGCAAGTGGCAAGGCTACCTCGACTGGTGCGACCGGTTCTTCTGGGCTGTGGACGCCGATTTCCCGGTCGATCTGCTGCCGCCTGACACCGGGTTGATCCTGGCCGACCCCTACGATGCCGAGGTGGTGCGGATGGCCCCCGAGACACCTTTGTCGGGCGCGCGGCGCAAAGTGGTGCTGCGAACCTTCGCGCGGGCGGCGGCGGGCCGGCTGCAACTGATGCGGGATCCCGGCGCAGGAGTGTGAGAGCCAAATCCTTTTGTTCAAGGAATTTGTCCCGGGCCTACCGTGCCGCCGTCGCCCCCGCCTGATCGTCGTCCCTCACCGGGATCAGCCGCGGCGCGTCCTTGGCCGCAGTGCCCCGCCCTGACAGCGAGGGGTTTTCCATGAAGAACTGGTGGCAGTTGAACAGCGTCACGCCCTCGGGCCCCAGGTCGCGGGCATAGCTGCCGTCGGGCGACAGGACCCAGCTTTGCGCCTCGTCCCCCAGGTTGGCGGCCATGATCTGGCTCAGGATCTGGTTTTTCACCGTCGGGTTATGTGCTTCCACCAGGGTTTCCACCCGGCGCGTCAGGTTCCGTCCCATCCAGTCGGCCGAGGAAAAGAACACCCGGGCCTTTTTGGCCGGCAAGCCGTAGCCATTGCCGAAGCAGACGATGCGGCTGTGTTCCAGGAAGCGCCCGACGATGGACTTGACCCGGATGTTTTCCGACAGTCCCTTCACGCCGGGCCGCAGACCGCAGATCCCGCGCACGACGAGGTTGATCTTCACGCCCGCCTGGCTGGCCGCATAAAGCGCGTCGATCACGTCCGGGTCGATGATCGAGTTCATCTTGGCCCAGATCTCTGCCGGGCGCCCCGCCCGCGCATGATCGGCTTCTGCAGCGATGAGGGCCAGGAGTCTTGGCTTCAGCGTGATCGGGCTGATGGCCAGGTTTTCCAGGCCCTCCGGCTGCACATATCCTGAGAGGTAGTTGAACACCTTCGTCGCATCGCGGCCAAGTGCCGGGTCGCAGGTGAAAAACGACAGGTCGGTGTAGATCCGCGCGGTGATCGGGTGGTAGTTGCCGGTGCCATAGTGCGTATAGGTCACCAGATGGTCGCCCTCGCGGCGGACGACGGTGCTGATCTTGGCATGGGTCTTGTAGTTGACGAAGCCGTAGACGACATGCGCGCCCGAGCGTTCCAGCCGCCGCGACTGCCGGATGTTCGCGGCCTCGTCGAAGCGTGCCTTCAACTCGACGAGTGCGGTCACGGACTTACCCGCTTCGGCTGCCTCGCACAAAGCCGAAACCACCGGACTGTCCCAGGAGGTGCGGTAAAGCGTCTGCTTGATCGCGAGCACGTTCGGGTCGGTCGCCGCCTGTTGCAGGAAGCGGATCACCATGTCGAAGGTCTCGTAGGGGTGGTGCAGCAGCATGTCCTTCTGCCGGATCGCCGCGAAGAGGTCGTCCTCGTGGTCCTTGACCCGTTCCGGCACCCGGGGAATGAACGGCGGCCACATCAGGTCCTGGCGCGAGGACAGGATCAGTTCCTTCAGGTCGGCGACGCCGAGGAGGCCCTTGACCTCCACGACTTCGTCCTCGCTGACGGCGAGTTCCTCCATGATCAGCGCGCGCAGGGATTCCGGTGCGCCGGCGGACATCTTCAGGCGGATCACCTCGCCCCGGCGGCGGCGTTTCAGCGCGGTCTCGAATTCGCGGACCAGATCCTCGGCCTCGTCCTCGACTTCCAGATCGCTGTCCCGCAGCACCCGGAAGGTGCAGTGGCCACGGTCGGTATAGCCCGGGAACAACATGTTCAGATGCAGAAGCAGCAGTTCTTCCAGCGGCAGGAAGCGATGTTCGCCCTCTTTGCCCGGCAGGGGGACGAAGCGCGCGATCTGCTGTGGGACCGGCAGAAGCGCCTTCAGCGGGCGGCGGTCGGTCATCCGCTCCAGTTCCAGCGCCAGAGAGAAGCCGGTGTTCGGGATGAAGGGGAAGGGATGCGCGGGGTCGATCGCAAGCGGCGACAGGACCGGAAAGACGTTCGACAGGAAGTGCGTTTCCAGATGCTTCAGGTCGCGGGTGGTCAGCTTGGACCGCTGGACCAGGGTGATGCCTTCGCCCTCCATCTCTTTTCGCAGGCGATTGAAGGTGGTCTGCTGGGTCTGCATTAGGCGTCGCGCATCGGCGTTGATCAACTGCAATTGTTCCGCCGGGCTGCGGCCATCTTCGGACAGGGTCGCATTGCCGTTGCGAACCAGAGCGCGCAGGCCCGCCACGCGGACGGTGTAGAATTCGTCCAGGTTGGTCGCGCTGATCGACAGGAAGCGCAGCCGTTCCAGAAGGGGGACATGCGGGTTCGCGGCTTCCTCCAGCACACGCCAGTTGAAGGCCAGCCACGAAAGCTCGCGGTTGAAGAAGCGACCGGGGCCGGCGGTCTCCGCGAAGGAAAGTTCGACGGGCGCGTGAAACGGGGAACGAAGGAAATCTGCCTGGGTCATGGGCGGGCTTATGGCGTGCGCTCTGTGAAACTATTGTGACAGTTAGGCAGCTTGGCTGCGGACTGTCCAGCATAGCCCGGTGGCGAGGTCAGTCCTCGCCCAGAATTTCGCCCGCGAGCGCGCGGGTGATCGGGCGGCCTGCGGCCAGAGCCCGTGCATCCAATGCGGCGACCAGGCCGCGCGCGGCCCCGATCGACCGCGGCATCCGGCTGACGAGATACGGGATGATGTTGGCCGGAACCGATACCTGGCGGTCGGCAAAGAGCTTGACCAGCACGGCAGAAAGCAGCGCATCCTCCGGGCCGTCCAAGTGCGCGATGGGGGTCGCCTGCATCCGGCTCTTCAGATCGGCAAGCCGCAACCCCCAGTCGCGCGGCGGCGTGCGGGCAGTCAGAAGCAGCGCGCCCGCCGCAGTGACCAGGTTGTGCAGATGGAAGAGCTGCGCTTCGGCCCCGCCGATCCGGTCCGCATCCTCGACAGCGACCGCACGGCCTGCAAGTCCAGCGATGTCGGCCCCGGAAAGGCTTTCCGCCGGAAGGATCACCGCGTTGGCCTGCGCAGCCCAGATATGGGTCAGGTGGGTCTTGCCCGTGCCTTCGGGTCCGACCAGAAGAAGCTTCCGCCCCGGCCAGTCCTGCCAGTGTTCCACCGATTGCAGCGCCAGCGCGTTCGAGGGGGCGATGAAGAAATGGTCCCGCGTCATCGCCTCGGCACTGGGCAGGTCGAATGCCAGTTGGCGGATCACGCGCCCTCTCCGCCCTCGCTTTGCCTCACCGGCTTGCGGGGCTTTCGGCTTGCAGGCGCAGCGGGGATCTCGGCGGCCAGCTTCCGCTCGACTTCGGACATGGCGGTGGAGCCCTTGTACAGCAGGCTCGCCTGATATTGCTCGATGGCAAAGCGGGTCAGCACCCCGATCGCGGCTGCGACGGGAACGGCGATGAGCATTCCGACAAAGCCGAAGGCCGCCCCGAAGGCAGACAAGGCCAGGAGCAGCCACACCGGATGCAGCCCGACCGACTTGCCGACCAGCTTGGGGGTCAGGATGTTGCCTTCGACAAACTGGCCGACCGCAAAGATTGCCGCGATGATCCCGATCTGCACCCAGTCGCCCCAGAACTGAAACAGCGCCAGCCCGACGGCAAGGGTCCCACCTATGATGGACCCGACATAGGGAATGAAGGTGATCGCCCCGGCAATAGCGCCGACGATCAGCCCGAATTGCAACCCGGCGGCCATCAAGGCAACGGCATAGAAGGTCCCCAGAGCCAGGCAGACCGAAACCTGCCCCCGCACGAAACCGGCGAGCACGGCGTCGACCTCCTTGGCAAGGCGGCGGATCGTGGGCGCATGGTCGCGCGGCAGCATGGAGTCAAGCCGGGCGACCATCTCGTCCCAGTCGAGCAACAGGTAGAACGCCACGACCGGCACCACGACGATGAAGACGACAACCGAAATCACCCCCAGCGCGGAACTTACGACCCCCTGCGCCAACTGCCCGCCCCGTGCCTGGATCGCCGCGCCGATCTCGGCCAGCGTCTGGCGGATGGTCGAGGTCGAATCGGCCAGCTCGGGGAACCGCTCCAGCAAGAAGCCCTGCAGGCGCTTGGCGATGTCGGGGGCGGCATTGATCAGGGCTGTCAGCTGATTGACCAGCGTGGGGATCACCGCCAGCACCAGAAGCACCACGGCCAGGAGGACAATCAGAGAAATCACGGTGGTCGCCGCGACGCGTGACAGTCCCAGACGCTCTAGCCGGTCGGCGATGGGATCCAGAAAATAGGCGATGGCTCCGCCGACGATGAAGGGCAGAAGGACGCCGCCCAGGAACCAGAGCAGCACCAGAAAAACCAGGGCTGCGATGGCCCAGTAACGGAACTGGTCTTTGGTCGGCAGGGCCATCGCGGGTTCCTTCGCTTTCCCTCACATATCGCTGCTGCCGTCCGAGCGCGCAAGAGGAGGCTCGCAGAGGGAGACAGGCAACAGGCTGCTGTCAGCATGTGCTTAAGCCGCGCCTGGTAAGCAGCGCCGGGATGGAGCCGGGGCGGAAATGCGCGGCAAGAAAGGCCATCCGGGGCATGGTGTCCCGGCCCCGGCCTTGCCCGCTTGCAAGGCCCGATCGAAAGGCAAGACCATGAAACTGAAGCTTCTTACAATTCTCGCGCTCTTGACGATGCCAATGGCCGCCATGGCAATGCCCGCGGTTGGCGACCTGATCGGGACCGAGCCCGAAGCCGCGAAGGCTGCACTTGAAAAGGCCGGTTGCCCGGTGGACGAGTTCGAGGCCGAAGACGGCAAGATCGAAGCCAAGTGCAAGGACGCCGCGACCGGCAAGGACATGGAAGTCTATATCGACCCCGCATCCGGCAAGGTCGTCGACATCAAGGCGGAAGATTGACATGGCAACCCCCCGGACCTTTGCCGCTCCGCCCGCACTTTGGGACCCCGTCGTTCGGCTAACGCATTGGGGCATCGCCATTTCTGTGCTGGTCAATGCGGCGTTGGACGAAGGCGGCAGCCTTCTTCACGTCACGTTGGGCTGGCTGGTGCTGGCGCTTCTGGTGCTGCGGCTGGTCTGGGGGGTGCTTGGCCCAAGGGAAGCCCGCTTTTCGGCCTTCCCGCCGAATCCGCTGGCCGCACTGCGCCATCTTGGGCAACTTTTCTCGGGTAGGGTGTCGGAATATCCCTCGCACAACCCGGCCGGGGCCATGATGGCCTATGCCTTCTGGGCCTGCCTGGCGCTTGTCACCCTGACCGGCCTGTACATGACCGGCGGTGCGACACCGATGCAGGTGGCTGCGGACAAGGCAGCGGTTGCATCCGGCGACTGGTCTGCTTTGATCAAGGAAAGCGAAGGCGAATCCTCGGACGAGCGATCGGATGAGGACAAGGGCCTTCGCCATACCGCCGAAGAGGTGCATGAAGTGGTCGCGAACCTTCTCTTGATCCTTGCCGCATTGCATGTGGCCGGAGTCTTCGTCGAGGCGCGCGCGATGCGCCGCAATCTTGTGGCACCGATGGTCCTTGGCCAACGGCGCAAATGACCGCCAATCCGGACATCCAGACCGCGGGGCGCCGCCAGACCGCAACGCTCTCGATCTTTCTGGTGATCCAGACGCTGGGGACGGTGTTCTTCGTCGGCGACGTGATCGGAGACCTGCGCGAAGATCCGCTGTCTGTCCATTTCATCTTCGAAGCCGTGGTCACGGCGGCGCTGGTCCTGGGCATCCTTTTCGGAACCTTCGCGCTGCGCCGCACCATCGAGCTTCTGCGGGCCCAGGACCAGGCCTTGCAGGTGGCCCGCGGCGCGCTGTCCGAGGTGATCGACCGCCAGTTCCAGACCTGGGCCCTGACGCCCGCCGAACGCGACGTAGGGTTCCTGGCACTGAAGGGCCTGGACGTGGCCGAGATCGCGGCACTGCGCGGCGCTGCGCAAGGCACGGTCCGCGCGCAGCTGACCCGGATCTATTCCAAGGCGGGCGTCTCGGGCCGTGCCCAGTTCGCGGCCTTCTTCGTCGAGGACCTATTGGGTGAGGGGGTCCCCGATGCCGCCCCGCAAGCCGCCCAGTAGTGCCCGCCTCCGCTCAGGCCCGCAGCGTGAACCCGCGCGCCAGGTGGTTGCGGACGAACCAGATCATCGCCGCTCCCGGCACCAGTGACAGGCAGGTCATTGCCATCACCATGCCGATGTCGGTCTGAAAGCTGAACATCGCCTGGATCGCCATGGTGATGGGCTTTCCCCCCGTGACCGTCAGGATGCGGGCGAAGACCACCTCGACCCACGAGAAGATGAAGCAGAAGAACGCCGCAACCCCGATCCCCGGCGCGATCTGCGGGATCAGGTGGCGAAAGAAGAACGACGGCCCGGTATGGCCGTCCAGATAGGCCGTCTCGTCAAACTCCCTCGGCACCGCCCGGATGAAGCTTTCCAGCACCCAGATCGCCACCGGAAGGTTGAACAGGCAATGCACCAGCGCGATCCCGACGGGCGAGTTCACCAGATCGAACTGGCTGAACAGGATGAAGATCGGCAGGGACAGGACGACCGGCGGGGTGACGCGGAAGACCAGGATCGAAAAGAGGAAATGCCGGTCTCCGGTGAAGCGGTAGCGCGCCAGCGCATAGGCGGCCGGCAGCGCGAGCGCGATGCAAAGCACCACATTCAGCGTCACATAGACCAGCGAATTGACTATCGCCGCCCGCAGCTCGGGGTCCGAAAGGACGTGGCGGTAGTTCATCAGCCCGACGGTCCCCTGCGCCTCGGTCGGCAGGGTGGCCGTGAAGCTGAGGATCACCGCCTGCACCAGCGGCAGCAGGATGAACACCACAAGGGCAAGAACGCCGAGATGCCTCATCCCTCCCGCTCCCGCGTGGCGGCGACGAAGGCCCAGACCACGGCCAGCACGATCAGGAAGTATAGCGTCGCCCGCGCGGCCGCCTGGCCGTAGGAGAAACCCTTGATCTCCTCGCCCAGTTCCAGCGTCAGGAAGCGCGTGGCGTCATTCGGGCCGCCCGCGTTGATCGCGAAGGCCTCGGTGTAGATCATGAAACTGTCGACGAAGCGCAACAGGAACACGATGGCCAGTGCGCCCGCGATCTTCGGCAGCTGGATGAACCGGAACGCGGCCCAGCGTGAGGCGCCGTCGATGGCGGCCGCCTGCATGTAGGCCGGCGGGATGGCCGAGAGGCCCGCATAGGCCAGGACGACGACCAGCCCCAGCCAGTGCCAGGTGTCCACCACCAGGATCAGCACCCAGGTGTGCCAGCCAGTGAACTTCCAGTCGAAGCCGATGGCGGCGAGACTTGGCCCCAGCAGCCCCGTCTTAGCGTCGATCAGTCCCAGCCAGAACATCGGGATCATGTTCCACGGCACCACCAGGGGCAGTGCCACCAGCATCAACCCCCAGACCGCCCGTTTTCCGTAGGTGAGCAGCAGCAGCGCCACCCCGATCCCCAGCGGAACCTGGATGCCGAGGGCAAGGGTGGAAAACAGCAGGCTCCGCCCCAGCGAGGCCAGGAAGCGGTCCGACTGGAGAATATCGGTGAACCACTGCGGTCCGACCCAGAACACGTCCTGCAGGGTGAAGATGTCGTGGAAGCCGTAGTTGATCACGGCCAAGAGCGGGAGTGCCCCCACCAGTCCAAGGAGAGCAAGGGCCGGAAGAACCAGAAACCAGGCGCGATTGTCATGCGGGCGCATGGCGACAGGGGAGGGGGAATGTTGGGCCAAGTCAACCCGGTCGGCCCTGCGAGCCCCTCCACTTCGCCCCGTCAGATCGGCGCTTCGCCCCCATTCAGCGCACCCAGCAGTGCGGCTATACGCCGACGCAGCCAGGCCTGGGCCACATTGGCCTCGGCGCGGCGATGCCAGAACATGGCGATGACCGGAACGTCCATCGGCATCGGCTGGGTATAGATCTCCAGACCCAGTCGCGGGGCGACCTGAAGCGCCAGCTGGCGCGGCACCAGCGAGACAAGATCGGTTTCCGCCACAACGCGGCTGATGCCGGAAAAGAAAGGGAGGCTCATGACCACCCGCCGCGCCCGACCCATCCTGGCAAGGGCTTCGTCACCCATCGCTTTCAGTCGCCCATCGGACGACAGGAGCACATGGCCGAGGTCGCAGAAAAGATCCAGCGGGATCATGTCGCCGGGTTCCAGCCCCGCGCGGCCCAGACGGGGATGATCCTTTCGCGCGATGGTGACGAAGGACGAATGAAACAAGGGTTCGCTCCTGATCCAGTCCGCAACCTGCATCCGGGGCATGAGGCAGAGGTCGACCTGTTCGCGCTCAAGCATCTCGACGTAGGCCGAAGGGACAAGGTCCAGAAGCTGCACCCGCATACCGGGCGCTTCCGCGGCCAGCAGTCGGGCCAGGTCGGGCATCAGCATTTCGGCGAAGAAGTCGATCCCGGCAATCCGGAACACCAGGTCCGACTGCGCGGGGTCGAATGCCTCCTTCCCGCTCATCAGACGTTCCAGCCCCTCCAGCGCCTCGCGCAGCGGGTCCTGCAAGGATCTGGCGAAGTCCGTGGCAACCAGTCCCTGGCCCTGCCGCACGAAGAGGTCGTCACGCAGTGACAGGCGCAACCGCGACAGGGCGGCCGACACCGCAGGCTGGGTCAGGCCGATGCGGTTGGCCGCGCGCGTCACCGACCCTTCGCGCAGAAGGGCGTCAAGTACCTTGAGCAGGTTCAGATCGAAGCTGGATAAATTCATCGCATTTATACTTAGCATACAAACAAGCGATTTCTCATATGAATTCGGATGCGGCATATCTCTCGCCACGAACTGCCAGAAGCCGTTTGAAGGCAAGCGGGCCAGCCGAGGGGCTTGGGACCGGTGGCGGAAACTCGTGTCATTGAAAGGAGAGAGAGAAATGAAAGACGTTGTTAAGGGCCCGGAAACCATCGAATGGGCGGGCGTGACCTTCCGGACGATCCTGGAAACCGAAGCCACCGAAGGGCGCATGTGCATTTCCGACCAAGTGGCGCCGCCGAACTTCGGTCCGCCGCGCCACGTGCACCACAAGGAGGACGAAACCTTCGTCGTCCTCAGCGGCGAGATCGAGGTCTGGCTGGAAGGCGCGCTCCGCGTCGTCTGCCCTGGCGAGTCCGCTTTCGTACCGCGGGGAACCGAGCATACCTACCGCGTCATCGGGGACCGCCCCTCACGCTATCTGGTCATCCTCACGCCGGGTGGCTTCGAGGGCTTTTTCTCTGACATGGCGGCCGGGCAATTCCGCATCCCCGAAGACATGCCCGCGGTCCTGGAAAGTGCCGCGCGCCACGCGATGGACTTCACCGGCCCCCCGCTTGGGGCGGAATGAGGCGCCGATGCCGCATGTAAGCACCTGGTTCTTCACCGTGGCGGCGCTGTGCGCCACGGTGGGAATGGCCTGGGGCATCCAGATGGCGGCCACGCATGACCATCTCCTGTCCCCTGCTCACGCCCATCTCAACCTTGTGGGGTGGGTCACGATGGGCCTTTTCGGCCTCTATTACCGGCTGACCCCAGCCGCCGCAGGCCGTCTTGCCTGGGTCCAATTCGCCCTGGCGTTCGCGGGTGTCCTTCTTCTGGTTCCGGGCATCGCACTTGCCATCCTTGGCGGCAGCGAAGCCCTGGCCGTGGTTGGGTCCTGTCTGACCATCGCGGCGATGGCTATCTTTGCCGTGACCGTGCTGCGCCACGGCCTCGGCGCTGCGGAAGCTTGAGCATCATCCGGCTGGAACGAGAGGTCGTGCCGCTCCGTTCCAGCCAATTCAGGACGGCGCAATTCCTAACGCCCGGTTAAGGCCCGCAGGCAACCCCTTGAAATCCCTTGCCGTGCAAACCTGCCCGCGCGTGGGCGCCGCCTCGCGCCTTGCCTGCCCGCTTCCGACCCGCTAGGAAACCCCAGACCCTTTCCCATGGCAGGCCCCAGATGCGTCTCTCCCGCTACTTCCTTCCCGTCCTCAAGGAAAACCCCGCCGAGGCGCAGATCGTCAGCCATCGCTACATGCTGCGGGCGGGCATGATCAAGCAGCAGGCGGCGGGGATCTATTCCTGGCTGCCGCTCGGCCTGCGGGTCCTGCGCCGGATCGAAGAGATCGTGAACGAGGAGCAGAAGCGCGCCGGTCACATCCCGCTGCTGATGCCCACCTTGCAGCCCGCCGATCTGTGGCGCGAAAGCGGCCGCTACGATGACTATGGGCAGGAGATGCTGCGGATCAAGGACCGGCAAGACCGCGAGATGCTGTACGGCCCGACGAACGAGGAGATGATCACCGACATCTTCCGGTCCCACGTCAACAGCTACAAGGACCTGCCGCTGACGCTGTACCACATCCAGTGGAAGTTCCGCGACGAGATGCGCCCGCGGTTCGGGGTAATGCGGGGGCGCGAGTTTCTGATGAAGGACGGCTACAACTTCGACGTGGACCGCGACGCCGCACTTCACGCCTACAACCGCCACATGGTCAGCTACCTGCGGACCTATGAACGCATGGGCCTGACCGCGATCCCGATGCGCGCGGCCTCCGGCCCCATCGGCGGCGACAACACGCATGAGTTCCTGGTGCTGGCGCAGACGGGTGAGAGCGAGGTCTTCTACGACGACCGGGTAACCGCCCTCAAACTCGGCCAGCGCGACATCGACTATGACGACCGCGCCCAGGTGGCCGATGTGTGCAAGGAGTTCACCACCCTTTACGCCCGCACCGACGAGACCCACGAGGCGGGCGCGTTCGATCAGGTGCCTGCGGCACACCGCAAGGTCGGCCGCGGGATCGAAGTCGGGCAGATCTTCTACTTCGGCACCAAGTATTCCGAAGCGATGGGGGCCGAGGTGGTGACCAAGGACGGCACCAAGGTCCCGGTCGAGATGGGCAGCCACGGGATCGGCGTCAGCCGCCTTCTGGGCGCGATCATCGAGGCCAGCCACGATGACAAGGGGATCATCTGGCCCGAGGGGGTCACTCCGTTCCCCGTGGGCATCGTCAACCTCAAGCAGGGCGACTTTGCGACGGACGCGGCCTGCCAAGGTCTGTACAAGGCTCTGGCGGCCAAGGGGCTGGAGGCGCTGTATGACGACCGCTACGAACGCGCCGGGGCGAAGTTCGCCACGATGGACCTGATCGGCTTGCCGTGGCGGATCACCGTCGGCCCGCGTGGGCTGGCGAACGGCAACGTCGAGCTGACCAGCCGCCGCACCGGGGAAAGCGAAGAGATGTCGCCCGAAGCCGCCGTCAGCCGGGTGGCCGAGATCTACTCGAAGGTCTGACCGGCCAAACCCGGAGGCTCGCAGAGCGCTGGAAGGCGGGCCTTTCCTTGTCCGGCGGCTGGCTGTGGTGGGGCGTGCTTTCAGCCGATTCGATACGCCGGTTCGGGATCACGACGATACGCACAGTCCATCAAGACAGTGGTTGCAGTCCCAAGCCAATGCCGCACTGCATCAGCGTTTTGCACGCCTGCAGGCCAAAGCGGCATAGAAGCAGTTGGAAACAGTTTCAGCCCTGGGCGGTTTCGCCTTGACCTTCGCGGTTGCACCGTCACCTCTTACCCTTTGAAAAATGAATGGAGACTAGCATGGACTATCGTCGCCTGGGCAAATCGGGGCTGAAGGTCAGCGAGTTCTCGTTCGGGTCCTGGGTTACCTTCGCCAAGCAGGTGGACGTCCAGCCCGCCAAACAGCTCTTGACCGCCGCTTATGACGCCGGGATCAACTTCTTCGACAACGCCGAAGGCTATGAGGCAGGAGCCTCCGAGCTGGTCATGGGTCAGGCGATTCAGGAGCTGGGGTGGAGCCGCGACAGCTATATCGTCTCGTCCAAGGTGTTCTGGGGCGGCGAGAAGCCCACGCAGCGCGGGCTGTCGGCCAAGCATGTCACCGAGGCATGTCACGCGGCCCTCAAGCGCCTTCGGGTCGATCATCTGGACCTTTACTTCTGCCACCGCCCCGACATCGACACGCCGATCGAGGAAACCGTTCGGGCGATGCACAACCTGATCGCGCAGGGCAAGGTCCTGTACTGGGGCACCTCGGAATGGTCGGGCCAGCAGATCACCGAGGCGCATCTGGTCGCCCGCCGCGACGGCCTGACGCCACCGACGATGGAACAGCCGCAGTACAACCTTTTCGAACGCGAGAAGGTCGAACGCGACTATGCACCGGTCTACGACACCTTCGGTTTGGGCACCACGATCTGGTCGCCGTTGGCCTCGGGGCTGCTGACCGGCAAGTACAACGACGGTATCCCGCAGGACAGCCGGGCAGCGCTTCCGGGCTATGAATGGTTGCGCGACATCATTGCGGGGCCAAAGGGCCGCAAGCGGGTGGAGCAGGTGAAGGCGCTTGCGAAGATCGCCGATGGGGCGGGCATGCCGATCCACCACCTGGCACTTCTGTGGTGCCTTGCCAACCCGCGGGTGTCGACGGTGATCCTGGGGGCATCAAAGCTGGAGCAGCTCACCGACAACCTCAAAGCGCTGGAGGGCAAAGCCAAGCTGACGCCGGATGTGCTGGCAGCGATCGAGGAAGTGGTGCAGAACAAGCCCGAGGCACCGCAGCGGTTCTGAGGGGAAGCGAATGACCAAGGCACTTGTCACCTGGGGCGGATGGGAGGGCCACGAGCCCGAGAAGGTCGGTCCAATGTTCGCCGAGTGGCTGCGCGAGGCTGGGATGGAGGTCACGCTGACCGACACCCTGGCCCCCTTTGATGATGCCGAGGCGCTTAAGTCCTACGACCTGATCGTCCCGGTCTGGACCATGTCGAAGATCGAGAAGCGGCAGGCACTTAACGCCTGCGCGGCGGTGGCTGCGGGAACCGGCATAGCCGGTTGTCACGGCGGCATGTGCGATGCCTTCCGCGAGAATGTGGACTGGCAGTTCATGACCGGCGCACAGTGGGTGGCGCATCCGGGGAACGACGGAGTGGACTACGCGGTCCGCATCACTTCGGATGATCCGCTGGTCTCGGGGATCGGCGATTTCACTGTGAGGACCGAGCAGTACTATCTGCACGTCGATCCGGCGGTGAAGGTCCATGCCGTCTGCGACTTCCCGCTGGTCGAGGGGCCACATTCGGTCAATGGACCGGTGGCGATGCCCGTGGTCTTCACCAAGGGCTACGGCTTGGGGCGGGTCTATTACAACGCGCTGGGCCACCAGAAGAACGTGATCGACCAAGGCCCTGCTGCCGAGTTGATGCGGCGTGGGCTTCTCTGGGCCGCGCGGCGCTGATCTGGACTTGCTGACGTCGGGTCACATCTCCGTCCGCTCTCTTGACCGGGGGCGGGGGGTGGTCATCTTCTGGTAACGATCCCTTGCCAGATTCAGGACCATGACCCTTCCCGCCGACCATTACCGCACCCTGAAACGCGACCTGTCGCTGGGCGAGATCCTGGCCGACGGCATAATCCATGTGCTGGCCCTCCTGGCCGGGCTGATCGCCTTTCCGCTGTTGCTGTTCCACGCCTTGCAGAGTTCCGGGATCGGGATGCTGGTGGCTCTGGCGGTCTATGCGGCCGGGTTTTTCCTGATGTGGGGCTTTTCGCTGGCCTACAACATGACGCCGCCCTCGGCGTTGAAGTGGCTTTTGCGGCGGTTCGACCATTCGATGATCTACGTGATGATCGCCGGGACCTATACCGCGCTGATCCCGCATCTGGACGGCTCATGGCCCTGGGTGCTGGGGGCGGTGGTCTGGACCGGCGCGGTGCTGGGAATCCTGGTGAAGGTCGCATTGCCGGGCCGCTATGACCGGTTGTCGATCCTGGCATATGTGATGCTGGGCTGGGTGGGCGTGATCGCCATCGGGCCAGTCACAGCAGCCTTGCCATCGCTGTCGCTGTGGCTTCTGGTTGCGGGCGGAGCGACCTATGTGGCGGGCGTCGCTTTCTACGTTTGGGAACACCTGCGCTTCCAGAACGCGATCTGGCACGGGTTCGTCGCGGTGGCGGCCGGGCTGCATTTTGCCGCCGTCGCAGTGGCTTTGGCGTAAAGGGCCGATCGGACACCCTCAGGCCCGGGCTTCATTCCATCGTGACGATCAGGTTGCCCGGTTTGTGGAAGCTCTCGGCGATCCGGTGTGCCTCGGGCAGTTGCAAGAAGGGCAGCGTCGGACCCACGATGGGGGTATAGCCGCCCGCCTGATGCAGCCCGACAAGGCGCCGCATCGAGGAAAGATCGTCCTTGTTCGTGCCGGTGATGAATCTGGCGTGAAGGGCAGAGGTCAGCATTTCGCTCAGGTCTGCGGTGATCAGGATCAGCCGGCCCTTGGTCGAGAGGAGCGGTTTCGCCCCCCTCCAGCCCAGGCTGCCCATCACGTCCAGAATCACGTCGAAGGGGCCTTTCAGCGGGCCCGTGCGGTAATCGGTGACCTCGGTCGCGCCAAGCTGGCGGGCGAGGGGATGGTTCGACGGCGAGGCGGTGGCGGCGACGGTTGCTCCGAGATGGCGGGCGATCTGGACGGCGGCGCTACCCACGGAACCAGTGGCCCCGGCGACAAGGAGGCGTTCGCCAGGGGCAAGCTTGGCGCGGTCGATCAGGAACTCGGCAGCGGTGAGGCCGCCGAAGAAGAAGGCGGCACCCTGTTCGAAGGTGAGGGTCGGGGGCAAAGCCAGGATCGCGCCGTCGGCCCGGATCGTCAGATACTCGGCATGCGCGCCGCCCTTGAACCCCTTCAGTCCGAAGACGCGCTGGCCTTCCAGGAAGCCTGACGTGCCGGGACCAAGAGTGGCGACTTCACCTGCGAATGCCCAGCCGGGGGAAACCTTGGGGCGGGACCAGCCGATGGCAAGGCGGACCATCAGCCCGAGGCCGCGGGGGACGCGGCCCGACCGCATGCGGGCGTCGCCGGCGGTGACGGGCGCTGCCCGGACGCGGATCAGGATCTCTCCCGGTCCCGGGGTGGGGACGGGCGCGTCTTCCAGGACGACGGTCTCGGGGCCGCCGTAGGCGGTGTAGCGGGCGATCTTCATGGATCAGGGGTAGGTGTCGGGGGGCCGTCGGTCAACCGGGCGGGGCGTAGGGGAAACCTGACCTCAGGGCGCGGCGGTCAGGGTCAGGTCGTCCACCGGCTGACCCGCGATTTCCAGGATCAGCTTGCGACGGAGGGCAGAGACGAAGTCCTGGCGGCCGAGGGCCGGGATCGCGAAGGCTCCCGGGCCGCCGATGATGCGGGCCTCGTATTCCTGAAGAAGCGGGTCGTCCGGGCCGCCATCGAGGATGGGCAGGCCGTTGATGACGATCCCGGCGGCGACGACCTGGTCCCTCGCTTCCTCGATGCCAACGCCGGAGAAGTTGCCCGTGCTGTCGCCGGAGAAGTCGATGACCTGGCGGAGGGAGGTGATCTGGTTGGTCTCGATCAGGCGGCGGCCTTCGAGAAGCGCGTTGCCGATGGCGTTCCTTCCCGTCGCAAGGCGGGGGGGACCGAGGAGGGCGGCCGCGAAGGCCTCGGCCGTCTCGGGGCTGTCGATGATGGTCCAAGGGGCGACGGTGGCCTGGTCGGCGGCCCACTCCACGTAGGTGACGGCGATGGAGCCGGTGAGGGTGTTCGAGATGGCGGTCAGGACGGCGGGGTCGGTGATCGCGGTGGCGGTGCTTTCCCGCTGGAAGTCGATTTCTTCCTGGGTGATCGACCCCGAGGCGTCGGCTTGGAGTACGTGTTCGAGGTCGACCTCCTGGGCGTGGAGGGGGGTGGGTAGGAGGAGGAGGGCGATCAGGTTCCGCATGGTTCGGGATATGGGGCGGGGGGGC
>JANOCQ010000303.1:0-46075 GCA_031412255.1 Paracoccaceae bacterium | reverse complement strand
ACCCCGAGCCGCCTCCCACTCCGGCTTAGCCAGCGCGTCGGCTTCGGCCTCACCCCAGGCCTGTGCTTCCGTTTCCGCCGCGGCCTCAGCCGCAAGTCGAGCCGATTCCGCCTCGCGCGCCGCCTGTGTCTCGGCCTCGGCTTCTGCCGCCGCGATGGCCCGCGCTTCCGCTTCCGACGAAACCTCAGCCGCTAGCCGAGCCGCTTCCGCCTCGCTCGCCGCCTTTGCCTCGGCCTCGGCTTCCGGGGCCGCGATTGCCTCTGCTTCCGTTTCCGCCGTGGCCTCAGCCGCTAGCCGGGCCGCTTCCGCCTCGGTCGCCGCCTGTGCGTCGGCGTCGGCTTCCGCCGCAGCGATGGCCTGTGCTTCAGCTTCCGCCACCGCCTCGGCCGCCATATAGCGGGCCGTTTCGGCATCGGCCGTTAGGCGTGTCGCTTCGGCCACTGCGGCTTCCGCATCGAGTCGCGCCTGTCCAGCCTAGGCAAGCGCCCGCGGCTTCTGCCTCTGCGGCGACTTGCTGCAGCCGCAACGCCTCGGCTTCGGAGGCGATGGCGGCTTCTGCGGTCAGTCCGGCGGTTTCCTCTGCTTCGGCCGCTCGGCGCGACGCCTCGGCGGCCGAAAAAGCTGCGCGTTCTACCTGGGTCGAGCCTTGTTCCGGCTGCCCCGCGGGACACGGCGGCTGGCTTTCATCAACGCACAGCAATTCGATCTCTTGCGACCAGGCGACCGAGACCAACGCAGGATGCGGCAGGACAAGTGCCAGGCTGGCGACCAGCGCCGTGCTGGACCGAAACGAAGCGAGAGACATGATGTATTCCTTTTGGCCGCAGACGACCGGCAGAAGATCAGTAGAACTGCTGGCAATCTTCGGGCAGCAGGTAGACACGCTGAAAAAGAACGCCTTCCAGATCCCTGAAACTGTTGCGCAACGTCACGCCCATCTCGAACATTTCTTGCCCCTCAAGGCAGAGCCGCTCGGCGCCAGAGTCGATCAGGGTCCGCATCTCTCGGGCAGAAGCGGGGGCGTCCAAGGCACTCGACACATAGGTGTATTCCATGATCCGCATCCGCGGCAGGAACAGCGCGTCGGTTATCGTCAAGCTCTCAGACACGGATGCGGGCAGGCTTTCGCGGGTGCTTGTTGCCAACGACAGCAGCCATTCATCCTGAGCGCCGGTGAGCGAACCTTCAGCGGGCTGGGCGACAACTTCGGGCGTGGTTCCTTCCTCAGGGGCCGACGCAGTTGCTGGTCCAGTGGCCGGTGCACCGGGTGCCGTCACCACCGCTGTCGGCTCGGGGACCTGTCTGAGAGCGGGAAACAGCAACAAGGAGCCGCCCACGATCACAATCAGAGCGCCTACACCGATCAGATACTTCATGCGTCAAGCATCTCCCTCAGGTTCAGGCTTTTCCCCGGATGTATCGGAGGCCGATATTCACAGTGTAAAGTCATCTGGGTGCAGCCCGGTTCCGCTTAATGCACCTTCTTTGCCCAAGCCCGGTTCGACCACATTTCGCTGGCCTCGACACTGAACGGCACCACATTTCTGCTGGCGGCGAGGAGAGTTTCCTGAACAAGCCACGATGCAGCGCTGCCGGTCTGCTACCCGACCAACGCGTTGATGTGGTCACAACCGGCCCATAGCGGACCGTCCACGTGTCCGTTGCGCCCTGTTTATTCCCGTGGGCGTGATCAGCCGTTCGTTGAGATCTACTAATGATTGCAGTTGCCGGCGGGACTTCGACTTGCAGTCGTCCTTCAGATCAAAGAGCGACGGGGTTTGCGATTTCGTTGCGGTGTCGTAACTTCGTCCCGTTCTCTGGGTTTCTCCGCCGATGCCGCACCAAACTGACAATGTCGTCCATCACGGCGCTAGCGCTGAACGCCCTCGCGTGGCGCTGTCGGATGAAGTGATCTCGTTCATCGAAAGCGGCGTCAGCATTGTGTGTGCTGTCGTTGGCCCAGCAGGCCGCGCACAGACCGGCCGTGCGCTGGCCGCGCGGGTCTTGCCCGATGCAACAATCCGCGTGATCTTCGCCAACGAAGGCAACGAGGCCATTGCGGCCGCCGCCAAGGCAGGCGGGAAGATCGCGATGACCTTCAGCGCGCCGATGTCGCACCGCACCTTGCAGATCAAAGGCTATTCCTCCGGACTTGAAGAGCTTGGTCCGGAGGACGATGCGCTCACGGGTCAGCAGTGCGATGCTTTCGCAGGCGTGCTGAGAGGGGCGGGCCACCCTCCTGGTTTCGTGATGGCGTTCCTCGAATACCGTCTTTCAAAACTCTGGGTCGTCAATTTCCCCGCGCATGAGGCGTTCGAACAGACCCCCGGCCCGGGCGCGGGGCGCGCGCTGTGACCTTCCTGCCCGTCACCAGCCTTGACGCCGACGGCCAGCCGCTCACGCTGGACCGGCTCCGTGACTGCTTCGAAGGCATGGTCCCGGCCACGCTCGCTACCGTCGACCCCTCGGGCGTCCCGAACGTGTCCTTTATTAGCCAGGTCCATTACGTCGACTCTGGCCGCGTCGCAATCAGCTACCAGTTCTTCAACAAGACCCGCCGCAACATCCTGTCCACCCGCACCGCCGAAGTCGAGCTGATCGACCCAATGACGGTGGCCTTCTACCAACTCGAGCTTGAGTTCGAGACGACCGAATCCAAAGGCCCGGTTTTCGAGACGATGAAGGCGCGTCTTGCCGGCATCGCCTCGCACACCGGAATGGAGGGTGTCTTCCGTCTGATGGGCGCCGACATCTTCCGCGTCCGGTCCATCCGCCGTGTGGTGGCCCCCCGGCTCGCGCGCCCGCTTGCACCGGTCGCCGCACTCCCCGCCCTGAGGCGCGTGCTGGATGACATGGCCCGCGCCACCACCCTGGGTGAGCTTTACGATCTCACGCTTGACGCCATCGCCCGGCATCTTGGCATAACCAATTTGATGATCATGGTCCCCGACGACACGCGCGCGGCGTTGGATGCCGTCGCCACCTGGGGCTATTCCGCCTCGGGTATAGGGGCCGAGGTGCCGATCGGCGATGGGGTCATCGGCGTGGCTGCCCGGGAACGGGTGGCGATCCGGATCGACCACATGTCCTCGGCCTATACCTACGGCAGTGCCGTCCGCGACCGGATGCGGGCCGAAGCCGGCCCCGGCGCGCCGGAAAGCCGGACCGTCCCCTTCCCCGGCCTGCCCCGCCCGGAAAGCCAGATTGCGCTGCCGATGCTGTGGCAGGGCCAACTGACCGGCGTCCTCTTTGCCGAAAGCCCGCAACCCCTGCGCTTTCTGCACGAAGAAGAGGATACGCTCGGCTGCATCGCCTCGGCCCTCGCAGCCCATGCCGCCGCCCTGGGGGATGAGGAAGACGCGCCCACCGCCGCCGCGCCGGTGGACCGGAACCCGCACGACCGGACCCTGACCTTGCGCCACTTCGCGGCCGACGACAGCGTCTTTGTCGGGGGCGACTATGTGATCAAGGGTGTCGCCGGGGCGATCCTGTGGAAACTCGTGCGGGCGCATGTCACGTCCGGCGTATGCGAGTTCACCAACCGCGAGCTTCGCCTTTCCCCGGAACTGCGCCTGCCCTCGCACGCCGAGAATCTGGAGGCCCGGCTGGTGCTTCTGGAACGACGGCTCCGCGAAAAGGCGCTGCCGATTCAAATGGAAAAAGCCGGGCGCGGCCGCTTTCGTCTGGACGTCCGGGCGAACCTCGCCTTGCAGGAAGAGTAATTTTCCAAACCGCTTTCGGCGCTTAAGAAGCTTTTAAGATTCCCTGCCGAAACACTTAGCGAGACCTCCACATCTTCGCACAGTAGATGTGCCCTCGTTCACCAGAACACCGCGAAGCAGATCAGCCAGCCAGCAAACCGGCACCCCGCGGGTCGCCCGGACGGCACTGCCCTTTCGCGATGTTCATGGACCCCCGGCCCTTCAAAAGGCCTTCGTTTCAGTAACTTGGCCGGGTTTTTCCGGCGCCACACACACAGCATCAAGGAACTTGACCATGCATATCGAAGATCTCCGCATTCAGATCGGCGGCGAAGTGATCGCCGAGGGAGAGGCGGGTTTCACCGCCGCGCACGAGGGGTTCGTCTGGAACGGCCGGAAGCCGCAGGCGACCCCTCGGGTGATCATCCGCGCAACCTCGACCGCCGATGTCCAGGCCGCCGTCCGCTACGCCGCGGCCAACGGTTACCGCGTCTCGGCCCGGTCGGGAGGGCACAACTGGTCGGGCATCGCGTTGCAGGATGGCGTGGCCCTTGACCTCTCGGCGATGGACGGCGTTTCCATCGACCGCGTCGCCCGCATGGCCGAAGTCGGACCCGCCGTGAAGAACCTCGCCCTGTCCGTCGCGCTGACCGCCAAGGGCCTCGCCTTCCCCGTCGGCCATTGCGGCGACGTGGCCATGGGCGGCTACCTCCTCGGCGGCGGCTTCGGATGGAACGAGGGCACCTGGGGCCCCGCCTGCCACCTGATTGACAAGGCCGAGGTCGTGCTGGCCGATGGCCGCGCCGTGATGGTCAGCGCCACCGAACACGCCGACATCTTCTGGGCCCTGCGCGGAGCGGGACCACTCTTCTTCGGCATCGTCACATGCTTCTGGCTGCGCCTGATGCCACTGCCGCCCGCGATGGCGGTCACGACTTGGACCTACCCGTTGTCCCGCACCGCCGAGGTTACGGCCAGCCTCAAGCGGCTCGCCAACGTCCTGCCCAGCTTTGCCGAGGTCTCGCTCTCCCTCGCCGCCGCCCCGCCGCACCTGGGCCTGGGCGATGCGAAGTTCGCCACCGTGATCCTGTCGATCTACGGCGGGTCCATGTTCGAACTCACCGGCGTCGCCCGCAACATCGGCGACCTTCTGCCCGAGGGTCCGCTGACCACCATGCCGCTCACGCCCTTCGACTTCGCCACCCTCTACGGCATCGTCGACCAAAGCTTCCCCGACGGCGCACGCTACGGCGTCGACTGCCTGTGGAGCCAGGATGCCGACACCATCTTCGAGGGCCTTGCCTGCATGGTGGCCGAAGCGCCCTCGCCGATGTCGAACGCGATCGGCGTGATCTACGGCCGCAACTCGGCGCTGGCCCGTGACCTGCCTGACGCCGCCCTGTCGGTGATCGGCTCGGTCTGCGGGATCGTGCACGGCACCTGGACCAAGGCCGAGGACGACGCGGCGAACCTCGCCTGGCTTCGCGACGGGATGAACCGGCTGTCCCCCGTCACCACCGGCCGTTACGTCGGCCACGCCGATCTCGCCCGGCCCGGCTGGATGGACGCTTGCCACTCCGCCCCGGCCCGCGCCCAGATCGCCGCGCTGGCCCGCACCTACGACCCGCAGGGCCTGTTCGCTGCTCGTCAAGTCCGCGAGGCGGTCGCCCCGCACACCCCGGCCATCGCCGCCGAGTAAGGAGCCTTCGACCATGACCAGACAACCTAAACCCTCCCGCCAACCCGAGTTCATCGCCGCCGTGATCTCGCTCCTCCTCGCGGTTCTGATGCCCGGCACTTCACGCGCGGACGAGGCGCAGATCGAACGCGGCCGCTACCTGACGCAGATCGCCGGCTGCAGCGACTGCCACACGCCCGGCCACTTCCTGGGCCAGCCCGACACCGCCCGCTTCCTCGGCGGCTCGGACGTGGGGTTCGAAGTCCCCGGCGTCGGCATCGTCTACGGCCCGAACCTGACCCCGGACCCCACTGGCCTCGGCAACTGGTCGGCCGAAGAGATCGTCACCGCGATCCGCACCGGCGCCACGCCCGATGGCCGCGGGCTGATCCCGGTGATGCCTTGGCCTAACCTGTCGGCCCTTAGCGACGAGGACGCTTATGGGATCGCGGCCTACCTCCAGTCGCTCGAACCGGTCGCAAACGAGGTCCCCGGCCCAGTCCCGCCAGGAGAACCCGCTCCGTCCTTCGTGATGCGCGTGGTCGCGCCAGGCAAGTAAACCTGAAGCGGCCCGCGCGAGTTGTTTGCTGCGGGCCGGTCTCCGTCCGCTTTCCGCCGAAAGTGACCTAGCGATCGCTCTCGGCCCATACCTGCCGGTCGACCTCATCCATGCTCCTTAGCCGCGCTCCCTGAAGCGGACATTCGCCCGTACTGCAGCATTCTCGCTTTGCAGGTGACTATTGTGCGGAAGGACCGGCCACTTTTTCCAGCCAAGCTGATCCTTGGTAGCCATTCGAGTGGTGGCACAGTCGGCAAAAACCATCAACAATTGCCAGCATCAGCCGCACCTGTCCGCAGACGAGATCGTATCTCGGACAATTCGCGCTCTCACGCTCGGCAACCGTGATCGGACACTTTATTCCGAGCTCCTCGAAGTTCCGTACGATGTCCTCGAAGGCCTCCGAGCACCGTCAGACCCCTTGCGCAACTGAGCCTCACACAGCGGTAACTGAACTTCGCTGACATGTGGATCACAGAGGATTCAGGTAGGAACCATAAGATCAGACCAAATGGTTTGACAACTTCATCTATGGTGGTTCATTCTCTTAAGTGAGATCTGAGGAGATTGCATTTCTTTAGGAACTCTTGGCGGGCCATTATGAAAACCGATGTACTCACGCTGTCTGAGCTTCAGGTGGTCGAAACCAAGCTTCTCTGGTTGTCGGCCTGGATGATCCACAACGCCAATCACCTTAGGCCAAGACCGGATGGGCTGAAGGTTGGGGGGCATCAGGCCTCCTGTGCCTCGATGGTCACGCTGATGACAGCGCTTTACGGCCGCGTGCTGCGACCCGAGGATCGGGTGGCGGTAAAGCCCCATGCGGGGCCTGTCTTCCACGCTTTCCAATATCTGTGCGGCAAGCTTGACCTGCCGCGGATGCGGAACTTTCGCGGGTTTGGCGGAGTGCAGTCCTACCCTTCCCGCACGAAGGACGTGGATGACGTCGATTTTTCGACCGGTTCGGTGGGGCTTGGGGTGGCTGCCACCGCCTTTGCAGCGATGGTGCGCGATTATGTCCGTGCCAAGGACTGGGGTACCGTGCCCGACGGGCGGATGGTTGGGCTCGTCGGCGACGCCGAGCTGGACGAAGGCAACATCTACGAATGCCTGCAGGAGGGCTGGAAGCATGGGCTGCGGAACTGCTGGTGGGTGATCGACTACAACCGGCAAAGCCTTGACGGTGTTGTGCGCGAGGGGCTGTCGGGGCGCATTGACGGTATCTTTCGGACATTCGGCTGGGATGTGGTGATCTTGAAGCACGGATCCCTGCAAAAGGCGGCCTTCACCGAGCCTGGGGGCGAAAGGTTGGGCGAATGGATTGACGCTTGCCCGAACCAGCTTTACTCGGCGCTGACCTTTCAGGGTGGGGCGGCCTGGCGCAAACGGCTGACCGACGAGATCGGCGACCAAGGGCAGGTCACGGCATTGCTCGACCGGCGGACGGATGACGAGCTTTCCCGGCTGATGGGCAACCTTGGCGGGCATTGCCTTGAGACGACGACTGCTGCGTTCGAGACGGCGACCCTTCATGACCGGCCCACGGTGTTCCTGGCCTATACGATCAAGGGCTGGGGCCTGCCGCTGGCAGGTCACAAGGACAACCATGCCGGCCTGATGACTGTGGCGCAAATGGAGGGTTTGCAAGCCAGCATGGGCATCCGCGACGGGCATGAGTGGGATCGGGTCGAGGGGCTGGGCATCAGCGACCAGGATCTGGACGCCCTTCTGGCGCGCATCCCGTTCAACGCGCCGCCTCGGCGCTACACCGCGCCCGTTGTGCCCGTGCCAGCACTTGCGGCCCCCGGGGATGCCGAGATTTTCACTCAGGCGGCATTCGGAAAGATCCTCGACGAACTGGCGAAGGGTCAATCCGCGCTGGCTGACCGGATCGTCACCACCTCGCCCGATGTGACGGTGTCTACCAATCTTGGCCCATGGGTAAACCGACGGGGCCTGTTTGCGGCAACGGTCGTGGCAGATACCTTTCGTGATGAAAACATCGCCTCGGTCCAGAAATGGGCCTTTTCGCCCAACGGCCAGCATTTGGAACTGGGTATCGCCGAGATGAACCTGATGCTGATGCTGGCCGCCGCCGGGCTGTCGAATGAGATCTTCGGCCAGCGCCTGCTGCCAATCGGCACGGTCTATGATCCTTTTGTGATGCGCGGTCTCGATGCGATGAACTACGCCTGCTATCAGGACGCGCGGTTCCTTTTGGTCGGCACGCCCTCGGGCGTGACGCTGGCGCCAGAAGGCGGGGCGCACCAGTCCATCGGCACCCCGCTGATCGGAATGGTGCAGGACGGGCTGGCCGCGTTCGAGCCAGCTTTTGCCGACGAACTGGCCTGCATCATGGAATGGGCATTTGCCTACATGCAGCGCGACGGAAGAAATGCCGAAAGCGCCGACTGGCAGCGTGAGGCCGGGGGCGGGTCTGTCTATCTGCGGCTGTCCACGCGCGCTCTGGAACAGCCGCGCCGCCCGCTGGACAGTATCAGGGCCGGCGTGACCGACGGTGCCTATTGGCTACGGCCACCGGGGCCGGATGCCGAAGTGATTATCGCCTATCAAGGCACGGTAGCGACAGAGGCGATTGCGGCTGCCGCATCACTGGCCGAAGGGCTGCGCACTGTGGGCATTCTGGCGGTCACCTCGGCAGACCGGCTGAACGCCGGCTGGCAGGCTGCGCAGACCGCGCGGATCAACGGGCGCGCGCTGCAAAGCCATATCGAGGCGCTACTTGCACCCATACCGCGCGATACGCTGATTGTTACGGTGATCGACGGGCATCCAGCCACGCTCTCGTGGCTCGGCTCAGTCCAGGGCCACAAGGTCGCTGGGTTGGGGGTCGAACATTTCGGCCAGACCGGCACAGTCGCTGACCTTTACCGACATTTCGGGATCGACCGGAATTCGATCCTGAAGGTGGTGGCAGGGTTGACGAAGGGGCGTCCCTTGCGCGCGGTTGGGTGGGAGTGACGGCAATGAAAAGCCGGTTCTGGGCGCATTACAGTTCACGCGATATCGCGGCAATGGACAAGGAGAGGCTGATTGCCGTCCTGCCGGTGGGCGCGATCGAGCAACACGGTCCACACCTGCCGGTCTTTGTCGATCAGGCGATCCTGGATGGCATCATTGCTGCAACCGTGCCGTTGCTCCCTGCCGGGTGTCCGGCGCTGTTCCTGCCAACTCTGCCGGTGGGCAAGTCGGATGAGCATTCCGCCTATCCGGGCACGCTGACATTCTCGGCCGGAACTTTGATGGCGACGTGGACCGACATTGGCGACAGCGTGGCGCGGGCTGGGGTGCGCAAGCTGGTGCTCTTGAACTCGCATGGCGGCCAGATGGCGCCGATGGATATCGTGGGGCGGGACTTGCGATTGCGCCATGGAATGATCGCGGTCGCAGCAAGCTGGTTTGCAATGGGTCTGCCAGAAGGTCTGTTCAGCACCGAGGAAGACCGGTTCGGCATCCATGCAGGCGATATGGAGACCAGCGTGATGCTGGCTCTGCACCCTGATCTGGTGGCGATGGAACATGCCCGCGACTTCCGCCCGATGGCTGAACGGCTGGCGCGCGAGAACCGCCATCTTGGGCTTGGCCATGCTGGCAAGCTTGGCTGGCTGGCGCAGGACCAGCACCCCGCTGGCGCTTGCGGCAATGCGGCCATCGCCACGGCGGAAAAGGGCCGCAGGGTGATAGAACATGCGGCGCGCCAGATCGTGACCCTGCTGGAAGAGGTGGACCGTCTTTCGCTTTCGGTGCTCGACAATCCGGCCGACCCTGAGGCCGCGGGATGAACGCTCGCGGGGTGGTCCTCCAGAAAGGAAATACGGTCCGTCCGGCGCCGCATCGGTCGCCGCGTGCCGCAGTTGTTTCAGTGACCCTTCCCGACCCCGATGTCCTTGCCGCACTTGCCCGCCCGGGCAGCCTGCGCACAGTGATCCGGGGCGGTGTCCCCCAAACCTGAGGTGCCTTGATGACCGTTCCCATGGAAAAACTCACCGCCCTTCGCGCCCTGATCGGCGAGGTTCCGGTGAATGATGACCCCAAATATGTGCTGGCCAAATCGCGCGATTACTACTGGTATTCGCCGATCCTGAAGGACCAGCTGGACGCCATGACTGGCCAGATCGTCGTGCAACCACGGACCGAGGCCGAGGTGATCGCCGTCGCCGCCTCCTGCGCCAAGCTGCGGGTTCCCTTGACGCTGCGCGGCGGCGGCACCGGCAACTATGGTCAGTGCGTGCCCATGGAAGGCGGCGTGGTGATGGAGATGACGAAGCTTGACCGGGTGTTGGAGATCACGCCGGGGCGTGTGGTCTGCGAGGCAGGCGCGCGGATCGAAAAGGTTGAACATGCGGTGGCTGAAACGGGGCAAATGCTGTCGATGTTCCCCTCGACCAAGCGGCTGGCGACGATGGCCGGGTTCGTCTCGGGCGGGTCGGGGGGAATCGGGTCGTTGAAGAACGGCATGCTGCGCGACGGGACCAACATCACCTACATTCGCCTGGTGACGGTGGAAGAAACCCCCCGCGTGATCGAGCTGCGGGGGCCCGAGATCCTGAAGGTACAGCACGCCTACGGCACCAACGGCATCATCACGGCACTGGACTACGGTCTGACCCCGGCAGTCGATTACCGGCAGGTGGCGGCCCTCTTTGACGGCTATGAAGTGGCCCTGAAGGCCTCGGTCGAGGCCGAGACGCGGGGAATCGAAAGCTTCCTTCTCACCGTATGCGAACGCCGGTTCTCCCGGTTTTACAAGAAGTTTGCGGACATCTTCCCCCCAGACAAGGACGCCATCTTCGCCATGGTCGCTCCCGGCAGCTTGGCAGCGTTCGAGACCCTGGTGGCCGACCACGGCGGCCGCGTCGTGCTGGTGAAGACCGACGCTGAGATGGACGCGGCAGGCCTGCCCCCGGTCTGGGAATGCGGCTGGAACCACACCACCCTGCAGGCACTAAAGGTCGAACCTGGCGTCTGGACCTACCTGCAGGTCGCCTATGCCCCGCCCCTGGACTTCGCACTCTGCCAGCGCCAGCTGGAGCGCTATGGCGAGGACATCTACTGGCACCACGAAACCGCGCGGATGGGCGGAGAGGTCCATTTCTTCGCCCTGCCCATCGTGCGCTGGACGTCGAAGGACCAGCTGTACCAGATCATCGCTGAACTGGAGGCCGAGGGCTGCGCGATCTATGACCCCCATGCGATCACGATCGAAGATGGTGGAATGAAGGCGATCGACACCACGCAGATCGACTTCAAACGCGAGGCCGACCCGCATGGACTGATGAACCCCGGTAAAACGCGCGGCTGGACGCCCGAGATGGCGGTCTGACGGTGCGCCCATAGGTCGTGGACCGAACCAACCGCAAACTGTAAGGCATGATCATGACTGCAACCGCGCTACCCTTGGCCCGCTATTCCGCCTCGCACCGCCGGGGCGATTTCATCTTTCTGTCAGGCGTCATCGCGGTTGATCCGGCTGCGGGCCGTATCATCCGTGGCTTTGCCGACCTGCCCCCCGGTGTAGGCCCCACCATCGGCCAGACCGGAGAGTTCAGTGTGGATACCAAGGACGGCCCGATCCTTGCGCAAAGCTGGTTCGTGTTCGACCGTATCCGTGCCACCATGGAAGAGGCAGGCGGCAGCATGGCAGATGTCTTCAAGGTGGTGCAGTATTTCAAGAACCTGAATGACTTTCCCCGATATACCACTGTCCGGCGCATGTTTTTTCCGGGCACGCCGCCCGTGTCCACCGTGGTCGAAGTCAGCGGCATGATGCCATCAGATGAGATCCTCATCGAGGTTGAGGCGACCGCCTGGCTTCCGGTTTCGGTATGAACGCTCGGCCTGATCTGGCGCTACGCCGGCGCGAAACGCGCGCGGTCATCTTGCAGGCGGCAATTGCTGAGTTTGCCGAAAAGGGGCTGGATGGAGCCACTACCCAAGGAATCGCTGACCGGGCCGGCATCACCAAGACCAAGCTGCATTACCATATCGACAGCAAGGAAGAGCTTTACACGGAAGCGCTCGCGCAAGTGATGAACACATGGAACGAGCTTTTCCATGGGCTTGACATGTCTACCGGGCCAAAGACGTTTCTGACGGCCTACATCCGCCGGAAGGTTGCCCATGCCGTCGCCCACCCAGAGGAGGTGAGGCTGTTCACGGGCGAGATCATCCGCGGAGCGCCCTATCTTAGCGCCAAATGGGAACAGTCCCGCACTGCCACCAGACAGGCCGCCGAGGTCATACAGGGCTGGGTCACGGCAGGCCTGATCCGGCCCGTTGATCCCATGCTGTTGCAGTTCAACCTTTGGGCTATGACCGAACACTATGCCCTGCATCAGGCAGAGGCGCGGTTCATGCTGGGACTGGCCGAGGATGCGGCCCCCGATATCGACGCGATTGCCGACAGCATCACGGCTTTGGTTCTGCACGGGTTGCTGGCCTGAAGCGCGCAATCCTGCGCTAATGGTCGATATCGCTTTCAGAGAGCGTCTCTTTCAGGGCAATCGACACGCGGCGGCATTCTTCGGCATAGGCCGCGGTAGTGCGAAAGCCCTCGTCCCGCGGCCACGGTGCGGACACGGTCAGATCCGCCGCAACCCGGCCCGGACGCGCCGCCATCACAATGATGCGGTTCGACAGATAGACGGATTCGAAAACGCTGTGGGTCACGAAGATCACCGTCAGCTTGTTTTCGGCCGCCAGCCGGATCACATCATTGTTCAGTTTCATCCGGGTGATTTCATCAAGGGCGGCAAAGGGTTCGTCCATCAACAGCGTCCGGGGCCGGGTGACCATCGCGCGGGCAATCGATACGCGCATCTTCATGCCCCCCGACAGCTCGCGCGGATACGAGGCTTCGAACCGGGACAGCCCTACATCGGCCAGGGCCCGCCGGATCCGGTCAGCAGCGGCCTTACGGCTGATTCCAGCAAGCCGCAGCGGCAGCCAGACGTTGTCAAAGACGGGGGCCCAGGGCGTCAGGGTGGGCTCTTGAAAGACAAAGCCCAGATCTTGTTCGCTGGACCCTTCCGCGGGAGTTATGTCGATCCGTCCCGAGGTGACGGGCAACAACCCCGCGATCATCTTCAGCGCCGTCGACTTTCCGCAGCCCGACGGGCCCAGGAACGACAGGAAATCACCTTGGTTGATGGTCAGGGACATGTTGTCGACGGCGACCACTCCCTCGCCGAACTGTTTACGGACGCTGTGCATCTGGATCAGGGGGGACGGCATGGTCACACTTCCCGTTTCACGGCACTTTCGTGCCACTTGCGCAGGAACATCCAGGAAACCCAAGTGGTCGCAAGGTAGATTAGAATCCCCGTGATCGAGATCATGATCAGGGCTGCGAACATCCGAGGGATGCGCAACTGATAGCCCGATTCAAGGATGCGGAACGCCAATCCTGACCCGACGCCGCCGGTCCCTGCCACGAACTCGGCTACTACCGCCCCGATCAACGCAAGCCCGCCGGAGATTTTCAACCCGCCAAGGAAATAAGGCATTGCAGAGGGCAGGCGCAGATGCACCAGTTTTTGCCAGCGTGTTGCTCCGTACACCTCGAACAGGTCAACAAGGTTGTGGTCGGCTGATTGCAGGCCAAGCATGGTGTTTGACAGGATCGGAAAGAACGCAACCAGCCAGGCGCAGATCAAGAGCGAGGTGTTGATGTCACCCACCCAGATGATGATCAGGGGTGCAAGCGAAACGACGGGCGTGACCTGCAGCACGATCACATAGGGCAACAGCGATTTCTCCATCCAGCGCCATTGGGTCAGCACGATCGCAAGGCCGACCCCTATGGTGATTGCGAAGAACAGCGCCAGAAACGTGACCTTGAGCGTGGCCAGTAGCGACAGGGCAAGGGTGACCCAGTCTTCCATCAGAGCCTCTCCGATCCGGGCGGGGCTGGGCAAGACATAGTGCGGCACCTCGTTCCAGGTGACGGCAAATTGCCAAAACAAAAGAAGGCCCGCGCCAAAGCTGAGCGGTGCCACGATGCCTTTCAGCCAGGTGATGACCAGATGTCTTGGCGTTGATGACGATGACTGCATCGGTTGCCTTTCAAAGCCTGCGCAATGTTGCTTGCACGCGGCGGACAAAGGCCGCGCGCGTTGCGTCAGTTGATCTGGAGATTGCATTATGCGCCAGATATCTGCAGCGCGCGCGTGGGTGGATCAACGCGCGCAGCACCCGGCGGACCAGCCGGCGTGGCGGATCGCCCATCAGCATCGCCCACCACCAGGTCGACCCGTAGGTCGTGATCGCGACCAGGCTGCGGATATGATGCAAGCCTGGCGCAATGCGCCCCTCGGTCAGATGGAAGGAGACGCCCGGCAGAAAGACCCTGTCGAGATACCCTTTCAAGATCGCCGGGGGCCCGAAGTTCCACACCGGAAAAACCAGGACAATCGCCTCGGCCCAGTCAACCCGTGCCGCGTCACGTTCGACGCTGGCGCGGTTTGCGGGCACATGGGTGTAGCCCTGCCATTCGGCGCGGCTGAGCACCGGATCGAACTCTTCTGCATAAAGATCGACGGCATCCACCTGATGCCCGGCGGCGGCCAGCTCCTGTTGCGCAGTCCGAAACAGGGTTGCGCTGAAACTGGCCGGGTCGGGGTGGGCATGTAGCAGAAGGACCCGCATTCCTTAGCGCGGAATGTCCATGCCGACGCCTTTGTTTACGAAATCAAGCGTGTAGCTGGCCTTGAGATCAAGGGTGCCATCGACCACCCCGGCATCGACCATCTGCTTGAAGAAATCCTCCATCCGCGCGTCCGACATGGCGCCGATGCCTCCGGTTAGGGTGTCGCCGCTGTCCACGATGCCAAAGGCCTTCATATTCTCAACCGTGGCGTCCATCCGGTCTTCGGTGGTGTCGGGATTGTCGCGCAGGATCAGCGCCTTTGCCCCCGACCGATCACCGTAAAGGAAGTTGGTATAGCCAAGGATCGACGCATCGACGAATTTCTGCACGATCTCTGGGCGCTGCTCGATCGTTTCGGTCAGCGTCTCGATGGTGGTGCCATAGGTGCTGTAGCCCTGATCGGCCAGAAGATGGACCTGCGGGGTGAAGCCACCCTCAAGCCCGACCTTGTAGGGGTCTGAGGTGGCATAGCCCTGCTGCACGGCCTTGGGGTCCACCAGGAAGGGTGCATAGTTGTAGGTGTAGGGTTTGACCTGTTCGCTTTTGAAGCCATAGCGCGCGATCATCCACTGATACCACGACGACACCGCCTCGCTGGACAGCAGGATGTTGTCTGAGGCCAGCATATCTTCGAACCTGGGGTAGGCCCCGGGGTGGGCGATCAGGCATTCGGGGGACTTTTGCATGATAGCCCCGACGACTTTGGACGGGATCTCTTCGCGCACGGCCGAAAAGGCCTGGATCATGTTGCCGCCCATGTAGAAATCAATCTGGCGGGTGTAGAACAGCAGCCGGTTGTTGCTTTGCGGTCCGCCCATGACGATTTCAACCTCAAGCCCGGCCCTTTCATAGGTTCCGTCTGCGATGGCTTGGTAATAGCCGCCATGTTCAGCCTCAGCGACCCAGTTGGTTCCGAAGCGGATCTTGGTCAGCGTCTGGGCCCGCAAAACTGCGGGGGCAGCGAGAAATGCTGCGCCCCCCACGAGGGACTTGAGCGTCGTACGGCGGGACAGCAGCGGTGCAGGCATTGGGGTGTCTCCTGAGTTTTTGATGGATGGGAGGCTGATTCCGTCAAAGTGTACGGCTGCGACCTGTCCGCACAAGCGCCGATTTTCGAGCGAACTGATACCTAAAAGGCATCAGTCGATGCGCAGCAACTGATGCCCAAATGCGGACGGCGCGCGCGCTTTTCTGCGCTTGTCGATTGCACTTCGGGCTTGGCATGTTGCGCTGAAACGGCCAGTCCAGAAAGTGATCGTAATGACCGACCTCATCATTCCTACGGCACCCAGTTATGTGCTGACGAGTGCTCGTGTCCCGACCGGGCTTTTGACTGGGAGGGCCTTTGCCGAGGATGTCGAAGGCTGTGCGTTGGTGGATATAACCATCGAGCATGGTCGCGTTGCCGGGGTCAGCCCCGCCGGTTCGGAACCGCAAGTCATGGCCACCGCTGATCTGGCGGGGCGGATGGTCTGGCCCGGGTTTGTGGATATGCACACCCATCTGGACAAAGGCCATGTTATCCCCCGCATCCGACCGGATGGCACCCTGCACGGCGGCTTTGCCTTGACCGTACAAGACTGGCCACTTTGGACGCCGGAGGACATCGCGCTTCGGATGGAGTTCGGGTTGCAATGCGCCTATGTCCATGGGGTCACGGCAATTCGGACCCATCTCGATTCCGTCTCCCTGACACAGGCACAGCGGTCGTTCGAGGTGTTTGCACGCCTGCGCAGCGCCTGGGCTGACAGAATTGCCCTTCAGGGGGTGGCGATCACCTCGATGCAGAACTTTCTTAGGGATCTGGGCACCGAGCTTGCAGATCTTGCAGCCGAGAATGGCGGTGTTCTGGGGGGCTTTACCGACACGCTGGAACGTGGCGAAAACGGTACCTATGACGAACTTGGTCTTGCGCTGGACCGCATGTTCAAGCTGGCCAAGGACCGCAACCTTGATATCGACCTGCATGTCGATCAATCTCAGGACGTTGACGTCTTTACCATTCCTAACATCGCACGGGCCAAGCTGCGGTCGGGCTTCGCGGGCCGGGTGGTTTGCGGACATTGTGTGAATCTGTCATTACAAACCCCTGAGGTCATTGAACAAACCCTTGCCATCGCCCGCGAGGCCGACCTTGGTTTTGTGTCGATGCCGACGCCGATGATGTATCTGATGGATCGCAATCCAGGCCGAACGCCGCGCTGGCGGGGGGTGACGGCCGCCAAGGAAATCCTTGGTGCCGGATTGCCGCTGGCCGTGGGCGGCGACAATTGCCGCGACGCCTGGTTTCCCTACGGCGATCACGACATGCTTGACACCCTGAAGCAGGCGATCCGCGTCTTCCAGACTGACGAACCGCTGACGGGCGCGCCCGGGATGGCGACCCGCACCCCTGCAGACCTGATCCGCTGCCCCGATCTGGGACGGATCGGCGTGGGTCTGCCTGCGAAGCTTGTGATCTTCTCGGCTCGCAGCATGAACACGCTGATGGCCCGCGATCAGGGCGATCGTATCGTTCTGAACAACGGGGTCAGGGTGACAGACGCATTGCCACTTCACGAAGATCTGGCCGCCTCGCTCCAAGCCTTACATGGGCTTTGACACACGACAAAAACCTGTCACCTTTCAGCCGATGCTGCATCACAGATTATTGGTCTATCTTGACGAAGTGGCCCGCTGCGGAACGATGCGCGCGGCCTCGCGCAAGCTTAACGTAGCCTCTTCCGCGATAAATCGGCAGATCCTGTCGCTGGAAGAAGAGTTGGGTACCCCGGTCTTTGAGCGGCTGCCCCGGAAACTGCGACTTACCGCGGCGGGTGAGGTTGTTCTCAAACATGTGCGCGAAACTCTGCGCAGCGAGCAGATCATGCAGGCGCGGATAAATGATCTGACAGGCCTGCTGTGGGGCCGTGTGACTGTTGCAACTGTAAGTACCGTTGCGGCCGAGGTGATGCCTCGCGTGATAGCCGATTTCCGGACCCGATATCCCCGCTGTACAGTTGACGTGCGGGTTGTCGGCGACCCGGTTCAGTATGTTCAAAACGATGAGGTCGACCTTGGGATCGGCTTTGACCTCGCGACGCCAGCTGGCATCAAGATGAATTTCGAAGTTCCGGTGGCTCTTGGAGCGGTCGTGGCGCCCGGCCATGAACTGTCGGGACGAGAAGGCACAACCATTGCGGCTTGCGCCGGATATCCACTCGTGTTGCCAAATGCGGCGATGTCGATGCGTCCTCTTTTGGATCGGGAATTCGACCGCTATGGCGGAGCGCTCTTGCCGACTATCGAGACGAACTCAATCGAGCTGATGAAAAAGGCCGTGCAACTCGGACAGGGGGTAGCATTTCTTACTCCGCTCAACGTTGCTGCTGAACGGGAACGTGGGCAACTGGTCTACGTGCCTTTGCTAGAAAGCGGAATGAAGACTCTGTTCCTTCGCTGCATAACAAAGACAAGGCGTCTGACCAGCCCCTTGGCACCGCCTTTGATACGGCAATGCGAGGAGACGATTGTCTCCGTCATGCGGTCGGTTGAGCGACCCGCAGTCAAAGGATTTGACCTTCAAATTGATCCTAAATGAGGAAAACTCTGTTTCAAGTTTCAGGTGCAACTTTTGAATCGAAGGCTGCGATTTGTCGGCCAGGCGCTGTCAGAAAAACTTTGCTTGAGGCCGGGTGTTGTCAGATGAACCTTGTTTGCGACCGGGCAAAGGCCGTCCGCAAACCTACTGCGATGACTAAAAGCTCTCCTTTCCGCTAGTTCAAAACAAGCCCCGAGATTATCCGCCTGGCGGAGATGCTCTACATTCGGCTCCCGCTTTCGCTCCGCGATGTGGAGGATCTGCTCCACGAACGTGGCATAGATATTTGCCATGAAACCGTGCGGTTCTGGTGGCATCGGTTTGGGCCTATGTGCGCCGCCGAGATCCGCAAGCGCCGTGCCGATGGGATGCGATCGAGCCACTGGAAATGGCATCTCGACGAGATGTTCGTGAAAATCAACGGTGAGAGGCATTACCTTTGGCGCGCCGTCGACCACGTGGGCGAGGTGCTCGAAAGCTTCGTCACGAAGAATCGCGACAGGAAGGCCGCATTGAAATTCCTCAGGAAAACAATGCGACGACATGGTCGGTCAGAAAAGTTCATCACGGACAAACTGAGATCCTATGGGGCCGCCCTCAAGGACCTTGGCGCAGCTGACCGGCAGGATACCGGTCGATGGATGAACAATCGGGCAGAGAACTCGCACCTGCCATTCCGTAGACGGGAGCGGGCGATGCTCCGGTTCCGGCGCACTCCAACCCTGAAGAAGTTCGCATCCGTCCACGCCTCGGTCTCAAACCACTGCAATCAGGAACGCAGCCTCTCCAGCAGAGAGAACTTTAAGACCGCCCGCACCGCCGCTCTCATTGAGCGGCGCCAGCTCGCCGCCGCATGAGGTCAGCAGGTTTGGGCAAACGGAGACTGGTTCGCATTGGTCTGACAGCACCAGAATGGCTGCTTTGTCCGCGCTACAGAGGCTTTTGCAGACTTGGACGAACGGCCGCACCCCGCCCCTCGCGTTGCTTAGAAGCCCACCGACGCATCCGGCCCTTTGCAGCCGTTGACCATCGGACTTGGGTGCGACTTTGTGAGGTCTTGAAATGCTATCAGTCGCGCCGAGGCTAATCCTTGATCCGCACCCGCACTTTTTTCAGGCGCGCCCCGTGCGTTCGAGGCCGCGGCGACCGGAACCGGACCGAGCCACGAACGATGGCTAAGCGCGGGGTCAGAACATCGGCGGCGTGCAGGCGCAGACGACCACGGCCACCGTCTTGCCGATGTTTCGCAAGGTATAGGGCTGGCGGCCGATCAACTGGTAGCCGCCGCCCCGCCTGAGAACGCGAGTCACGTCGCCGACCGTGACCTCAACCGTCCCGCGCAGGATCACCGCCGCCGTTTCGCCCTCGTGCGAGATTGGCTGGTCGCCGGTTCCGGCACCGGGCTGGCAGCGCTCGATGAACATCTGCAGGGTCTTGTCTCGCCGTTCGGCTGCCAGAACGCGCAGGTCGGCCTCGCCTCGGGTCAGGACGGCGAGGTCGTCGCTGTCGTAAAACAGCACGTTCTGCTGCGATGTGGGCAGTGCAAAGAAATCGGCAATCGAGATCGGCACGGCCGAAAGGATGCGGTGCAGCGAGGCGAGCGAGGGGGCGTGTGCCTCCTGCTCGATCAGGGAAATGGTGGAATTTGTGACGCCGGCCTTCTTCGCGAGGTCGCGCTGGCTGAGGCCGGCCCGTTCCCGCACCGCGCGCAGGCGTGCTCCGATGTCAAGCTCGGACGCCTCCTTGCTGGACCGGGCGGTTGTCTTGTTCCGCCCTGATGTCGCGTCATGCTGGTTCATCGCCCTTCGCTCTCTGCCGTGCTGACCGTGACGCGATATGCGCGGAACGCAAAGTCGCGTCAATCGCACTCGCCCGAACGCCGATCTGACGACAAATCATTTGCCATGTAAAATATTTCATGACAGCGTTAGCAAAAATTCGAACACACAGAGGGTCCCATGAACACCATTGAAACCTTTGCGGCGCTGTCAGGCAAGCTTTTCATGGGCGGGACCTACCTGAGCAGCGAGGGCGGGCAGCATCTGGATGTGATCGAACCCGCGACCGAAGAACGGATCGGGCAGATTGCCGACGCGACCGATGCCGAGGTTGATGCGGCGACCGACATCGCCCTGGCCGCCGGACGCCTCTGGAACGCCATCGACATGCGCAGCCGCGCGGTGGTGATGCACGAGATCGCCGCCGTCATGCGCCGCGACAAGGCGCTTTATGCCGAATACCTGACGCGCGAAGAGGGCAAGCCGTTCAAGGAGTCGCTCGACGAGGTGTCGTGGTGTGCGACCGCGATGGATTACTATGCCGAGATTGCTCGGCATGAGGCGGGCCGCATCGCGGGCGCGACGGTGCCCGGGCAGTTCCACTTCGCCGTAAAGGAGCCCTTGGGCACTGTAGTCATCATCCTTCCGTTCAACTACCCGCTGGTGCTGCTGTGCTGGGAGGCGGCTGCCGCGCTTGCGGCGGGCAACGCGGTGATCGTGAAGCCGCACGAGCAGACCAGCATTACGACGCTGAAGTTCATGGAGGTGTTCAAGGGCCTGCCCGAGGGGCTGATGCAGTGCCTTACCGGCGGTCCTCGCGTGGCGCAGCGGCTTGTGGGCAGCCGCAAGACGCATGGCGTGGCCTATACCGGATCGGTCGCCGTGGGTCAGGCCGTGGCGCGCACCTGTGCCGAGACCTTCAAGCCCTGTCTGATCGAGGCATCCGGGAACGATCCCTTCATCGTCATGCCCTCGGCCCCGCTTGACATCGCGGCGCGCGGGGCGGCCTTTGCGGCCTACCTCAACTGCGGGCAGGTCTGCACGTCGGCGGAACGCTTTTATGTGCACGACAGGGTGCATGACGAGTTTGTCGCCCTTCTGGTGGCCGAAGCAAAGAAGCTGCGTCTGGGCAATGGGTTGGCTGAGGTGGACATGGGTCCGATGGCAACCCCGCGCCAGCGCGACCGGTTCGAGGCGCTGATGGGCAACGCGCGGCGCCAAGGGGCCAAGGTGGCCACAGGTGGCGGGCGTCCGGCGGGGCTGAACAAGGGCTGGTTCGTGGAACCGACGGTGCTGACCGACGTCACGCCCGACATGGACATCCTGCAGAACGAATCCTTCGGCCCGGTTGCCCCGATTTGCCGGGTGTCCTCGTTCGATGAGGCGATCGAGCTTGCCAACCGGTCGGACTACGGCCTTGGCGCGAACCTTTATACGCGCGACACCGACGAGACCTTCCGGGCCGTGCGCGAGATCCAGTCGGGAATCCTGTGGATTAACGCTCCGCTTCTGGACAACGACGCCCTGCCCTTCGGCGGGCGCAAGCTTTCCGGCAACGGGCGGCAGCTTGGCCCCGAGGGGCTGAGCCAGTTCCAGAACACCAAGTTCGTGATGATTGACCCGGGGGCCACCCGGCAGGACTTCTGGTGGTTCCCCTATGCCAAAGAGGAAAGCTATCCCGGGACGCGCTGAGGGGGCCCCTTGATGAGTGCAGATTTCCCCGACCGTGCTGAGGTTGTCATCATTGGCGGTGGCATAGCCGGCTGTTCGGTTGCCTATCACCTGACCCGAATTGGCATCACGGACGTCGTTCTGTGCGAACGCCAGCAGCTGACCTCGGGGACCACATGGCACGCGGCCGGGCTCGTCACCCAGCTGCGCGCGACGCGGCGCATGACGGAGTTGGCCAAGTACACGGGCGAGCTTTTCGGCACGCTGGAGGCCGAAACCGGTCAGGCCACTGGGTTCAAGCGGCGAGGGTCGCTGCGGGTGGCCAACACGCCCGCGCGCTACGAGGAACTGGCGCGCGGCGCCTCGATGGGGCGCAACTTCGGCCTGCCGGTGGAGCCGGTCAGCGTGGGTGAGATCAAAGAGCGTTGGTCGCCGATCAGCACCGAGGGTCTCGTCGGCGGCTTCTGGTTTCCGCAGGACGGTCAGGTCAACCCCGCCGACGTCACGCAGGCCTATGCCAAGGGCGCGCGGATGCGAGGCGCGCAGGTGCTGGAGCATACCGCCGTAACCCAGATTCTGGTCGAGAACGGCAAGGCCGCCGGGGTGATGACGGACAATGGGCCGATAAGGGCCAAGACCGTAGTGATCTGCGGCGGCATGTGGTCGCGCGATCTAGCGGCAAAGATCGGCGTCACGCTGCCACTGCATGCGGCGGAACATTTCTACATTGTCACCGAACCCGTCGACGGCCTGCCGCGCGATCTGCCGGTGCTGTTTCTGGGCGACGAGTGGACCTACTACAAGGAAGACACTGGAAAGCTACTGGTCGGCTTTTTCGAGCCGAAGGCCAAACCCTGGGGCCAGAAGGGCATTCCCGACGATTTTGCCTTTGGTACACTGCCCGAGGATTTGGACCATATCGCCCCCCTGCTGGAGGCCGCCACCCGCCGCGTGCCCGTCCTGGAGCGCACAGGCATCCAGCTGTTCTTCAACGGCCCGGAAAGCTTTACACCGGACGATCGCTACCTGCTGGGCGAGACGCCCGAAGTGCCGGGCCTCTTTTGCGCCACGGGCTTCAATTCCATCGGCATCCTTTCGTCTGGCGGGGTGGGCAAGGCCTTGGCCGACTGGATCCGCGACCGCCGCCCGCCGGTGGAGTTAATGGACGTGGACGTGCGCCGGATGCAGACCTTCCAGGGCAACCGCGCCTATCTGGAAGAACGCACGACCGAGACGCTGGGCCTGTTGTTCGACATGCACTGGCCTTACCGGCAGTTCGCCACCGCTCGCGACGTGCGCCGCAGCCCGTTCCATGACCGGCTGAAGGCGCTAGGGGCCTGTATGACAGAAGCGGCGGGATGGGAACGCCCCGGCTTTTTCGGCGCTCCAGGGAGCACACCCGAGATCGGATACTCGTACGGACGGCAAAGCTGGTTCGACGCCTGCGGCGCGGAGTGCCGCAACACGGCCGAGAATGTCACTCTCTTCGATCATTCCTGTTTTGTGAAATACCGAGTCGAGGGGCGCGACGCAGTCCAAGTACTAAACCAACTCTGCGCCAACCAGATCGATGTGGCAGTAGGGCGCGTGGTCTATACCCAATGGCTGAACGAGGCGGGCGGGATCGAGGCCGATGTTACCGTCACCCGCCTGTCGGAAATCGCATTCCTCGTCGTGACCATCGCCGTGTCGCAGCGCCGCGACCTGGCCTGGCTGACGCGCCACATCCCTGACGACGCACATTGCTTTGCGCAGGATGTGACCTCGGGCCTACCGATGCTGGCACTGATGGGGCCGAAGGCGCGGGCGCTGTTGGCTACCCTGACGCCGGCCGACCTTTCTGATGCGGCCTTTCCCTTCGGCACCAGCCAAGAAATCGACCTTGGCCTCGCCCGCGTCCGCGCCAGCCGCCTGACCTATGTCGGCGAGCAGGGCTATGAGATCTACATGCCTGCCGAGTTCGCCACCCACGTCTTTGACCGGCTGGCCGAGGCGGGCGCGGCCTTCGGTCTACGGATGGGCGGCTATTTTGCGATCAACTCGCTGCGCATGGAAAAGGGCTATCGCCACTGGAGCCATGACATCGGCGAGGAGGATACGCCGTATCAGGCGGGCCTCGGCTTTGCCCTGGCACTGGACAAGGCGGGCGGCTTCATCGGGCGCGAGGCGCTTTCGCGGCAGCGGGCCGAGGGGCCGGTCACCCGCCGTCTGGTACAGGTGAAGCTGACGGTCGAGGGGGTCCCGCCGCACCTTTACCACAACGAGCCGATCCTTCGGGACGGGCAGATCGTCGGCTCGGTCACCTCGGGCGCTTATGGTCACCGGACCCGCGCCTCGCTGGGCATGGGCTACGTCTCGACTGCGGATGGCGTGACCGAGGATTGGCTTGGCACCGGTGCCTGGGAGGTTGAGATCGCTTGGAAGCGCTATCCGATCACCGCCCAGCTTCGCCCCTGGTACGACCCGAAGGGAGAGCGGTTGAAGGGATGACTACAGACACCCGCGCCCGGGGTGCACGTGATCCGGGCGCAAAAAATCCGAAAATACGACAGGAGGGACTGACATGGCACTAGAGACGCTCCATCCGGAGCTTGAACGGCGCCTCGCCGTTCTGGAGAAGCCCGAAAACCAAGGCGCCGGCTTTGGCGGGATCGACTGGGTCTGGCTGCTGGCGCTAGGCGTCATCGGCCCAGCGCTTCTGCTGATGTGGGGGTGGTCATGAGCGCGCCCGACACCTCGGATGAGTCCGGCTGGCCACTGACCCCGGCCGAGCGTGACTGGAACCAGTGGCAGTTGTTTGCGGTGCTTCTGGTGACCGCCGCCGCCACCTGGTGCTACATCATCGGCGAATATGTGGGCTATTACCTGAACCTGAAGATGGGCATGGCCGCCATGACAGCGGGAGCCATGATCGGGATGCTGATGGTCACCCTCGCTGTGGTCCCGACCGCGACGCGTTACGGCATCGACAGCATCGCTGCCGCACGGCCCCAGTTCGGCGACCGGGGCTGGATCATCACAGTGTTCCTGCAATACGCGTCGATCATTGGCTGGAACTGCCTGTTGATGATCTTCTTCGGCAAGTCCGTCGGGCAACTTTTGGTGGCCATCGGCGCGGTCGACCCTGCCAGCGTTGACATGATCGTGCGGATTGTCACCGTTCTGGCCTGCGTGCTGGTCTTCGCCATCCTGATGCGCGGCGGCAACGGACTTGAGCGCGTATCGCAGCTTTTGTTCTTCGTTATCGTGGGCGTCGGCATCTGGATGATCTGGGTACTTCTGGCCAACCAGTCCGACGCCATCGCCGCGGCCACGCCCGCCTATGCCTCAGGCAGCTTGCGTTGGGACTATGTGACCGGGATCGAGATCGGGATCGTCAGCCTGCTCAGCTGGTGGCCCTATATCGGCGCGATGGTCCGCAAAGCCCCGAACGCCCACACAGCCACCCTGCCGTCAATGCTGGGCATGGGCCTTCCGGTGCCGATCCTCAGTATCGTGGGGCTTGCGGCGATCCTTGCGCTACAAGTTTCGGACCCCTCGGCTTGGCTGATCACGCTTGGCGGCTCGACCTATGGTGTCATTGCGCTGATCTTCGTGATCGCCGCCAACCTTGGCACCACGCTGGCCGGGGTCTATGCCACCGCAGTCGGCCTGCGCCAGGTGCCTGCGCTGGCAACGTCGCGCGGGAATACGTTGATGCTGTTTGCGCTGGTCCCGGTGGCTGTCGTTAGCCTGGTTGTGCCCGACTTGTTCTTTGCGAACTTCGGCACGTTTCTGGCCTTCATCGGGGTCTTCTTCGCGCCGATCTGCGCGATCCAGATTGTGGATTACCTGATCCTGCGGCGTCAGAAGATCGACATCCGCGCAGTGTTCGTCGGCGGCCCCGGCACTGACTATCACTATTGGGGCGGGTTCAACCCGGCGGCCATCCTTGCGATGGTGGCGGGGTTCTTCACCTATCTCTATCTTCTGAATCCCGTCAGCTATGCCTCAAATAGCCCCTATGATTATCTGACGGCATCCATCCCGACTGCCGTGGTGGCCGGCGTGGTCTACGCGCTGATCACCCTTTTGGTGGTCAAGCCGGCTGGCAAGGGCGGATACTGAACTGTTCGACGAGAGACGTTGCCCGGAGCTAGCTCCGGGCAACGCTTTTTTGCTGGAAACGGGCAGATTTCGGAACGGCTGGATTTGGTGGTTATGGCCCCGGGCGCGCAGGATCTCGCGCGCGCAAGTGCATTTCGTCCGGCTGGACGATGGCAAAATCCGCGAACACGGCGCCCAGTTCCCTTCTCGGCACATGAGCGCGCTGCGAGGGCTGGTGGAGCAAGTCGGGGTTCGCCACACAGTGAGGCAACTCTAGATCGTGCCGAAAGGCCGCTTGCCTCCCCGTGCGAAGGCGATGGGCGGATCGTCGAGTACGGCCCTTAGCGGCTAGTCAGGCTCAAGTGCGCGTCGCGTCACGCTTCCCCAGACCGGTCCTTCATGTGTGCCGCAGCATCTTCCTTGGTGCAATGTCTAACGGCCCCCGGCACCTGAGGTCGTGCAGTGGCGGGCTTCTCCATCCGGAGCCGCTTCGCCAGCCACCCCAGCGGTAGCGTCGATACCAGTTATGCACTAAGACTGAAATCGGACCACTCGATCGGGGCAGGCCACCTCGGCTGAACAGCAGGATCATTTCTTGGCATTGTTGAAGGAAGCGTGCGGGTCTGCTTGACGGACAGAAATCTGCATGCGGTTTCGCCCCCTTGCGGAGGGGGGTATTGGGGAGGACCCCAACCCGAAAAAAGGTCGATGAACTTGGGTAGTCCGATCAAGGAACATGCTGCAAACCCCTGTTTTTCTTCGTCCATGTAGAGTCGGAAACCCACGTTCACCATCTTGTAGATCATGACGCTGCGTTAACTTTCGCTGGGCGTAGTAAACTTGAGTGCACTGCCAGGAGGGGTGAACTCAGTGCACTAGCGGCCAAGGCTAAGAATTGCTTGTCTGACCCAAGCGGGAGGTTCACTCTTCATTCGTCGCCACACCCGTGGCGCGATCCGGTTTTCCTGCGCCGACGGGCCGTCGGCCGATGACAAGGGGGCGGACATGCTTATCAGCAGAAGGGTTGGTATCACTTCGGCGGTGATCGCTGCGCTTGCGCCTCCGACGCTGCGCGCGGAAGATGTTGGAGTAATCAAAGTGAAGGCTTTTGAGGAAGGCACGCACAATCTGGCGGGCTTTTCCCGTGACATGTGCAGCTTTGGCGCGGTTATAGACAGATTTGCCGAGAAGTATCCGGGCATTGCCGTGACGGAGCTGATGCCGGAGGCGACCTCGAAGGACCAGCTTGCCAGTCTGCGGGCGGCGGCGGGCACTCCTGGGCCGGAAGTGCCGGACGTGGTTCATTTGGACTATCTCGACGGTCCTCCTGCGAAGGCCGAGGGGTTGCTGCAACCGTTCATTGCGAACAATCTGAACGAGCTGCCCCTTCCAGCCTATGACGTTGAGTATGGCGACCGCTATTGGAGCGGGGCCTACTTCTATGTTGCAGCGATGCTGGTCAATACGGATGTCGTGACCGACCCGCCGAAGGACTGGGCCGATCTTGCAAGGCCGGAATATGCCGGCCAGATCGCTTTTCCGGCCGATCCTGCCGTATCACCCATGGTGTCTATGGCGGTGCTATCGGCAGGACGCGCTATGGCGAAAGCGGGAGACAACGCGCCTGAACTTGGCTTGGCCCATTTCGCAGCGATCGCGGCTGCGGGGAACACGGCATCGATCGCAGGGACGCCAGAAACGGTTGGAGCCGGCACGACGCCCATCCTGATCACGTCAGATGCCGAGGCTCTGCAAGGGCGTGACGCGCTAGCGGGGACGGCCAAGCTGGAGGTGATCATTCCTATGCGCGGCTCGACTGCGGACATTCATGTGATGGCGATTGCCGCTGCAGCGCCGCATCCCAATGCCGCCAAACTATGGTTCGAGCATTTCTATTCGACGGTGAGCCAAACCGAACTGCTGCGCGGCGACTGCCATCCGATCTTGTGGTCTGACTATGCAGACTGGGACATGTTGGAAGAGGAGCTAACGGTCGGAAAGCCGTCAAATTTCATCTACTCGGTCGCCCATTTCCCAAGCTACGAAGACCGAGCCGCGAGTGCCGCGCTGGTGGCCAGCCAGTGGGAAGCCGCAGTCGGTGTGCCATGAGACCTTCGTCATTTGACGTGCTCAACGTAGTGCTTCCCTGATCCTAGGAGGTATCGCCGTGAACTTCGATTACATCATCGTTGGCGCAGGTTCGTCGGGGTGCGTCCTCGCCAATCGGCTCAGTGCGGATCCTTCATGCCGCGTGCTTCTGATCGAGGCTGGTGGCGAGCCGGACACGAACCTCGCGACCATTCCCGGTGCCGCTACGTATCTTCAGGGGTCCAACCTCGACTGGGGCTACACCACCATCCCCCAAAAGCACCTTTTAGGTCGGCGGATCCCCTATCCGCGGGGTCGCGCTGTCGGCGGTTCCAGCGTGCTGAACCTTATGATGTATGTCCGAGGCAACCGTGGCGACTACGACCGCTGGGAGGCGATGGGCAACCCGGGTTGGGGATACGACGATATCCTGCCATTCTTCCGTCGTTCCGAGGCGAACACGACGTTTGCGGACGACTACCACGGGACTGATGGGCCGATGGGTGTGGCGACCAACCCCCATCGCCATTCCGTTTGCGAGCGGTTCCTGGAGGCGGCGCAGTCGATCGGCATTCCCTACAATCCTGATTTCAACGGAGCGACCCAAGAGGGCTGTGGCTACTTTCAGGCGACGCTGAAGAACGGCCGACGGTGCGGGAGCAAGGAAGCCTTCATCGACCCGATCCGTGATCGCGCAAACTTCACGCTGCTGCGCAACGCCTTCGTCTTTCGTCTTCTGATCGAGCAGGAACGGGCGCGCGGCGTTGAGGTCTTTGCGGATGGACAGATCCGGCGGGTCGATGCTGATAGCGAGGTGATCCTGGCCGCCGGAGCGATCGGGTCGCCTCACCTTCTCATGCTATCTGGCATCGGTCCTGCGGACCATCTTGCAGCTCATGGGATCCCCGTGATCGCGGACCTTTCTGGAGTGGGGCAGGACCTGCAGGATCACATAGGGGGCGGGTCTGTAAGCGCGGTCCTGAAGGACCCGTTGGACCTCCGCGGGCAGGCCACTGACTTTGACGACGCGATGGCCGAGTTTGAGCGATCGGGCGGAGGCCACCTCGCCACGCATCATCTCGATGCCGGCGCGTTTCTAAGGCTCGACGCCAGCGACCCCGATCCGGACTTCGAGGCCGTGTTCATGCCAAGCCTCTCTGAGTTCTACCGCGCGGATGGCCTGATGGATCGCACCCGCGTCTATCTCGGCGGCTGGGTCAGCCGGCCACTGAGCCGGGGGTCTATAACGCTTGCCTCTGCCGATCCGCTCGACCGTCCACTGATCGACCCGAACTACTTCGCCGAGCCTCGCGACCTACTGCTTACCGTCGAAGGCGTGCGCCGGCGAATGGACATTCTGAACGCAGGACCGTTCGATGAGGTGCGCCTGGGACGCGCCGATCCCGGGGACATGGATGACGTTGCCCTTGAGCTGCGTGTTCGACGCAGCGCGCTAACTATCTGGCACCCCACAAGCACGTGTCGAATGGGAACAGATGCGCGCGCTGTCGTTGGAACTGATCTTCGGGTCCGCGGCATCGAGGGGCTCAGGGTCTGTGACGCGTCTGTAATGCCGTCCATGGTCAGTGCCAACACCAACGCGACAGTCGTTATGATCGGTGAGAAGGGGTCTAGCCTCATTCGGCAGTGACGGGCTTCGGTATTGGTCTGAAGCAGGTTACCGTAACTGCACTTAAGGTAGCGAAAGCGCGCGGGCATTGCCGAGTCAAAAGCAGCCGGGAAGTATCGGGGCGGCAAGCCGATCGCTCGAGCGAAGTCACAAGACGTTCTTGCGATGCATCAGGCGGGGGCATGCGTGCGCCGTCACCTTTCAACTGGCCGAGGTCGCGCACCGGCCAGATATCCCCAGACGTGACCTGTAAAGCTCGACGAACGGCCGCTGTTGCCAGGTCTCGCCGATCTGCCGCCGCAACTGCATCGGTCGGCTTTCCGCCCTGCGCGAAGGGGACCGCTGTCTCGACATTTATTGTAAGTCGTGCCGTCGACGCGCCGCCGGCCCCAACGCCTGTGACACGCCGAACGCCTTTCCAGAAATTGAGAACATGGGATGTTTTTCACGCTGGCCCGCTATGTAGGTCGCGACATTTAGCGCTCCCGCCTTTACCCAGTGTTGATCGACCACAGTGATCATCCAACCTCCACACTCGGACCGAGCAAGGCATCGACGGGGCCTGGTGGCAGTCGCATGAGCCCTTCGGCTGCCTGTCAGGCGCTCAACCAGGCGCAGAAACTGCTCAACGAAATAGGTCGGCCAATAGATCAAGATATGCATGTGGGATCCAAGCCGCTTGCCAACATCCCGTGCCCAGATTGCTGCAAACGGCAGTCCGATGGCCCGCAAACGTCGTGCCAACTCAGTACGCACGTGGACTTCACGACGTCCAGGCGGGCGCCAGAGGCAGTGACCCTCTTTGACGTCTGCGGCAACGATCAGAGCGTGCCACGTTATGGTCAGATGGTAGTTGAGCGGCCAGTCCATCCTGTAGGCGAACTCGACCGCGCTTACTGCTTGCTGGTACCGTCTCTTTGCATCCCGCCTCTCGTACCTTTGGGAGCGACCTTTAGCGACCGCGTCCATTCGTTGCTGCAGTGGACCGGCCGATGCGGGTAGTTGGGAAGCCGCAATGCCAGTCTGCTCTGCAACGCATTCTCTGCTTACTTCTCTGCTTACTATAGGAAGGCTCGCAGCAGATTCCGCGTTAGTGAGCGATCTACGGAGGTTTTCAGCATTTCTGCCTGCATCGACCGTCGCCAGTTCTGTCACACTCGGGGGGACTTTTCGCGCCCGCGGGTCGCCGACGATCTCCTCAAAATGGACATTAGCGTCGACGTGACGAGGGATCTTGGTCTCGCGGGAGTTTGACCGCGACGGGGATAGACCCTCGTCTTAAGTGTCGTGGGGGATTGACCGATCTACTTCTTGTGCTTCGCGATGATTGGCCTTAACGGACTGGCGAGCCGGCCTACGCAACCGGTTGGAGGGGTGCGGCCCGATCATTTGATCCTTGCCGCCTTGGCCTGTTCGATCACAGCCAAGATTTCCGATTCTGGCCACCTAGAGAGGCCGCCGAGCTTCACCGGTTTGGGGACAGTCCCGTCTGCGACGCGACGCCAGAAGGTCGGTACGCTGATCTGAAGAATTTGCGCGCTTTCACGCACTGTCAGGAGTGGATCTACAATTCCCATAGGTTTGCCTCAAGTCGCGTTGCCATGAGGTGAGTCTAATTGCGCGTCATTGAGCTAAGGAAGTCCACCAGACGGCCAAACGCATGGCCAAGCTGTGGCGAACGCTAACAGTACTCTTCTTAAACTATTGATTCTAAAAATATAATATCCATGCACTTTGCATCTTGGCGAAGGCATCGATGATCATCGTGTAGTCGATGGCCCCGGAACGGTATCATTTAGAAGCCGTAGCCATTTTCACTACCGCGCCGTTGTGACCGGTGACATGTAATGCCCACCGCTCCATAATGATGCGCCGTTGCTCCAGAAAGTCAGTTCGCCGGTAAGCGCGCTCTACGGCACTGCCGACCGTATGTCCCAGACAGGTTTCTGCGATGTCGCGCGGAACGTCCGTCACTTCTGCAAGCCAAGTCCTAAGACTCGAACGGAACCCATGCGGCCGGGCTTTCATTCCCCGCCGCTCCATCAAGCGGGCCATCGTCGCATCGGATAGTACTCCCTTGCGGACGCTGGGAAACATCACGCCATCGCGGGCTAGTCGTTTGGCTTGATCTATGACCGACAAAGCTTCAGTCGATAGCGGCACACGAAAATCCGGGGTCGCATCCCGACGTCCTTTCATGCCCTCTCCGGCTACCGTCCACACATCATCCTCAATCTGAGCTAGGTGCATATTACGTACGGGGCCAGGCCGCATGCCTGTCAGGATTACCAAGCGCAACGCAAGGTGCGCAGGAGTGCCATCTGAAAGAGTTCCATAGAACTCTGGAACCTCTCGCCAATCCAGAGCAGGGATATTCTCCGGTTTGTGACGCTGCCTGCCCAACAAAGCTACTGCTTTTGCTATCGCTTGAAGGTCGACGTCCAAACCTAGGGCCGCGCCGTGCTTCAGGCAAATGCCAAGCCGATTAATCGCTTTGCGGGCGGTTTCCGCCTTGGTGTGCCAGATTGGCGCCAGCACGTCGCGGATGTCATTCTGGTTGATCTCCGCGACCGGGATCTTGCCCAGCTTTGGAAGCACGTGCAGTTCAAGGGGGCTGAACCACCTGCCGTTGGCACCGTCACCCTTCAGTTCGGCCTTTCGGCTTTCAAAGGCGTCGAGAGCGATGTCCTTAAGCAAGTGCATATTGCGAGCCGCTTCTCGGCGCAAACGTTCTCGCTCTTTTATCGGGTCTTTGTTTTCCCGTACCGTTGCCCGCCACTTTTCTGCAGCTTCGCGGGCCTCTTTAAGTGAGACGTCAGTCAGGGCTCCCAGTCCCATCTCGCGCCGTCGCCCGTGGATCGTTACGCGGAGAACCCATTGCGCTCCGCCGTCCTCTCGCTTGTAAAGCCAGAGCCCGCCGCCGTCTGCGTGCTTGCCTGTCTGGCAGGAACGAACCTTGACTGCACTGAGCCTGTTCAGAAGGCGCGTCATTCAATCCCCCTTTGTATCCCCCCCTAGATATAGGATCGACCGATCCGAAAAGATAGCCGGAGAGATAGCTTGAACCAATAATAGCAGGCACTCTGACGATCACTAGGTCTCAGTAAGACCGCCTGATGATCGATGATCTCTGCATCTACACATGTTCAATGCCGGCTCTGGGCACCACTTATTCTCTGAAATTCAAATGTAAGTCCGGAGTGCGTTTGTGAAGGCCGCACGTTGCGATTACGGATCCTAAGGAACATCTCTGCGCCTCCCAGGTTGACGGGCATCACGCCAAACCTCGGGAGAATTCGTCATGTTCATGCACAACAAACGGCTTCAGTACACCGTTCGAGTCGCCGAACCCAACCCGCGTCTTGCTTGCATGATCATGGAACAGTTTGGTGGCGCCGATGGCGAGTTGGCGGCGGCCATGCGGTACTTCACGCAGGGACTGGGCGAAGATGACCTTGGCCGGAAGGATATGCTTCTGGACATCGCCACCGAGGAGTTGAGCCACCTGGAGGTGGTGGGTTCCATCGTTACCGCTGAACAAGGGCCTGAAGGCGCAGCTTGCTGAGGCGCAGATGAAGGAAGCGGACCTTTACTTGATGGTCGGCGCCAGCGGAACCAGCGCCAAGGAGTCAATTCTCTTTGGCGGCGCGCCTGCTCTGTGCGATTCGGCGGGGGTTCCGTGGACTGCGGCATATGTCGATTCGCGCGGCGAGCCCACCGTTGATTTGCGGTCCAACATCGCGGCCGAAGCTCGTGCCAAGATCGTATATGAACGCCTGATCAACATCACCGATGATCCTGGCGTGAAGGATGCTTTGGCTTTTTTGATGACCCGCGAGGTCGCGCACCAGAAGTCCTTCGAGAAGGCGCTTTACGCCATCGAGAACAACTTCCCGCCCGGCAAACTGCCGGGGGTAGAGAAGTATGCCAGCATGTATGTCAACGCTCTCAGGGAGAGGGCGACGCGACCGGTCCCTGGAACTCGGGCGACCAGTGGGATCGGGTGGATGACCTTGCAGAAGTCATGCCGGTTGATGGTGGTATCGGCGATGCGACTGTAAACTTGGCGGCAAAAGACAAGAAGGTTGCTGCCGCGATGGCCAAGCGGACAATGTCCGATCCGGCCGTGGACCCGACGACGGGTGCCGATCTGGGCACAGGCCCTGGGGCAGGTCGAACGCAGACCGGAGACATGGGCGGAGTTTCCAAACTGTAGCCATTGCAGTCTGCTGCGCGGCAGAGACCGCCGCTAGCCTTGGTCCTCGCGTCGGTCGACGATCAGCCGCGCGGCATTTTGGCCGCGCAGGTAGGTCCAGAGCCAGCTCCAGGCAACAACGACGCGGTTTCGCGTGCCAATCAGGAACAGGATGTGGGCAAAGCCCCAGATCCACCAGGCCAGGCCGCCAGTCAGTTGCAACCGGCCGTACTGCACCACGGCCGAACGGCGTCCGATGGTGGCAAGGTTGCCAGCGTGCCTGTAGCGGAATGGGCCGACGTCTGCGGCAAAGCTGTGCCGGTTTTTGATAAGTCGGCCGACATAGGCGCCTTGCTGCTTAGCGGCTGGGGCAAGTTGCGGAACCAGAGTGTCTTCTGTCCATAAAACGGCCGCAAGATCGCCGATTACGTATACATTTGGCCGTCCCGCTACACTCAGGTCCGGTGCGACGGGAACGCGACCGCCCCGGTCCGGCGTGATCCCCAGCCACTCTGCGGCTGGCGTGGCTGCAACGCCAGCCGCCCAGACCACGGTCGAACTTGGAATGAACTCCTTACCGATCTGGACACCGTGTTCTGTGATGGAAGTCACCGGTTCGCCCAAGCGCAGTTCCACCCCCATGCGCGTCAACGCCGCCCCGGCATAGGCAGAAAGGTTTGGCGGGAAGCTTGCGAGAATTCGGTCGCCTGCCTCGATCAGCAGAACGCGGGTTTCTGCAGTATCGATGCTGCGAAACTCCTGCCGGATGGTGTCATGCGCCAACTCGGCGATGACCCCGACCAGTTCGACCCCGGTTGGTCCGCCGCCGATAACGGCGAAGGTCATCAGGGCGCGACGCCTGTCAGGGTCAGATTCCAGCTCGGCCCGCTCGAAGGCTTGCAGGATGTTGCGCCGGATCGTCGTGGCGTCCTCCAGTGTCTTCAGCCCGGGCGCAACGGCAGCCCAGTCCGCCCTGCCGAAGTAGGCAGGTTGCGATCCGGTGGCGATGACCAAAGTGTCATACGGAACCGAATCCCCGTCGGCGATGCGGACCTCACGTTCATCCACACCGGTTACCGTGGCCATCATGGTCAGGACATCGGGGCGCTGTCGCATCAGGCGCCGGACCGGCCATGCGATTTCAGACGGCGACAATATCGTGGTGGCGACCTGATAAAGGAGCGGTTGAAACAGGTGGTGGTTCTTCCGGTCGATCAGCGTGATCCGCACCCCAGATCCGGCCAGAGCCTTGACGGCTTGAAGTCCGGCAAAGCCAGCTCCAACGATCACCACGTGATGGGGTGCGCTGGCGGGCGCTTCGTGGTTCCGCATGTGATCCTCCTGATCGCTTCGCAGGGCAACCCGGCGGGCCTCTCTGTTGTTCCGAAGGGAACTCGTCACGCTGCATGCAACATATCCGCGGTCCGCCGGTTTCCTTTTCCAGTAGACTCGAGGAAACTACTGGAGGGAACCGTGTCGGATCTGGACCAGAAGATTCAAAAACGCGCCTATGAGCTCTGGGAAGAGCAAGGCCGACCGCCGGGTCAGTCCATGGAGCATTGGCTTCAGGCCCAGGTCGAGGTGCAGACCCATCGTGCGGCCGAGGTGAGGACAGCAGGACGCAAGGAGATGCGCGATCCTCCGCGGGACTGGGACATCGTAGATGAGCAATCCGACGAATCCTTCCCAGCCAGCGACCCGCCAGGAAACTATTAGGCGTCGTCCTTGCCTTGCCGTGGCGGCGCTGGTTTGGGTGTCCGGGTGCTCAGATCGAAGATGTCACCTTCCGAAAGGACATGCAGCTTCATGCCATGGGCCGACAGCGCCTCGTCGTCTTCAAGATTTGCGACGTTTGACCGCGTCATGTCGGAGGCGTCGATCATGTAGACGGACCCGCTGCCGCAGACCATGAATTGCCCATCCTCGACAAGGATCGCCGTATTCTCGTCCAGGCCGATGCCAAGGTGGCTGGGATTGTGCGCAACCGCGCCGACGAGGCGCGCGATGCGGCCACGTTCTGCGAAGTGCTGATCAATGATCGCATCCGGCAAGAGTCCCAGACCAGGCGCCATGCTGAGGTCGCCTTCTCGATAGGCCGCGTCCTGTGATCCGGCGACGATCATCGTCCCGCCCAGGACTGACGCCCCTGCAGAGGTCCCTGCGATCATGCCGCCTCCCTGAAAGATTTCCACAACTCTGTCCAGGAGCGGGGTGCCGCCGATGTGGCTGGTGATCCGCAATTGGTCCCCACCCGAGAAGAAGATCGCCGTGGCACCCTCCAGTGCGGCCAGGGCCGCCGTGCCAAAGGCTTCCTCGCGGTCGCGCAGGTAAAGTTCGCAGATGTCAGTGACACCAAGCTCGCCCAACGAGGTCTGGTACTTTTCCAGTGTCCCTTCGGGCTCGCGCGAAGCGATGGTGGCCAAAACCAGCTTACCCTCTCCCACCCGTTTGGCGACTTCCTTCAGGATCTTCCGGTCACCTTCATGGTCTTCATGCCCCCCGATGATCACAAGCGGGCCACGGCTATTGTCCTTGCTCATCTGCTTTCTCTTTTGCCAAGTCTCACGACACGGTTCGGCGCGGCACTGCTGGCCCAGGCGACGGCGAACTGCGGACTGTTGTGGTCCCATCCCATGGTTCCGTCCGGATAAAGAGCAATCCCCCCCGCCTCTCCACCAATGTGGGCAACATGGCGCAGCGCGTCGGCCACCGCGTCGTCCGGGCCCAGCGGGTCCAGTTGATGCATGGTCCTTGCCGCCAGCATCATGCGCGCGATGTGTTCTCCATCGCCCGAGTACGCCACCGCACCAATCTGGTCATCAGCGTAAAAGCCGCTACCGGGCTGAGGAGAGTCCCCCACACGGCCCGCCGGCTTGCCGTCCAGCCCTCCGGTCGAGGTACCCGCGGCAAGATGCCCATGCGTGTCAAGCGCCAGGCAGCCGACGGTGTCGTGCTGTGCGTCCTTAGCCGCACGCGCGCGCTTGTCGGTCTTTAGCGCGTCGGACGGGCAAAGCTCCTGCGCCTTCCTTGCGGCATAGTCACGTGCCGCTGGGCCGGAAATGAGGATCGTCTCCTCGCGCAGCATCGCATGGGCGACACTGATAGGGTGCCTCACGCCTTGGATGATAGACACACCGCCCACGTCAAACGTGGTGCCGTCCATGATCGCCGAGCACATCTCGCACTCGCCTGCATCGTTCACCGCGCTGCCGGTGCCGCAGTTGAAGGTAGGGTCATCCTCCAGCACCCGGATGGCGGCTTCGACGGCATCCAGCGCTGTTCCGTCTGCTTGCAGCACAGCGCAGCCGGCCCCGATCTGCTCTCCGTTCAGGTAGATGCCGGTGGTCGAGGTTAGTCCCACGGCCAGGCTCGCATCCTGAAGGATCTGTGCCAGCATCCGGCCCGTGGTCGTTTTGCCATTGGTGCCGGTGATCGCAAAGATCGGGATTCGTCCGCGCGAGCCCTTGGGGAACAGAAGCTCCAGCACCGGGCGAGCAACGTTGCGCGGACGGCCCTGGAAGGGTTCAAGATGCATGCGGAAGCCTGGACCGGCGTTGACCTCGATGATCCCGCCGCCGGTCTGGTGGGCGGACTTGGTAATGTCGGGGCAGACAAAGTCGATCCCCGCGATATCGAGCCCGACGATTTGGGCCGAGCGCCGTGCCATAAGGGCGTTCTCTGGGTGGATCTCGTCGGTGCGGTCGATGGCGATGCCACCAGTCGAGAGGTTAGCTGTGGGGCGCAAGATGACCATCTGGCCCAGGTCAGGCACGCTGTCGACCGTCAGGCATGACTGCGCAAGGCAGTGGACAGCGACCTCATCCAGATCGATGCGCGTCAGCATCGACTTGTGGCCCTCACCGCGCCGCGGGTCGCTGTTGACCTCGTCGACCAAGTCCTTGATCGAGTGCTCGCCGTCTCCGATGACATGGGCCGGAACGCGCTCTGCGACCGCGACAACCTCGCCGCCGACCACCAGAATGCGGTGGTCAGCACCCATGAACTGCTGCTCCAGGATTACGGTTGATCCATGCTCCTGCGCCTTGGCAATCCCCCAGCTGACCTCTTCCCCGGTGGTAAGACCAATGGTAACGCCCCGACCGTGGTTGCCGTCAAGGGGCTTGGAAACCAGCGGAAAGCCAAGCTCACGGGCGGCGGCCGCGGCCTCTTCCAAGCTCTTGATCAGCTTTCCGCGCGGGACAGGCAGACCCGCTTCCTGCAGCAAGGCCTTGGTGAAATCCTTGTCTGCCGCAGTTTCGGTGGCGATCAATGAAGTCAGGTCCGAGCAGCTTGCGCGAATGCGCTTCTGCAAGTGGCCCTGACCCAATCGCAGCAAGCTGTCACTGTCCAATAGTTGTATCGGAATCCCGCGCCGCAGGGCCTCTTGCGCAAGTGACATCGTGGTCGGCCCCAAGGCGCAGTCGCTTGCCGTCTCCTCAAAACGGGCGAACGCTTCGCCCCACGTGGTGAAAGCGGGGCCTTCGGCGATGGCATCCAGTCCATCCAAACCACGGAGCGATTGGGGCAAAAGACTGTTGACTAGTTCCAGCGCCAGCCGACCGGCGGCCAACGCGACGGGTTCGTCCGTAAAGTCGTACATGACATGATAGACCCCGGTCTGGCCCGGCACCGAGCGGGTCTTGCCCCGCGAGACAGTGGACCCCAAGCCCCTGCAGCTCAAGCGCGACATGTTCAGTCACATGGCCAAGCCAGGTTCCTTCTTCCATTCTGCGAAGAAATCCGCCGGACTCGCCATAACTGCACCCATGCTCGGCCAAACCGGGCAGCGCTTTTGTCAGATCGCCCGCAAATCCGGGCAGTCGGCTGGTGGGCCAGTCTTCCAGAGGACCAAGGTTCAGGGTAACCTGGATCATAGGCTCGCGTGAAAATCGGCTTGGTCCACGGAACACGCGGCAGTCTACCACCGTCATACAGCGCGGTGTGACTTGGGAAGACGCAGCGGTCAGGGTGTCGGGCATCGGGTTGATCCTCTGGTCATGCAACCGGGCCCTTCGCCTGGATCGTCATGTGGCTGCAAAACCGTGGCGATGGATCAATTGTTCCTATGCATGAGTGCGGGCTTGTTAACTGACGCTTCGGTAAGTCTGCTTTGCACTGCCATCAACTAAGGTGATTTTCTGGCGGCAGTGGCTTTCTGCGAGTTTCCTCACGCAATTCCGACCTGCATTAGAAGGGCTGGACGATCGGGTGCCGCATGGTCTTCGAGCGTGGGCGAATTTCGGCCTTTTCGCGACTTAGCGTGGACAAGGCGTCCCGGCTTGCCCGGTGCGATTGGACCACGCGCGAGCAGAGACTTTCGTGAAGTCAGCCAATCGCGGCGAGTGCGGAAGGGAACCAGATACCGCCAGAGCCGCCCGGTGACCCTACACGTCTGTGCCCCAGTCACGGCGAGGGACGTAGCGTCCGTCGACCGCGACTAGATCGCCGCCGACCTTCGCCGCTCTGCATTGCTCTCACCGCGCCCGCGCTGCCGGACTTCGAGGAAACCTATGTCTGGCCCGCCACGTCCGGTGGTAGCCGTCACACAAGCTTCATTCAGCCTTCGACAGCCTGTCACATCGGCCCGCTAGGACCGTCCCAGACCATAGCGAAGGGGCCACCGATGCTGGATGTGCAGGGCGTGACGCGGATGTTCGGCCAGAAGGCCGCGGTCGACAACATCAGCTTTCAGATCGACCGCCCGGCCTTCGTCGGCATCATTGGCCGCTCCGGCGCCGGCAAGTCCACTTTCCTGCGCATGATGAACCGCCTTCTGGACGCCACATCGGGCGAGATCCGCGTCGATGGCCGCAACGTGCTTGCGCTGAAAGGCATAGAGGCCCGCGCCTGGCAGTCGCACTGCGCGATGATCTTCCAGCAGTTCAACCTGGTGCCTCGGATGGATGTCGCCTCGAACGTCCTGCACGGCATCCTGAACCGTCGTTCCACGCTGCAGACCATGTTCAATCTCTGGCCCCGCGCCGATATTCTGAAGGCGCTGGAGATCCTTGATCGCCTGGGCATTTCCGAACAGGCCCCCAAACGCGCCGAGGCGCTGTCTGGCGGCCAGCAGCAACGCGTCGCCATCGCCCGCGCCCTGATGCAGGACCCGAAGATCATCCTGGCGGATGAACCCATCGCCTCCCTCGACCCGATGAACGCGCAGGTGGTGATGGACACCCTCAAGCGCATCAACGTCGAGGACGGCCGCATGGTCATCGCCAACCTCCACACCCTCGACACCGCCCGGCGCTACTGCGACCGCGTCATCGGGATGCGCGACGGCCGCATCGTCTTCGACGGCACCCCCGACCAGCTTTCTACCGGCGTCGCGCGCGAGATCTACGGCGCCGACGCCAGCTTCAACGAGGACGCCACCTCGACCGCCATCCCCACCGACACCAGCCCGGACCGCACCTACGCGGACCTCATGCTGTCCTGACCTCCCCACTGCCAACCCCCCGTTCTTACCCACGGAGAAATCATGCAAAAGCTGCTGACTGCAACCGCCCTCGTCGCGCTGACGGCCACCTCGGCCGTCGCGCAGGAGATCACGGAATTCAACATCGGCATCCTCGGCGGCGAGAACGCCCAGGACCGCTTGACCTCGAACGAATGCTTCCGCGCAAAAATCGAAGCCGAGCTTGGCGTTCCGGTCAAGCTTTTCACCCCGGCCGACTATGACGGCGTGATCCAGGGCCTGCTTGGCGGTACGCTGGACTATGCCTGGCTCGGCGCGTCGGCTTACGCCAAGGTCTACCTGACCGACCCGGAGGCTGTCGAACTGAAGCTGACCAAGCAGAACGCCGATGGCTCCACCGGCTACTACTCGATCGCCTTCGCCAAGAAGGATTCGGGCATCACCTCGATCGAGGATGCCAAAGGCAAGACCTTCGCCTTCGCCGACCCGAACTCCACCTCGGGCTATCTTGTGCCCGGTGCCGAACTGGCTGCCAAGTATGGCGACCTCAAGACCTACTTCTCGGAAGTGAAGATGTCCGGCGGGCATGAGCAGACCATCGTCGGTGTTGCCAACGGCGATTTCGACGCAGGCGTGTCCTGGGCCGACGGACTGGGCAACTGGGAAGATGGCTACACCAACGGCGCGTTCCGCAAGGCTGCCGATGCGGGATTGGTAGACATGTCGAACCTGGTCGAGATCTGGCGCTCGGCGCTGATCCCGGAAGGCCCGATGGTCGTTCGCAAGGCCCTGCCGCAGGAGGTGAAGGACAAGGTCACCCAGTTGACCGACGACCTGTGGCAAACCGACCCGGAATGCGCCTATGCCGTCGCCGCCGGCGAGGCCAAGGACTTTGTCCCGGTCGAACAGTCGGCCTACGAGGGCATCCTGGCCGCCCGCAAGATGCAGGAAGGCATGTAAGATTTCATGACGTATCGCCGGGCCCCCGTCTTGGGGGTCCGGCATTTTCATATCCGGATGATCCCATGGTTGACGCTGCATTCGGTCCGGCCCCCGGCCCGCGCCCCAATCTCGCCGACCCGCGCGAGGGCTACCTGGAAATGGTGCGCCGCAAGCGGATGTATGGCGGTATCCTCCTGGTGGTGTTCGTGGCACTCATGGCCTCGGGCTGGTCAGTGGCCGAGGATCGCAACGCCGGCGGCTTCCTGAACGGCCTGCACCAGGTTTTCGACTTCCCGTCCGAGGTGCTGAGCGAGGCGTGGGAAAAGAGCGCCCTGCTGCCCGGCATTTTCATGGCCCACATTTCCGCGCTGATCGAGACACTGAATATCGCTGCTGTCGCCACGCTTCTGGGCGCCCTGGCGGCAATGGCGCTGTCCCTTCTGACGACCCGAGGTCTTGCCCGCTGGCCGCGCCTGATCCCGGTTTTCCGCCGCACGATGGACGCGCTGCGGGCCATCCCGGAGATCGTGATTGCCCTCGTGCTGATCTACGTCCTTGGCGGTGGCCCGGTCCCCGCCGTCATCGCCATCGCGCTGCACACCGGGGGCGCCCTAGGCAAACTTTTCTCCGAGGTCGCGGAGAACGCTGACCTCAAACCGGTCGAGGGACTCGCCTCGGTCGGCGCCAACTGGTCGCAGCGCATGTGGCTGGGGGTGATCCCGCAGGTGGCTCCGAACTGGCTAAGCTACGCGCTTTTGCGGTTCGAGATCAACGTTCGGGCCAGTGCGATTCTGGGCTTCGTCGGGGAAGGCGGCATCGGCCACGACTTGAAGCTGGCGATGCAATGGGGCCAGGGCCGCTATGACGAGGTGGTGGCGATCTTCGCGCTTCTGTTCCTTGCCATCGTGGTGATCGACCGGGTTTCCGACCACTATCGGAACAAGCTGGTGAAAGGGGCCTGACGCCATGACCGCCACGATTTCCCGCACGTTGGCCGACAGCGTCGCCCGAAGCTTTGCCGCGCGACGCAGGATGGCCTTCGCGATCCCTGCCGCGATCCTGGCCTACCTTGTCTACGCCGCGATCAGCTTTGATCTTGCCGGACTGGCCCAACGCGCCCGGTTTGACAATGCCGCGATCCTCTTGTCCGACTTCTGGTCGCACAAGACCCATGTCACCCGCGACAACCGCACGGACACTGTCACTGTCGCCATTGAGGGCGAGAACAAGGGAACCTATCCCGACGGGATGCTGCCGGATTGGGTGACCGTTGCTGGCGAGGTTACGCAGATCGACCTCGGCGGCGGCCACATCGTCACCTACGACGACCAGGGCGCGCGGTATGTTGTCCCCGGATACGGCACCGTCGACATCCGGCCTGTGGGCGGAAAACCGGTCCTGACTGCGCCAGAGCCGATCCCGGACTGGATCTCGGTTGCTGAAAACAAGGTCTCTGTCACCACAGGGGCGGGGCGGTTCAGCTACAGCCGCTCCAAGGTCGAGACGTTCAAATACGAACCCGGCTGGGAGCTTTGGTTCTTCACTCTCGACAGCCCTTTCTACGGCAAGTCCTTTGCCGAGCTTGCAGGTCTGACCACTACCGCCGACCGGATCGACCCCGAGCGGTCGAACCTGGGCTACATGGTGGCCGAGTTCTGGACCAACAAGATGTGGCGGCACGCGGATGTGGTCTGGGCGATCTTCGAGACGATCCTGATGGCCTTTCTTGGCACTATGAGCGCCGCGATCGTGGCTCTGCCGCTGGGCTTCCTTGCCGCCCGCAACTTCAACCCGCTTGGTCCCTTCCGCTTTGCTGCCCGCCGTGTGTTCGACTTCATCCGCGGGGTGGACGGGTTGATCTGGACCATCATTCTGAGCCGCGCGTTCGGACCGGGGCCGATGACGGGCGCCATTGCCATCGCGATCACCGATGTCGGCACTTTCGGAAAGACCTTCTCGGAGGCGCTGGAGAACATCGACGAACGCCAGGTCGAAGGCATCCAGTCCACCGGTGCGAATAGCCTGCAACGCGCCCGCTTTGGAGTCATCCCGCAGATCACGCCGGTCCTGCTGTCGCAGGTGCTTTACTACCTGGAATCAAACACCCGCAGCGCCACCGTCATCGGTGCCATCGTGGGCGGGGGAATCGGGCTTCTGCTGACCCAGGCGATTATCACGCAGAAGGACTGGGAAGAGGTCGCCTATTACATGGTGCTGATCGTCCTGATGGTCATGCTGATGGACAGCCTGTCCGGCTGGCTACGCCGCAAGCTGATTAAGGGGGCATAAGGTGCCCAAGCTTTCCGCCACCGAACCTTTCGTCCATCCCGGTTGCCAGATCGTCAACTCCAGCTTCGGTGCCTGGTGCGAGGTTGGCGAAGGCTCCCGCGTCCTGAACTCGACCTTCGAGGACTACGCCTACTGCGACCGGCTTTCGGACATCGCCAACACTACCGTGGGCAAGTTCGCCAACATCGCAGCGCTGACACGCATCGGCCCGACCGATCACCCGATGGGCAACGCCAGCCTGCACCACTTTCTCTACCGCTCGACCTCATATTGGGACGACATCCCCGACGACGCCGAATTCATGGCCCACCGCGCCAGCCGTCGCACGGTGATTGGCCCGGACACCTGGCTTGGTCATGGAGTGATTGTGAAGCCCGAGGTGACCATCGGCGTCGGAGCCGTCGTCGCTGCGGGCGCCGTGGTGACGAAGGACGTAGCCCCCTATATGATCATGGCCGGCGTTCCCGCCCAACCGCTGCGCTCCCGCTTTTCGCCCGGCATTGCCGACCGGCTGATGGCGCTGGCCTGGTGGGACTGGTCGCATGACCGGCTGCGGGCTGCCCTTATGGATTTCCGATCATTGAATGCCGAAGGTTTCCTGGAGAAGTATCAGGCCTGATTCGCCACAGTCAGCGTGACCCTTTCGCCCGCGAACCAGGTCATCCCGTGTTCCACCGGAACGCCTGCCGAGTCCACGTTCACCGCCACCGTCCGCAACACCGGTGCCCCCGACCGGACCGCCAGTGCCACCGCCAGCACCGGGTCGGCCAGTTGGGCCGTCAGTCGCGTCTCAGCGCGGGTGTAATCGGTCAGATCCGATTCCTCGAGCGAGCGGGTGATCGAGCCCGTTTCGCGGACCACCGCCAGGAGACCCGGAAACCGTGCGGCCGGGAAGATAGAGCGGAACGCGGCGATCGGCTGGCCATTGGCCAAGGACACTCCCTCGACGACATGCACCGCATCGCCTGGGCGCAGACGCAAGGCCCGCGCCTCTTCGGCATCGCTGGGACGCGTCTCGGTCCGGCTGATCCGGCGCGAGGGGGTCTGGCCCGCCGCAAGCACGTTTTGATGAAACCGCACCCTGCGACCCAATGGATAATCGGTTGGGCGCTGCTCGACAAAGATCCCGGCCCCCTGCCGCGAGCGGACCAGACCTCGTTCCGTCAGCGCCGATAGGGCATGGCGGATCGTGTGGCGATTCACTCCAAAGCGGGCGGCCAAGGCGGCCTCCGTCGGCAGTCTGTCGCCGGGGCGGTAGTGGCCCGATGCGATCTCGGTCGTCAGGGCGGTCGCGATAGAGGACCAGAGGGGATCTTTCAACACCTTATCCTGTCATGAAAAATTCACAACTCTCCGATTGGCCGGAGGCCGACCGTCGGCTAATATTTGTATAGTTGTCTAGATAGCTGGACAAGCCTCAAACCTGTCGAGATGCCGATGACCGCTGCCTCTCCAACTGACCGCAAGGCCTGGATGTCGGTGCTTGCAAAGGCGCCGCCCGCGCGTCTGGCGGAATTGTTTCCGGACCTGCCGAGCCATTCCGTCCTCCGCCAGCCCGAGATCGGTACGGTGATGGTGCGGGGCAGGGTTGGAGCCACCGGGGCGGCCTTCAACTTGGGCGAGATGACCGTGACCCGCGCCTCGGTCCTGCTGGCAACGGGGGAGGTTGGTCACGCCTGGGTCCAGGGCCGCGACAAGGGCCATGCGCTGCGCGCGGCGGCGGTCGACGCGCTGATGCAGGGGAATGAGGCAGCTGATCTGTACGCACGCATTCTGCATCCGCTGGTGTCGGATTCACTGAGCCGCCGGTCTGGCCGCGCGGCAAAAGCGGCGGGCACCAAGGTCGATTTCTTCACCATGGTTCGGGGAGAGGACAAATGATCGCCGATGCACTGGAAGGAGGTTTCGCTGAAGCCTCCGTTCAATCCGCCCGCGCCTTCCGGGAGATACTTGAGGCATTGGCGCGCCCAGGCACGATCCGACGGGTCCAGGGTGCCACACCGCCCGCGCCACTGTCCACTGCGGCCGGGGTGGCCCTCTTGGTCCTGACCGACCCCACGACCCGTTTGCATCTTGCGGGTGCGGCCGACTGCCCTGCCGTCCGCGACTGGGTGGCCTTTCACATTGGTGCGCCGCTGTCGGGCGCCGAGGATGCGGACTTTGCGGTCGGAACCTGGCAGGCTCTTCAACCCATCCACCGCTTCAGCATCGGTGAGCCTGATTATCCTGACCGTTCGGCCACGCTGATCGTCGAATGTGCGCAGTTGGCGAACCACGGCCCCGCCTTGACCGGCCCAGGCATCGAGATGGCAACCCGGCTTAACCTACCGGAAACCGCGGCCTTCCGCGCCAACCGAGCGCTGTTCCCCCTGGGCTTTGACACCTTCTTCACCGCCGGAGACCAGATCGCCGGTCTGCCAAGATCCACCCGCGTGGAGACGATCTGATGTATGTGGCCGTCAAGGGTGGCGAACGCGCAATCGACAATGCGCACCAGTGGCTGGCCGAGGAGCGGCGGGGTGACCGGGCGGTGCCCGAACTCACCATCCCGCAGATCCGCGAGCAGATGCGGCTGGCGGTGAACCGGGTGATGGCAGAAGGCTCGCTTTACGACCCCGACCTTGCTGCACTTGCGATCAAGCAGGGGCGGGGTGACCTGATCGAGGCGGTCTTCCTGATCCGCGCCTACCGCACCACCTTGCCACGTTTCGCCGGCTCGGTCCCCGTTGATACCGGCGCGATGGCGGTGGACCGGCGCATCTCGGCCACCTTCAAGGACCTTCCCGGCG